>JBDSLU010000497.1:0-5294 GCA_039916225.1 Vicinamibacteraceae bacterium
CGCTCCTCGACGATCTAGGCTGGCACGGCGTCGCGATGGTCGAGTTCAAGCGGGACAACCGCGACGGCCGGCCGCGGCTGATGGAGATCAACGGCCGCTTCTGGGGATCGCTCCAGCTCGCCATCGATGCCGGCGTCGACTTCCCGCAGTTGCTGCTGCAGGGCGTCGAGTCGGGCGAGTTCGAGACGCGGCCGCCGTATCGGATCGGCGTGCGCAATCGGTGGCTGTGGGGCGACATCGACAACCTGCTCATCACGCTCTTCGGCAGCCGCGGCGCCCCCCCGGACGGCGCCACCAGCCGATGGCGGGCGTTCGCCGACTTCGCCAAGTTCTGGGGCACCGATCTGCACTACGAGAACCCGAAGCTGGGCGACCTGCGGCCGTTCTTCTTCGAGACCTACCGCTGGTTCCGCCGCGCCGCGGGCGCGGAGGCGTGATCGACGTGCCGTGATGACGACCGCCACCGCCGCCTCGACCTCCGGTCCCTCGGCGCCGCGCGCAGCTCAGGGCCGCTCCGGCACCGCGCCGACGGCGGCGCGCGTGCGCCGGGCCAGGCTCGTCTACGGGCTCAAGCTGATCGTCGCCTACGTCCTCTATTACACCGGCGTGCTGCGGCTCTACCAGCTGATCGCGATGCGCCAGCGGGCCGTGGTGCTGATGTATCACCGCGTCCTGACGGCGGACGAGCGTGCGAAGACGGCCTCGCATCCGGCGCTGGTGGTGGACGCGGCGACGTTCGCGACGCAGATGTCGCTGCTGTCGCGCTGCTTCACCGTGATCGGCGTCGACGAGCTCGCCGACCGGATGGCCCGCGGCGAGCCGCTCCGCTCGCGGTCCTGCCTGATCACGTTCGACGACGGCTGGCGCGACAACTACCTGAACGCCCTGCCGGTGCTGCAACGCCACCGGCTGCCGGCGTTGGTCTTCCTGCCGGTCAATTTCATCGGGAAGCGTCGCCTGTTCTGGCAGGAGGCGCTGACGCATGCGCTGATGCGGGTAGTCGGCGAGGTGATGCGCGTGCCGGCGCACCGCGCCGCCTTCGCGCCATTGCTCGCGCCGTTCGGCCTGACGCGCGTGCTCGACATCGACGCCGTCGATCCGCGACCCTACGTCATCGACGCGATCACCACGCAGAAGGGCATCGAGCCGGCAGTGGTCGATCGGCTGGTCCGGGACATCGACGCGGCGCTCGCCGCCGGTGGGGCACCGGCCGCGGTCGATCCCACCATCGTCGACGGGTTCATGGACTGGCCGGAGGTCGACGAGATGGGCCGCGCCGGTGTGGCGTTCGGCGGCCACGGCGCCGAACACCGCCTGCTGACCTACGTCTCGCCGGGCGAGGTCGAATCCGAGATCCGGGAGTCGAAGGCCGTCGTCGACGCGCGCTTCGCGGCGACCGCGCCGACCTTCAGCTATCCGAATGGCTACCTGACGCCCGAGATCGCCGCCCGGGTCGAGAGCGCCGGCTACCGCCTGGCGTTCTCGACCACGCGTGGTTTCGTCGCCGCGGGCGACGATCGCTTCGCCGTCCGTCGCCTGAACATCCACGAATCCGTGACCAACACCGGGCCGCTGTTCTTCGCCAAAGTGCTGGGGGTCCTGTGATCCTCACCAGCCTCTTCTGGATCGGCGTGGCCGGCGTGCTCTATCCCTACTTCGGCTACCCGTTTGCGTTGTGGCTGCTCGGCAAGGTGGTGGGCCGGCGCGACACGGCGATCGCCGGCGAGGCGTTGCCGGGGATCTCGATGATCATCCCGGTGCACAACGAGGCGTCACGGGTCGGACGCAAGATCGTCAACACGGCCGCGCTCGACTATCCGGCCGACCGGCTCGAGGTGCTCTTCATCTCGGACGGCTCGACCGATCAGACCGTGCCGATGATCCGCGCGGCGGCGACGCCGAACATGCGCATCGTCGAACTGCCGGTGCGCGGCGGCAAGGCCGCCGGGCTGAACGCCGGGCTCGCCAACGCCAGCCACGACGTGCTGGTCTTCTCGGACGCGTCGATCGAGCTCGAGCCCGGTTCGCTGCAGCAGATCGTCCGGCGCTTCCAGGATCCGGCGATCGGCTGCATCTCGGGCGAGGATCGCATCGCCGAATCGGGCGGAGAAGCGATGTACGGCCGCTACGAGCTGCTGCTGCGGCGACTCGAGTCCGACGTCCACTCCATCGTCGGCGCCAGCGGCTCGTTCTACGCACAGCGCAAGGCCATCTGCGCCCCGTTCACCGAAGGCATGGCGCCGGACTTCCTGTCGGTCCTGCGGACGGTGCAGCAGGGCTATCGCGCCGTCACCGAAGCGAACGCCGTCGGCACGATGACCAGCGTCAAGGATCCGCGGCAGGAGTTCGAGCGCAAGGTCCGCACGCTGATTCGCGGCATGACGACCCTCTTCGCGCACGCCGGCGTGCTCAACCCGTTCCGCTACGGCCTGTTCGCGTTCTCGATGGTGTCGCACAAGCTGATGCGCTGGCTGGCGCCGATCTTCCTCATCCTGGTGCTGCTGGCGCCGATCGGGCTGCTGGAGTCACCGTTCTATCTCGCCGTGTTCGCGGCGCAGATTGCGTTCTACCTGTTGGCGCTCGCCGCGCTGTGGCAGGTCGCCGGCCTGGAGCGGCTCTTCGTCGGCAAGGTGGCGCTCTACTTCGCGTCGGTCAACCTCGCCATCCTGGTCGCGTGGGTCCGCTACGCGCAGGGTGTGCGCCAGGAATTGTGGACGCCGTCACATCGATGACGATCGCAACCGTCAGGCCCCGTTTCGGAGTCCAGTCATGAGTGCTTCCGTCGTCGCCGCGACGTTCCCCAATCGTGACGGCCATCGGTTGTTCGGCATCCTGCATCAGCCGGCGGTCCCGCGCGAGCCGGGCGTGGCCATCCTGATGCTCTCGCCGGGCGTGAAGATGCGGGTCGCGCCGCACCGGCTGTACAACAAGATGGCCGCCCGCTTCGTCGCGCTCGGCTACCCGGTGCTGCGCTTCGATTTCAACGGCCTGGGCGATTCCGAGGGCGAGATCACCGACGCGCACCTGGCCGACTTCTACGGCTCGGTGCAGGTGGGCCGCTACATCGCCGATACCGTGGCCGCGATGGACTGGATGCAGCAGACGCACGGCTGCTCGCGGTTCATCGCCGCCGGGCTGTGCGGCGGCGCCATCACCGGGCTGCTCACTGCCGATCGCGATCCGCGGATCATCTCGCTGGTCGGCCTGGGGATCCCGGTCATCCTCGACGGGACCCAGATCGACTTCTCGAAGTACATGACCGACCAGCAGCTGGCCGGGACACGCGATCGCTATCTGCGCAAGTTCCGGCTCTGGGAGCCGGCGGTCTGGAAGTCGTGGATGCGGTTCCTGTCGGGACAGAGCCACTACAGCCTGATCACGCGGTCGATCACCAAGCCGTTCGCCAAGCGGCTGCGGGCGGCCGCACCAGCGGGCGCGGCTGCCGTGAGCGCGGCGCCGGCCGAACCCGACAACACCAACCCGCACTTCGCGCCGGCGTTCCGGCGGATGCTGGCCTCGTCGCGGCGCATGTTCCTGGCCTTCGGCGAAGCCGACCGGCTGCAGTACGAGTTCGACGTCAAGTTCGTCCAGCGGCATCGGGCCGCCCTCGACGCGTATCCGCGCGGCTACGACACGCATCTCACCCCGAACGCCAACCATATTTATTCGCTGACCCCCTGGCAGACCGACGTGTTCGATCGCTGCTGCCAGTGGCTCGAGGCCGAGGCCGCGACCCGCGAGCCGCGCCCGGCCGCGCTGTGAGAAGGCCTGCCGCCATGCCCCTGATCCGATTGGCCCCGCGATGTCTCTGACAGCGCTGAAGCGCGGCTTCCGGTTCATGCACCGCTCGGACGGCTCGCTCCAGTCGAGGGCGATCCGCGGCGGCATGTGGATGGCGGCGTCGAGCGTCGGCATCGCCGTGCTGACGCTGGCGCGCAGCGTCGTCCTGGCCCGGCTGCTCACCCCCGAGATCTTCGGGGTGATGGCGCTCTGCCTGATGGCCACGCGGCTCATCGAGATCTTCACCGAGACGGGCTTCGGCCAGGCCCTCATCCATCACCAGGACGAGTTCGAGGAGGCCCGCGACACCGCCTTCACGCTGATGGTCCTGCGCGGCATCGGCCTCGCCGTGCTGTCCTTCATCATCGCGCCGTGGGTGGCGGCGTTCTACCAGCAGCCGATCCTGGCCGAGACCGTCGGCGCGGTCGGCCTGACCTTTCTGTTGATGGGCCTGCAGAACATCAACAGCGTCGCACTGCAGAAGGAGCTGGACTTCCGGCGGCTGGCCTACATGGAGCAGGTGAGTGCCGTCCTCAGCTTCATCGCCACCATCGGCCTGGCGTGGTGGCTGCGCAACGTGTGGGCGCTCGTCTACGCGCAGGTGGTCACCGCGGGGATCACCAGCGCGCTGTCGTTCCTGATGATCCCCGGCCGGGTGCGGTTCCGGCTGAACTGGCCGGTCGCCCGCCAGCTGTTCTCGTACGGCCGCTACATCACCGGTGTCGCGATCGTTCTCTTCCTGACCCGTGAGCTCGACAACGCGCTCATCGGCAAGGTGCTCGGTCCCAAGCTGCTCGGCTTCTACGTGGCGGCGTTCACGCTCGCCAACATCCCGTCGACGCACCTGTCGAAGCTGGTCTCGCGGGTGATGTTCCCGCTGTTCAGCAAGCTGCAGGCCGATCTGCCGGCCCTCCGGCAGGAATACGCCAGGGGCCTTCGGCTGATCACGAGCCTGGTGGTGCCGCTCTCCGTCGCCATCATCGTGCTGGCCCGCGAGATCATCACCGTGCTCTACGGTGAACGGTGGGAGCCGGCGGTGCTGCCGCTGCAGATCCTGGCGGTGTTCGGGCTGTGTCGCGCACTCTGGATGCTGAACGGCTACCTGTACAACGCCATCGGGAAGCCGCACATCGACTTCAGCACCAGCCTGGTTCGGCTCGTGCTGATGGCCGCCGCGCTCTATCCGTTGACGATGCAGTTCGGGCTGCCGGGCGCCGCCCTCGCCGTCACCGTGCCGATGCTGCTCCAGGCCATCGCCGGCATCTATCTGTCGCGGCGCTTCATCCAGGCGCCGGTGGCGCTGGCGCTGAGGCCGCTGCTCGCGGCGTCCGCGCAAGGCGCGGTCCTGGCCGGGGTGCTTCTCGTCGGCAAGCTCGTCGTCGGCCACAATCCGCGCGTCGGTCTGGCGGTGCTCGCCACCTTGGCGGGCGTGGTCTATCTGGGTCTCAACTTCCGGCAGATGCGCACCGTCCTGTCGACCAGCCGCGCCCGATGACCCCGACGCCGCCGGTCCC
>JBDSLU010000498.1:0-13226 GCA_039916225.1 Vicinamibacteraceae bacterium
GGCTCTCGCCGTGACGGCGGCGACGGGCCTACCCACAGGGACTGTGCCGACCAGCGGCGATCAGCTGCTGCCGTCGGCCGGCTACGAGCAGCGGCAGCTCCAGATCGGCTTCCGCTTCGTGTTCTAGAGAGCTGTCACGTAAAGTTCTTGCCCGTTCAGTTCTCTAGCCGGGGAGCGCCCTCGTGCGAGTCGGTTCCGTCATCGACGTTACCGCCTATGGCTGGATCCCGCCGACGGCACGGTAGAGGCCGACCACCGCGGTGAAGACGTCGGCCTCGGCCTGGGCGGCGCTGTCCTCGGCCTGCAGCTCGGTCCGTTCGGCGTCGAGGAGCGACAGGAAGTCGGCGATCCCTTCGCGATAGCGGACGCGGGCGATCGAGGCGGCACGGGCGCTCTCGCGGACCTCGTCGGTGAGCTTGACCAGGCGCTGCTGCCGCTCGCGATAGCTGACGAGGGCGTTCTCGGTCTCCTCGAGGGCCAGCAGAATGGTCTTGTCGTATTCCGCCAGCGCCTCGCGAGTCGAGGCCCGGGCGCCGCGCAGGCGGGCACGGGCGCTGCCGAGATCGAAGGCGCTCCAGTGCAGCGCCGGCGTCACCGCCCAGGCGCGCGAATCGCTCTTGCCGAAGATGTTGCCCCGCCCGGCCAGCAAGCCGAGCATCCCGGTGAGCGTGATCCGCGGATAGAGATCGGCTACCGCGACGCCCTCGCCGGCCGCTGTGGCGGCCAGCCGGCGCTCCGCGACGCGTACGTCGGGTCGGCGCTTGAGCAGCTCGCCGGGATCCCCGAGCGGAATCGCCTTGGCGAGGACCGGGTACGGACGCGGCGCCAGATCGACCTTCAGTTGTCCCGGGGCTCGGCCGGTCAGCACCGCCAGCCGGTGCTCCCGCGCCGCCAACGCCGCGCGGAGGGGCGGCAGGCCCGCTTCGATCGCCGATACCCGGGCCGATGCGCTGGCCACATCCTGCTCCTCGCCGAGTCCGGCATCGCGGCGCACGGTGGTGAGCCGCAGCGTCTCGCGCTGATTCGTCAGGCTGCGATCGAGAACCGACAGCTGCTGCTGGATGCCGCGCAGCTCGAAGTAGTTCCGCGCGACCTCGGCGGCGACGCTGACGCGCACGCTGTCGAGCGCCGCCGCGAAGCTCTCCGCGTTGGCCGACGCGGCGGCGATCGCCGATCGCACCCGGCCGAAGAAGTCGAGCTCCCAGACTGCGTCGAAACCGGCTCGATAGGTGTTGATGCGCTGCGGCTCGTCACTGAACCCGGGCTGCGCCTGTTCGCGAACGTCCACGTGGGCGCCGGCGGTCACGGTCGGGTAACGGCGGCGGCGATCCTCGTCGAACACGGCTCGCGCCTGATCGAGTCGCGCAATCGCCGACTGGACATCGCGGTTGGCGTCGAGTGCCGCCGCCTCGAGCTGCTCGAGCACCGGATCCTCGAGCTGGCCCCACCAGCGTGGGTCGTAGGCCTGTTTCGATACAGAGGCGTCGTCCCAGTTCGCCAGCGCCGCCCGTTCGACGGTGGCCGGTGGTGGAGCGATGCGCGCCGCGCAGGCCGCCTGCAGCGCGACCAGAGCGACGAGAGACAGATGACGGATCCGCATGATCAATGTCCTTCGACCGTCGACGGCACCTGCGGGACGACGACCGCGGCCGGGCGCCGCGTCGGGTGCGCCGCCAGCCTTTCGACGACGACGTAGAAAACGGGCGTGAGAATCAGGCCGAAGACGGTGACGCCGAGCATGCCGGCGAACACCGCGACACCCATGGCGTGCCGGACCTCGGCTCCAGGACCCGAGGCGAGCACCAGCGGCACGACGCCCATGATGAAGGCCACCGAGGTCATGAGCACCGGACGCAGGCGGATGCGGCAGGCGTCCAGGATCGCTTCGCGCCGCGACGCTCCTTCGTGCTCACGCTGTCGCGCGAACTCGACGATCAGGATGGCGTTCTTGCAGGCCAACCCCGCCAGCACCAGGAAGCTGATCTGCGTGAACACATTGTTGTCGCCGCCCGTCAGCCACACGCCGGTGATGGCGGAGAGCAGGGTCATCGGCACGATCAGGATGACGGTGAGCGGCAGCGACCAGCTTTCGTACTGCGCCGCGAGCACGCCGTAGACCAGGAGCACGCACAGCGGAAAGATCAGGAACATGGTGTTGCCCGACACGACGTCCTGGTAGGCCAGCTCGGTCCATTCGAACGCCATGCCGTTCGGCAGCGAGCGCCCGAGGATCTTCGTGATGGCTGCCTGCGCCTGCCCCGAGCTGTAGCCCGGCGCCGGACCGCCGCTGATCTCTGCCGCCGGATAGCCGTTGTAGTGCATCACCTGATCCGGCCCGTAGCTCCGCGTCACCTTCAGCACCGATCCGAGCGGCACCATCTCGCCACGGCTGTTGCGCGTCTTGAGCTGCCCGATCTGCTCCGGCTGCATGCGGAACGACGACTCGGCCTGGACGTTGACCTGGTAGGTGCGCCCGAAGCGGTTGAAGTCGTTGGCGTAGAGCGAGCCGAGGTAGACCTGCAGGGTGTCGAACACGTCGGTCAGCGGGATGCCGTAGGTCTTGACCCGCTCGCGATCGACCTGGACGTCGATCTGCGGCACGCTGACCTGGAAGCTCGAGAACAGCCCAGCCAGCGACGGATCCTGCGACCCGGTCATGGCCGCGCTCTGCGTCTGCTTGTAGAGCTCCTCGAAGCCGAGGCCGGCGCGATCCTCGATGTACAGCTTGAAGCCGCCGACCTGGCCGAGCCCCTGGACCGGTGGGGGCGGGAAGATGGCGACGAAGGCGTCCTGGATGCTGCCGAAGCGCTGATTCAGTTCGGCCACCACGCTGTTCGCATCCAGCCCCTTGCCGCCGGCGCGGTCGTGCGACGGCTTCAGGACGATGAAGGCGATGCCGGTGTTCGGCGCGTTCACGAAGCCGTTGATCGACAGGCCAGGGAACGCCACCGAGTTGGCCACCGCGGGATGCGCCATCGCCAGCGACGACATCTGCCGGATGACGCGCTCGGTGCGATCCAGCGTCGCCCCGTCGGGCAACTGCGCGAACGCCACCAGGTAGTCCTTGTCCTGCGGCGGGATGAACCCCTGCGGCACCATCTTGAACGCCGACCCGGTGACGCCAATCAACGCGACGTAGAGCACCAGGGCGACCGCCGCCACCCGCAGCACCCGGGCGACGCCGCCGGCGTAGAACGACGAGCCGCGGGCGAACGCCCAGTTGAAGCCGCGGAAGAACCAGCCGAAGGTGCGATCGATGCCGCGCTGCAGCAGGTCACGAGGCGCTCCGTGCGCCCGCAGCAGGCGCGACGCCAGCGCCGGGCTCAGGGTCAGCGAATTGAACGCCGAGATGACCGTCGAGATGGCGATGGTCAGGGCGAACTGCCGGTAGAACTGCCCGGTCAGGCCGCTGATGAAGGCGGTCGGGATGAAGACCGCGCCGAGCACCAGGGCGATGGCGATGATCGGCCCGGACACTTCCTGCATGGCCAGCCTGGTCGCCTCCATCGGCGGCTGTCCCAGCTCGATGTGCCGCTCGACGTTCTCGACCACGACGATGGCGTCGTCGACGACGATGCCGATGGCCAGCACGAGACCGAAGAGCGACAGCGTGTTCAGCGAGAACCCGAGCGCCAGCATGACGGCGAAGGTGCCGACCAGGGAGACGGGGACGGCGACGAGCGGGATGATCGACGCGCGCCACGTCTGCAGGAAGACCACGACCACGATCACCACGAGCAGGATCGCCTCGAACAGCGTGTGCGAGACCGCGTTGATCGACTCGCGCACGAACACCGTCGGGTCGTAGACGATGCGATAGTCGACGCCGGCCGGGAAGCTCTGCTTCAGCCGCTCCATCGTCGCGTGGACATCGTCGGACGCCTGCAGCGCGTTGGTGCCGGGACGCTGGAAGACGCCAATCGCCACGGCCGGCTTGTTGTCGAGCAGGCTGCGGAGCGAGTAGCGGCTCGAGCCGAGCTCGAGTCGGGCGACGTCGCCGAGATGGGTGATCTGCCCGTCGTCGGTCGCCCGTACGACGATGTTGGCGAATTCGGCTTCCGTCGTCAGCCGGCCCTGCGTGTTGATCGACAGCTGGAACGTGGCGTCCGAGGGGGCCGGCGGCGCGCCGAGGACGCCGGCGGCGACCTGCACGTTCTGCTCGCGGATGGCGCGGACGACGTCGCTGGTGGTGAGCTGGCGCGAGGCCAGGCGATCCGGATCCAGCCAGACGCGCATGCTGTACTCGCCGGCGCCGAAGACCTGGACGGCGCCGACGCCGCCGATGCGGGAGATCTCGTCCTTGACGCGCAGGTGCGCGTAGTTCGACAGGTAGAGCATGTCGTAGCGCTCGTCCGGCGACACGAGGTGCACCACCATGATGAAGTCCGGCGAGGCCTTCTCGGTGGTGACGCCGATGCGCTGCACGTCCTGCGGCAGGCGCGGCAGCGTCTGCGCGACGCGGTTCTGCACCTGCACCTGGGCGTTGTCGAGGTCGGTCCCGAGCGCGAAGGTGATGGTGAGCTGCAGGGCGCCGTCCGAGGTCGCCTGCGAGAACATGTAGAGCATCCCGTCGACGCCGTTCATCTGTTGCTCGAGCGGCGCGGCGACGGTCTCGGCGATCACCTTGGGGTTGGCGCCGGGGAACACCGCGCGCACGACCACCGTCGGCGGCACGACGCCGGGGAATTCACTGATCGGCAGCCGGAACAGCGCCAGGAGCCCGCCGACGACGATCAGGAGCGACAGGACGATGGCGAAGATCGGCCGGGTGATGAAGAACGACGCGAACCTCACTGGGCACCTCCGGCCGGTGCGGCGGTGGCGCCCATCGCCGCGACTGTGGCCTCGGCCCGCGAGCCGGGGCGGACGCGCTGCAGGCCGTTGACCACGACCAGCTCGCCCGGCTTGAGGCCGCTGCGGACGACGCGGAGCCCGTCGACGAGGGGGCCGAGCGTCACGGTGCGCGAGGCGATGACCTTGTCGGCGCCGACGACCAGCACGTAGCGCCGATCGAGATCGGTGCCGACGGCGCGATCTTCGACCATGACGCCCTTGTAGGCGACCGTGCCGGGCAGCCGCAGCCTGACGAAGAGGCCTGGCGTCAGTCGACGGTCGGCGTTCGTGAACACCGCGCGGCCGCGGATCGTGCCCGTGGAGGGATCGAGCTGGTTGTCGAGGAACTGGAGCGTGCCGCCATGCGGGAACGTCTGCTCGTCGGCGAGCGCCATCTGGATCGGCAGGTCACCGGCGCCCTTGCCGTGCTGGCGGACGCGCTCCCCATAGCGCAGGAACGTCTGCTCGTCGGCGTCGAAGGCGGCGTAGATCGGATCGACGGAGACGACCGTCGTGAGCAGCGTCGCTTCGCCCTGTCCGCCGGAGACGAGGTTGCCGCGGGTGACGAGCGCGCGGCTGACGCGGCCGGCGATCGGCGACACCACGCGGGTGAACTCGAGGTCGAGCTGGGCGGCGCGGAGACCGGCGGCGACGGCGTCGACCCGGGCCGTCGCTTCGCCCGCCGCGCCGCTGCGGCGCTCGCGTTCCTCGAGCGACATCGCGTTCTCCGTCGCCAGGCGCTCGGCGCGGCGCATCTCGGAGGTCGTGCGATCGCGCGCCGCCATGGCCTGCGCGAGCTCGGCCTTGAGTCGTTCGACCTGAGCGACGAAGGGGCGATCGTCGAGCTGAAACAGCAGCTGCCCCTGGCGGACGAGGCTGCCTTCCTCGAAGCTCACGTTCGAGAGGAGGCCGGACACGCGCGGCCGGACGCCCACGGACTGCACGGGCTCCAGGCGGCCGGTGAACTCATCCCACTCGGTCACGTCGCGGGCGACCGCGGCGGCGGCCGTGACCTGGGGGAGGGGCGGCGCGGCGGCAGCGGTCTCGACGCGGCTGCAGGCCGCGACGAGCGGACCCAGGGTCAGGAGGAGGCCCAGAACCATGAAACGAAGAGGCGCAGCCGGGAGGGTCGGCGACGAAGGCAGGCGGTTCGACATGCCGTAAAGCATTGGTCCTGGGCCCGTCCCTTCACAATCCGGCAGATAGCCGATGTCGAAGTGCCCCTTCCGCTACAGGTCACGGTGCTCCTTCCGCCCGAGTGCAGAATCGGCCAAAAGGACGAGAGGCGAGTCGTCCTGTTGACGGGTGGTCGGAGAGCGGTCCGCTCCCGCATAATCGGGACATGTCTGCATCCGCAGAGTCGCCGCAACCGCTGGTGCTCGATCCGTCGCCTGCGCCGGAGGTCGAGATCGCCGAGCTGAAGGCCGAGTTGCGGGCGTTACGCGACGATCATCAGCGGGCCGAGTGCATGGCGTCGATCCAGAAAGACGCCGTCCAGCTCGCGCTCGATCTGCTGGTCTCGCATCCCGACCTGCGCGGCTTCTTCAAGGTCTTCATCAAGCGGCTGGTCGACGATGCGGAGGCGCACGCCTGCGGCGTCTGGCTGCTCGACGAGGACACCGGCGGGTGCGAGCTGTGGATGGCGAACATCGGCGGCGACACGCTGACGGCCGAAAGCGCCGGCTGGAGCGCCCTCGACATGCCCCGCGAGAGCATGAGCCGCCATCTGCTCGCGTGCGACGAGGCGCGCGGGACGATGCTCGAGTACGACGGCGACGACGCCCGCCTCCCCGAGGCCGTGCGCGCCTTCAACGCCGCCGCCGGGGTGAACGGACTCCTGGTCGCGCCGCTGCAACTGTCGCCGCGGACGCTCGGCTGGGTCACGCTCTCGAGCCGGAACGAGGACGAATGCGACCGCACCTGGCGCCGCGCGCTCCTCGACGCCACGGCGCGGCAGGCCACGCTCGCCCTCTACTACAGCCGCCTGGTCGATCGCAGCCTGCTCGAGGCGCGTCGTCAGGCCGTCCTCGAAGAGCGCAATCGCATCGCCCGCGACATCCACGACACGCTGGCGCAGGGCTTCGGCGCCATCCTGATGCAGCTGCAGTCGGCGCAGCGTGCCGGCGGCGCGGCGCTGCCGCCCTCCGCGGCCCGCGGCCTGGAGACCGCGGTCCACCTGGCGCGCACGCATCTCATCGAAGCGCGTCGCTCGGTAGCGGCGCTACGGCCGCACTCGGCCGACCGCGAGGACGTCGCCACGGCGCTGCGGCGCATGGTCGATCTGGCGCAGCGCACCGGCGACGTGCCGGTCGAGCTCGTCGTCGACGATCTGCCGGAGTTCGAGGCCGGCGTCGAGCGCGAGATCAGCGGTATCGCGCAGGAAGCGCTGACCAACGCCGTCCGTCACGCCCGCGGCCACCGCATCGTCGTCCGCGCCGGCGGCGTGCGCGGCGTCGGGTTCCGCCTCTCGGTGGCCGACGACGGACGCGGCATCGCCAACGATCGGCTGACGGCCGGCTTCGGCATGACCAGCATGCGCGAGCGGGCCGAGCGGATCGGCGCGTCGCTGACGTTCGTGACCGCGCCGCGCGCGGGCACCGAGGTCGTGCTCGCGTGGCAGCCGCCGGCCTTCTCGATTCCGCGAGCCGCCGATGGCGACCGCTGATCCGGGCGTCGACCCCGCCGTGACGACGACGGCGCAGGCGCGCGTCCTGCTCGTGGACGACCATTCGCTGCTGCGCACCGGCGTCGCCAACATCATCAACCAGGAGCCCGATCTCGAAGTCGTGGCCGAAGCGGCCAACGGTCGCGACGCCATCGACGCGTTCCTGGTGCACCATCCCGACGTCGTGCTGATGGATCTGCGGATGCCGGGCATGGAAGGCGTGGAAGCGGTGCAGCAGATTCGCGCCATCGATCCCCAGGCGCGCGTCATCATCCTCACCACCTACGACGCCGACGAGGACATCGCGCGGGCGCTGCAGGCCGGGGCCAAGGCCTACATCCTCAAGGACATCGCCGCCGACGCCCTGGTCACCTGCATCCGCGACGTGCTGGCCGGGAAGACCTATCTGGCACCCTCCGCCGCCGCTAAACTCGCCGAGCGCGTGACGCAGGTGCAGCTGACGCCGCGCGAGCTCGCCGCACTGCAGCTGATGGCCAACGGCAGCAGCAACAAGGAAATCGCCGTGGCGCTGAAGATCTCCGAGCGGACCGTGAAGAGTCACCTCGCCCACCTCTTCGACAAGCTGCAGGTCACGAGCCGCACCGAAGCGGTGCGCGTCGCCACCCGCCGCGGCCTCGTCCGTTTCGATTGACCCGACCCTGACTGGAGACGTCGTGATGACCGTCGAAGAATCGCTCGCCAAGACCGCCGTCGGCGCTTGGACGATCAACATCGATCGCGCCAACAAGCTGTTCGCCAATGTCAGCGAGGCGCAGCTGCAGCACGAGATCGCCCCGGGGAAGAATCGCCTGCTCTACCTGTGGGGACACCTCATCGCGGTGCACGACGCCATGCTGCCGCTGCTCGGCATCGGTCCGCGGCGCTACGCCGACCTCGATGCCGCCTTCCTCGAGGGAGCAGACCGCGCCATCGATGTCGTGTTCACGCGCGACGAGCTCAAGGCCCGGTGGGACGCGACGAACGCCGCCCTGCAGGAGGGGTTCGATCGCTTTACCGCCGCCGATTGGACGGGCAGGCACACCGCGGTTCCCGAAGCGGACTTCGCCGTGAATCCGCTCCGCAACCGCCTGGCGGTACTCCTGAGTCGAACGGGCCACGTCAGCTATCACCTCGGGCAGGCGGTGCTGGCGCCGAAGTAAGCCGCTGGGTCCATGACGCACGCGGCCACCTCCGCCATTCGGTCGGGCAGCTTCACGACCGCCGTCGACGCGGACGGGTTCCCGGTCCTCCCGCCGACGCTGCTCACGATCCACCGGACGTCCACCCGCGACGAACAGACCCGCCAGATCATCTGCGCGCTCGACGGCAAGCGCTTCGGGCAGGTGCTGTTCGGGCAGCGACTGACGATCGAAATCCTCCCCGGCGCCCACAGCCTGCGGGTCCACAACACGCTGATGTGGAAGACGGCGGCATTCGAGGCCGAGCCGGGCGGGCACGTGCACTTCACCGTCTGGAATCGGGGCTGGGGCGAGGCGTACTACCTGATGATCGTCTTCGTGGGGGCGGCGCCGCTCGGCGTCGGGCTGGCGCGGGGCACCCCGGAGGAACTGGACGCGGCGGCCAGGCGATCAGGGCCGTGACCGTGGCGCGCTGCGCCGCCTTCTGGACACCGGGGTGATTTTCGACCAGCATGGCCCCGAGAATCGGGAGGGCTGGTCTCGAACCACATGCAATCCACCATCTTCGACGTCGTCATCGTGGGGTCGGGCGCGGCCGGCGGCACGCTCGCCGCACATCTGGCCAAGCGCGGCGCGCGAGTCGCGATCGTGGAAGGCGGTCCTCGCGTCAACACGCGGACCGACTTCAACACCCACGCGATGCCGTTCGACTATCCGAATCGGCACATACCAACGATGAGGCCCGGCAAGCCCGGGTTCGATTCCGAGCGCAGCCGTGGCGTGGGCGGCAAGACCATGCTCTGGAACGCCGTGGCCCTCCGGTTCAGCCAGCGCGATTTCAAGGGGCGGTCGTCGGAAGGGGCAGGCGAGGACTGGCCCATCGATTACACGGACCTGGCGCCGTACTACGACGTCGTCGAACGCGAGGTCGGTGTCTGCGGGAACCTCGACCACCTCGAGGACCTGCCGGACGGCATCTTCCTGCCGCCCGTCCCGATGAAATGCAGCGACCTGATCGTCCAGCGCGGGGCGAGAAAGATGGGCGCTGATCTGATTCACGTGCGGAAGGCCACGCTGTCCGTCTCCACGCCGACCCGCCCCGCCTGCCACTTCTGCGGCAACTGCATGGCGGGCTGTGACGTGGTCGCGAAGTACAACTCGGCCGACGTCCACATCGCTCCGGCCGAGAAGACCGGCCGCGTCACGGTCTTCAGCGACTCCATCGTTCGCGAGGTGCTGGTCTCCAAAGACAACCGGGCGACCGGCGTGGGGTTCTTCAATCGGGTCCACAAGCGCGACGGCGAGGTGAACGGCCGATGCGTGGTCGTCGCCTGCGGGTGCGCACAAAGCGTGGCCTTGCTGCTCATGTCGAAGTCGAGCCTGTATCCGGCCGGCCTGGCGAACTCCAGCGGCGCGCTCGGCCGACACTTCATCCCGCACTTCACGGGCGGAATCGAGTGCTTCGTGAAAGAGCTCAGCGGAACACGGGCGCCGAACGACGAGGGATTTCTCGACCACGCCTACATGCCCTCGTTCATGCACCGCCGGAAGCGCGACTACGCGCGCAGCTTCGGCGCGCAGTTCAACTATCAGAACCACCGGCTCGTGGGATGGGCACGATCCGTCGGCGGTTTCGGTCGAGGGTACAAGGAGTCGGTCAAGCGGTCGTACCCGGCGTTTCTGCAATTCACGCCGTACGGCGAGATGCTGCCGAACGCGCAGTCGTTCGTCGATCTCGACTACGGTCATCTCGATGCCTTCGGACTGCCCCTGGCGCGCCGCCATGTCCATTGGGCGGAGAACGAGCGCAAGCTGTTCAACGACATGGTGAACTGGAGCCTGGCGATGCTGGAGCAGGCCGGCGCGGAAATCCTGTCCGTCCCGGCCGAACCGGCGACGAACCACGAGCTGGGAGGATGCCGGATGGGGAGCGATCCACGATCCGCGGTGGTGAACGCCGACTGCCGGGCGCACGACGTGGCGAATCTCTACGTGGTCGATGGCAGCGTGTTTCCCTCGTCCTCGGAGAAGAATCCGACCCACACGATCATGGCACTGGCGGCTCGCACCGCCGTGCATATCGCCGACCGGCTGCAGAAGGGCGAACTATGAGCGAGACCCGTCGCGAGACGCTGAAGATCCTGGGCGCGATTGGCGCCACGTGTGCCTTCCCGTTCCCGGCGGACGAACTCTACGGACAGCACGTGCATGACAAGGCCGCGAAGCCGGCCGCTCCGCGCACGGAGCTCTACAAACCGGTCTTCTTCGGCGCGGTCGAATACCAACTGGTCTCTCGAGTGGCCGATCTCATCATCCCTGCGACTGACACTCCGGGGGCGCTCGGCGCGGGTGTGCCCGAGTACGTCGATCGAGTCGTGTCGCTGAACCCGGAGCATCAGGGGCTGATGCGGGCCGGCTTGGAATGGATCGACGACCGGTCGCGCGAGCTGTTCGCCGAGCGATTTCTCGGCGTCAGCGAAGCGCAGCAGATCCAGATGCTGCAGCCCGTAAGCGATGAAGTGGATCGCCAGCAGCGGGCACGGTTGACCGCCAGGTACCGCGTCGGCGGCGCGGGAAGCGTCTTCTACGCGCCCCGGACCGAGAAGACGGACACCGAGCAGCGTCCGATCCCCCCGGTTGCGCCGCCGGAGTCGACGCTGTCAGCCGCGGACGTGCCGGTGAGGTTCTTTGGCCTGCTCAAGAACCTCACCGCGGACGGCTACTACACGTCTCGCGTCGGGCTGCTCGAGGAACTCGGTTACAAGGGAAACGCCGCGCTCGCTGCGTTCCCGTCGTGCACGGTGCCGGAGCAGTGAGCGGCAGCGCGAATCGGCGGATGTCCACCTGACAGGCGCTCGACCGACGCGTGCCGTCCTCGCGGCCCTCACCCTGTCCGCAAGCCTCGCCGCGTCCGTGGCGTCGGCGACGCCGATCAGCGACAAGTATGCCGCCCTCGGTGGCGCCGCCGGCTTTCTCGGCGATCCCATCATTCCGGAGACTGTGGCGCCTGACGGCGTCGGCAAGTTCCGGCACCACGAGGGCGGATCGATCTACTGGCACTCGCGCACCGGCGCGCACGAAGCCCACGGCCTCATCCGGCAGCGGTGGTCGGAGTTGAACTGGGAGAAGGGCTATCCCGGCTATCCGATCACCGACGAGATCGACACCGCCGACGGTGGCGGCCGCGTCTCCCGGTTCGAAGGGGGAGAGCTGATTTGGAACGCGCTGACCAACGCGGTCCGCGAAGTGAAGTCGAGCGACCTGGTCGTCGAGCTGCCGTTCCCCGCCGGCGAGAGCTGGGAAGTCATCCAGGCCCACGCCGTCGGCCGGAAGGACAGCCACACCGGCCGGTTCGCCTACTGCTGGGACTTCAAGCGAGCCGGCAATCAGGCCGATTCGAACGGCAAGCCGCCTTGCCGTGGAGCATGCGCCCCTCGGCCTCGACCGGCACCGTGCTGGCCACCAGGGGCGACAGCGGCGCCAACCCGGGCGCCTATCATCTCCACTTCTGCGTCGCCACCGGACCCAGCCGGCCGCAGTACGAGCCGCGCGAGACGGTGCCGGTGTCGTTCCGCAACTACCAGACGAGGGGCACTGGCGTCTTCGTCCTCCTCTGGACGGACGTGGCGCAGGGCGTGCCGCGAGCCGGTCAGGTTCTCCGCCGCCAGGGGACGCTGGGCGGCGCTTCCATCAACGGCGCGGCGATCCCGAACGGCTTCGGCAGCATTGCGGCGAAGGTGACACTGAAGGGCCCGGGCCTGCCGGCGGCTAACGGCGTCATCACGCTGACGGTGATGGCCCCGTGCGGAGAGCCGCTGCGGTCGAAGACGCTGCCCATCGGCGGCTTCCCAGCCGGCCCCTGGACTACGACCATCGACAACGTGCCGTCACACGACGGGCTGACGGTCGTGGCCAGCTACTCGGGCGGCTGGAACATTCCGACCAACAACGGGACGGTCGCCGGCAAGAGCAGCGTCATCGGCCTGCCGGCCGACACCACGCGGAACGCGTCGATCCCGCTCGCGATGACCGAGGGGGCGGTCATCAAGTAGTCGCGCACGATCCGCTACGGCGTGCCGCTCGACCTGCGGCACGCCGTACCCCACGTTCGTCGGCTGCTCCGTGCGGCTGCGCCGCCAAGGTCGTCCAGCTGTGTAAGCGACCGCCACCTTTGTCCCAGCCGATGGCCACGCGCAGCCCAGCCGCGGCCTCCACTCGAGGCCTGCAACTGTTGCCTGCAAGGGAGATGCGGCCGAGTGCGTTGCCGCCGAGCCGGTTTGGCCCCGGATCTTGCTCTACGTGTTGACGAGAGACGGAGGTCACCTATGAAAAAAGCCACAACTACCGCATTGATTGCTGGCGCCTTGACCGTCGGGGCGCTGGGTGTCTGGTTGGGTCCATCCTTGATGGATCGCGACAGCGACGTTGCCGCGCCAGCAGCGGCCGTCGTTTCGCCATCGGTCGAGACCGCAACGCCACGTCGCGCCCCGGCACCGCGGGCCGTCGCGAGCAAGGAGATGGGGAGGACGACCATCGCACCAGATGTCGTCCCGGCGTTGCCAGCGACGCAGCCCGAACTGCATGAGCGG
>JBDSLU010000499.1:0-3876 GCA_039916225.1 Vicinamibacteraceae bacterium
GTCCAGGCCGCGAGCTGCGCCCGGACACCGCCGAGGGCCTCGAATTCGGCCAGGCAGGTCGCGCAGGCGCGGACGTGGGCCTCGAGGTCGTCGCGCGACGGCGTCGCGCCGGGTTCGAAGTCGTCGTACAGCAGGCCGACGAGCGAGTCGCCACCTGGGCAGGAAAGAAGAGTGCTCATGTCGGTTCAGCCAGGGGCCGCACCAGGCGGTACTCCCGTGTCGTCCTCGCGGGGCTGGTGACGGGCCCACGCTCTACATTCGACGGCAGTGCCGGGCGCCCGGCCTTCCCGCCGGCCAGCGATTCGATGCCCTGCCTGTCCAGTTCGCGCCGCAGGACCGTCAAGCCCTGGTAGAGGCGCGTCTTGACCGTGCTCAGGGGGCACCCCTGCAGGTCGGCGATCTCCTGAAAGGTCAGCCCCTGGTATTCCTTCAGGATGATGGTGCTCCGCTGCTCCTCCGAGAGCAGCGCCATGGCGCGCTGCACGTGCGCGCTCAAATTCTGCCGGGCGACCACGTCCTCGATCGACTCGCGCGGATCCTCGGGCGCCATCTCGATGATGTCGATGCCTTCGGGCGCCTGGACCACCGGGGCCCGCCGTTCCTTGCGCATCCAGTCGCGGCACAGGTTGAGGGCGATGCGATACAGCCAGGACGAGAACTTGGCCTGGCCGCGGAACCCGCCGATCGAGCGGAATGCCCGGAGGAACGTCTCCTGCGTGACATCGCGGGCATCTTCGTCCCGGCCCAGCGTGCGGTAGGCCAGGGCGTAGATCGGCCGCTCCCAGCGCTTGACGAGCTGGTTGAAGCTATCGGTATCGCCATTGATCGACCGGGCGACGAGGTCCTCGTCCGAGGTCATGGGTCGTCACATGCTTTGACGCTGCAGGCGGCTGGCTGGCCGGGCCCAGTCTACTACCCCGACAGTGACCCCGCCCGCGTGCGGACGCCGCGGCGCGCCCAGCGCCGCGAGACAGCCGGACGCACGCCAGGAGGGCGGACCGCGGTCGCGCGCGAGAGCGCGGCCGCAACCAAGTAGAATGTGGGGTTCAGTACGGTCCCGACCGCCCCCATGATCCAGCTCGCTCAGCTCCACAAGACCTTCGGCGACCGCGTCCTCTTCGACCACGTCACGTGGCAGATCGGCGACCGCGACCGGGTCGGCCTCTGCGGCCCGAACGGCGCCGGCAAGACCACCCTGCTGCGGATGCTGGCCGGCATCGACGAGCCCGATTCGGGCCACGTCGTCACGCCGAGTGGCCTGACGGTCGGCTACCTGCCGCAGGACGGCCTCAACCACAGCGGCCGGACGCTGCTCGACGAGGTCTCGACGGCCTTCGCCGAGCTGCTGGGCCAGAAGGCCGAGATGCACGCGCTCGAGACCCGGCTCGGCGACGCGTCGGTGCCCGACGGCGAGCACGAGACGATGCTGGTCCGCTACGCCGAGCTGCAGGAGATGTTCCGGCGCGACGACGGCTACAGCATCGACCTGCGCATCGCCACGGTGCTGCGCGGCCTCGGCTTCAGCCAGGAGGACCTCGCCAAGCCGACCGAGGCGTTCTCCGGCGGCTGGCAGATGCGCATCGCGCTGGCCAAGCTGCTGCTCGGCCGGCCCGGGCTGCTCCTGCTCGACGAACCGACCAACCACCTGGATCTCGACGCGCGCAACTGGCTCGAAGAATACCTGACGTCCTATCCGAGCGCCGTCATCCTCGTCTCGCACGATCGGTATTTCCTCGACGCGGTCGTCACCCGCATCACCGACGTCAACCTGCGGACGCTGACCGACTACGTCGGCAACTACAGCAAGTACATCGAGCTGCGCGACGCCATGCTCGATCGGCTGCGCCAGGCCAAGCGTGACCAGGACGAGGAAGTCGCCCGGGTCAAGATGTTCGTCGACCGCTTCCGCTATCAGGCGACCAAGGCGGCGCAGGTCCAGAGCCGGATCAAGATGCTCGACAAGGTGGTGCCGATCGAGGTGCCGCCGGAGCGCAAGCGGGTCCGCTTCGCCTTCCCCGCCGCGCCGAAGAGCGGGCGCACCGTGCTCGAACTGAAGGGCGTCCAGAAGACCTACGGCGCCACGCGCGTCTTCGAGGGCGTCGACCTGCTGATCGAGCGCGGCGACCGGGTGGCGCTGATCGGGCCCAACGGCGCCGGCAAGTCGACGATGATGCGCATCCTGTCGGGCACCGAAGCGCCGGACAGCGGCACGCGGACCGAGGGCCACCAGCTGGTCATGCAGTACTTCGCCCAGGACGAGGCCACCCGCCTCGAGCCGACGCGGACCGTCTACGAGACGCTCGAAGCCGGCTCGTCGATCCAGATGGTGCCGGCCATCCGCACCATCCTCGGCGGGTTCCTCTTCGGCGGCGACGACATCTACAAGAAGGCCGGCGTCCTCTCCGGCGGCGAACGGACCCGCCTCGCGGTGGCGCGCATGCTGCTGCGGCCGGCCAACACGCTGCTGCTCGACGAGCCGACCAACCACCTCGACATGGACTCGAAGGACGTGTTGCTCGACGCCCTCGAGGATTTCGGCGGCACGCTGATCCTCGTCTCGCACGACCGCTATTTCATCGACAAGCTGGCGACCAAGGTGATCGACATCGGCGGCGGCCAGGCGCGCGTCTATCTGGGCGGCTACGAGGAATATCGGTGGAGTCTCGCCAAGCGCGAGGAGGAAGCCGCGGCCAAGGCCGCCGTCGTGTCCAAGCCGGCCGCGCCGAAGCCGGTGGCCGCGCAGGCCCCCGCGGCGCCCAAGGCCAACCAGAAGCCGATGGCGACGCCGGCGGCCAAGGCCGGTTCGGCCGCGCCCAAGTCCGGCACGGCAGGCCAGCCAACGGACTCCGCCAAGGCCGGCGACGGCCGCGAGGATCGGAAGCGCCAGGAAGCCGATGAGCGTCGCCGCAAGCGCGCCCGGGAAGCCGTCGAAGGCCGCATCACCGCGCTCGAGGCCACCATCGCCGAGCGCGAGGCGACGATGAAGACGCTCGAAGCCACGATGAGCGTGCCGGGCTTCTACGACGATCACGACGCCTCGAAGCCGACGCTCGATCAGCACCAGGCGCTGATGTGGGAGCTCGGCGACCTGATGCACCGCTGGGAAGATCTGCAGCAGGAGCTGGTAGCCGCCGGACACTAGGACGTCCGGCGGGCGTCCGGGCCGCGGCTACAATGCCGGTGCGGCCGAGGACACGGTGTCGTCACATCGCATCACGGGTTTGCTCCAGGCGTGGCGGCACGGCGACGACGAGGCGCTGGCGGCGCTGACGCCGCTCGTCCACGGTGAGCTGCGTCTTCTCGCGCGCGCCTTCATGCGCCGCGAACGCGACGCCCATTCGCTGCCGCCGACCGGGTTGGTCCACGAGTGCTACCTGCGGCTGCTCGACGCCCGCGCGGTCGACTGGCAGGACCGTCGGCACTTCTACCGACTGGCCGCCCGCCTCATGCGGCGCATCCTCGTCGATCAGGCGCGCAGCCGCGGCTATGCCAAGCGGGGCGGCGGGGCGGCCCACGTTTCCCTCGAGGCCGATGACGTCCCGGCGGCCACCGCGCCGGGCCGCGATCTCCTCGCGCTCGACGACGCGCTGCGCGCGCTGGCGACCGTAGACGAGCGCCAGAGCCAGATCGTCGAGATGCGTTTCTTCGGCGGGTTCAGCAACGACGACATCGCGCAGGCGCTCGGTGTCTCGACGAAGACCGTGATGCGCGACTGGCAGCAGGCCCGAAGCTGGCTGCTGGACGCCCTCACCGCGGATCGGGCGCCGCGGGTCGGCCGATGAGCGGCACCAACGACGATCGGCGGGCCCACTGGGAGCGGCTGCTCGACTCGACCGCGCTCGAGGTCGCGGCGCTCGGCCTCGGCGCCGAGCCCGA
>JBDSLU010000500.1:0-4075 GCA_039916225.1 Vicinamibacteraceae bacterium
ACGCCCATGCCGGCGAAGGTCTTGCCGTCCTCGGTGAAGCCGACGCCGGCGGTGAGCGCCGTCTCGGCGAAGCGGCCGCCAAGGTTGCGGTAGAGGAAGGACTGCACCGAGTCGTTGGCCACGTAGACGTCGATCAAGCCGTCGCCATCGTAGTCGGCGAGCGCCAACCCGAGCCCCTTCCCCGCCGGGTTGGCAATGCCCGCCGCCTCGGACACGTCGGCGAACGTGCCGTCGCCCTTGTTGCGGAACAGCAGGTTGGCCAGGCCTTCGTAGTTGTCCGGATGGCAGTAGGCGCGGTGGGTGACCTGCTCGCCACCGCAGCGGCCGTTGGTGTCGAAGGTCCAGCGGACGTAGCGGGTCACGAACAGATCGAGCAGGCCGTCGGTGTCGTAGTCGAGGAAGCCGGCGCTGGCGCTCCAGCCGTCGGCCCCGACGCCGGCGCGGCCCGTGACGTCGGTGAAGACGCCCTGCCCCTCGTTGCGGTAGAGGGTGTTGCCGCCATAACCGGTGACGTAGAGGTCGGTGTCGCCGTCGTTGTCGTAGTCCGCTGCAGCAGCACCCATCGCGTAGCGGCCCTGTGCCTGGCCGCTGACACCGGACTGATCGGTCGCGTCGACGAAAGTGCCGTCCGGCTGCTGGCGGAACAGCCGATTCCAATACGCTGGCGCAGACTTGTCCGGCCGGCCGCCGACCGGCATCGGATCGGCGAGCCGCGCGCCGTTGGCAAAGAAGATGTCGAGCCGGCCGTCGCCGTCGGCGTCGAACAGCGCGACCCCTCCGCCCATCGTCTCGATCAGGTACTTCTGAGCGGTCGCGGAGTTGGCGTGGGTGAACGACACTCCGACCGCAGCCGTCACGTCGGTGAAGCGAACATCGGTCGGCGCCGCCATCGCGGCCAGCAGCGGCAGCGCCAACGGCGCCCACGGGCCAACGTGCCGGCGTCCACTCATGGCCGTGCGAACGCCTGGCTATCGACCACGCCTTCGCCCTCGCGCACGACGTAGCGTCGATCGACGGCGAGATCGCGCAATGTCTGCGTCGTCCCAGACGGCCAGGCGAGCTCGACCATCTCGACGGTCTTAGCTGCGCCGAGGCCGAAATGCAGTCGCAGATCGCTGTGCGAGTAGTAGCTCGAGCCGCTCATCACTTCGGCGATCTGCCGGCGGCCGCCGCTCGTCACCGCGAGCCGCGTACCGATGGCGGAGCGATTCGACTTCACGCCGACACAGCGAATCTGGATGCGCGCAGGCCCGGCGCGCGTGTCGTTGCGCAGCACCGTCGGCGGGCCATCGAGGTTGTTCACCACGATGTCGACGTCGCCGTCGTTGTCGAAGTCGCCGAAGGCGCAGCCGCGCCCGAGGTTCTCGGCCGTGATCGCCGGACCTGCCGCCGCGGACACGTCGGCGAAGCGGCCCGTCCCCAGGTTCCGGTAGAGGACGCGTGGCTGTCGATACGTCAGGTGCAGGCGGCGGGCGGCGAGTTGCGAGTAGACGTGGCCGTTGGCGACGAACAGATCCTTCCAGCCGTCGTTGTCGAAGTCGAAGAAATCGACGCCGAAGCCGACATACTTGCGGTTCACGCCGAGGCCGGCCTTGAGGCTGGTGACCTCGAAGGCGCCACCGTAGTTGCGATACAGCGTCGTGACCTGCTCCGAGAAGTTGGTGCGCACGAGGTCGAGGCGGCCGTCGCCGTCGTAGTCGCCGACGCCGACGCCCATCCCGGCCAGCGCGACACCGTTCTCGTCGAGCGCGACACCGGCCGGCACGGCCACTTCGCGAAATGTCCCATCGTGGTTGTTGCGATACAGCAGGCTCGGCGCGGTGTCCGAAGCGACGTAGATGTCGGGCCAGCCGTCGCCGTCGAAGTCGGCCGCCGCCGCGCCCATGCCGTAGGTGCCGGACGACCGCCAGCCGCTGCCGACGAAGACCATCGACGCCGGCCCGCTCGGGCGCGCGATCCCGGACGCCTCGGAGACATCGGCGAACGTCCCGTCGCCGTTGTTGCGATAGAGGACGTTGGTGCCGCCGGCGAAGCCGAGCGGCCCGCACGGCACCGCGATGTCGTTGTAGCGGCAGTACTCGCTCTGGCCAGGCTTCGGCGCCGTCACCGGATCGAAGTTCACGTAGCTGGCGACGAACAGATCGAGACGTCCGTCGCGGTCGTAGTCGAGGAAGCAGCAGCCAGCGCCCCACCGCGTCTGGGGCCCGGCCACCCCGGCCTTCGCCGAGACGTCGGTGAAGGTGCCGTCGCCGTTGTTGTGGTAGAGGACGTCCTGACCCCAGTAGCTGACGAACAGATCGTCGAAGCCGTCGTTGTCGTAGTCGCCGACGCAGCAACCCTGACCCCAGCCGACGTGCGTGAGGCCGGCCTTGGCGGTGACGTCGGTGAACGTGCCGTCGCGGTTGTTGTGGAACAGGAAGCTGGTCGCACGCCGATCGCGGGCCGCCGGCTCGAAGCTGCTGCCGTTGACCAGGAAGATGTCCAGCCAGCCATCGTTGTCGTAGTCGAACAGCGCCACGCCGCCGCCCATCTCCTCGAGCAGGAACTGCTTGTCGGTGGGATGGCCGGACACGTTGAGCGCGCGCCCGAGTCCGGCGGCGGTCGTGATGTCGGTGAAGACCGGCGATGCCGGCGCGTCGGCGCGCGGCGCCGCGGCCAGGGACAGGCCGGCACATCCGAGCGCCTGCAGCAGGTGGCGCCGCGAAACCCCCGGGACGCGATCGATCACGGTTGCGAGCCCGGCCGCGTCGACGGGACCGGGGCACCGCCCTTGCGGCGCTGCTCGTCGAGCTCGCGGCTCTCCTGCTCCAGCCGCTTGAAGGTCTTCAACGCCTCCTGGCTGTCGTCGGTCCATCCGAGCCGGCGGCAGACGCCGGCCAGTACGTAGTAGTACGACGACGCCCGCGAGTTGTAGGCGATGGCCTGGTTGAGCGCGATGACGGCCTCCTCGAGCCGGCCCTGGCGCTCGTCGGCGCGGGCCTTCTGGAACCAGCCACGATCCGACTTCGGATCCAGCTCCAGCGCCCGCTTGGCGAACACGAGCGCCTGGTCCGGCCGATCGGTGCGGTTGTAGTAGGCGCTCAGGCTGACGTGGGCTGCCGCGAAGGTGCCCTTGCGCTCGTCGTTCAGCGCGACCGCCTTGGTATACGCGGCGACCGCGCCCGCGTCGTCGCCGAGCGCTTCGCGCGCGAAGCCGAGCGCCTCGAGCGCTTCCAGGTAGCCAGCATCGATACGCACCGCCGCCTCGAGCGACGTCTTGGCCGCCGGCCAGTCGTCCTGGATCGACGACAGCTTGCCGAGATTGTAGTGGAGCTCGGCGGAGTCGGGCGTGGCGCGCAAGCCCTGCTCGAACTCGACGCGCGCCGCGTCGAACCGCCCGATCAGCATCATCGTGCGGCCGAGGATCTTGTGGGCCTCGGGGTTGCGGACGTCGAGCTCCAGCGATTTCGCCAGCGACTTGATCGCGTCGCCGATCTTCTGCTGCGCGAACTGGCTGTAGCCGAGCGCGTACCAGCCCCAGGGCGACGTCGGCCGCGTGCGGGTGTACTCGGCTGCTATCGGCTCGGCCTCGGCGAACCGGCTGTCGCGGATGTGCGCCTCGACCGCCGCGACGATGACGGGATCGTCCGCCGGCGCCGCTGCGGCCGTAGCCGTCGAGGCCACCGCTGCCGCGGCAGGAGTCGCCACCGAGGGCGATACCGACGCCGGTACGTCGCGCACACGCACCTCGACGCGCGCGCCCACCGCGGCACGGGCGCGATCGAGATCGCGCTGTGCTTCGACCGAATCCGGTCGGGCCCGGACGGCCCGCTGCAGGCTGGCGACGGCCTGATCGGGCTGGCCGCGATCGAGCGCCGCTCGACCCTCGGCGAGATCGAGCCCGGCGCGCTGATCGCGATCCGAGGACGCGACCAGGTCACGCCCCTTCTGCAGGGCCACCGCCGCTTCGTCCTTGCGGCCAGCACGGGCCAGCGCCAGGCCGAGCTGATAGTGCGCTTCCCCACTGGAGGGATCGAGACGCACCGCGGACTCGAGCGCTGCGACGGCGTCGGGAACCGTGCCCTGCTGCAGCAGC
>JBDSLU010000501.1:0-4968 GCA_039916225.1 Vicinamibacteraceae bacterium
GCTGGTCGGCATCCGCTTCCAATCGGGCCCGGCCGCGGTGGCTCCGACGGCACTGGATTTCACGTTGATCCAGTCGTGGCTCGGTCGCGCCTACCCCGTGCCCAGCGTCGAGTGGTCGCAGGTCACCGTCGACGGCCCGAGCGCCTGGCCATTCCAGGCCCCGACGGTCAACGCCTTTTTGCGCGGCCTGCGGACCGTCGACGTCGCCGGCGGCGTCGACGCCCGGACGCACTACTACGGGCTGGTGGCCGACAACGACGCCGCCAACTTCATGCGCGGCCTGGCCAGCGGCATCCCCACGACGGCGGATCCGTCGACGGTCGCCTCCGGTCCGTGCGGCGCCAGCACCTTCGGGTGGGACACCGACGGCTCCTACGGCGACTGGTACACCGGCCACGAACTCGGGCACACCTTCGGCCGGTTCCACGCCGAGTTCTGCGGCGCCGGCGGCGGCGCCCCCTACCCGTTCACCGACGGCCAGTTGTCGAACGCCGACGGCGCCTTCGTCGGTTTCGACGTCGGCGATATCGCCAACGGCCTGCCGCTGCGCGCGCTGCCCGGCACGGCGTGGCACGACGTCATGAGCTACTGTGTCAACCAGTGGATCTCGTCGTTCACCTACACCGGGATCCGCACGCGTCTGGTCGCGGAAGACGCCCTGGCCGGGGCGCCGCTCCCGGCCCGCCGGACGCGGACCGGCGTGCGCCGAACCAGCAGCCGAGGAGGAGCCATGGCCGGCGGCACGATTCACGTCGTCGCGACGCTGAACCTCACGCAGCAGACTGGTGAGCTACGGCACGTGACGCCGATCGCGGCGGTGCCGCCCGGCCAGGCGGCGCTCACCAGCGGCCGGCCCCGCCGCCGGACGAGAACCAGCGGAGCGTCCGCGCCGAGCGTGCTGCTGCGCGTGTTCGGCACGGGCAACGCCTCGAGCGCCGAGTACGTCGCGTCGTTCATCCCCGACGCCTGCCGCGACGCCGGAGACGACGTCACCGGATCGATCGACGCGTTCGTGCCGGACGCCGCCAACGCGACACGGCTCGAACTGGTCATGGACGGCGTCGTCGTCGACACCTTCGCGCCGGGCGTCGCAGCCCCGCCGGCCGTCTCGAACATCCGCGGCAGCGCCCCGGTCCGCGCCGCGCGGCGGAGCGGCGTGTCGCGCGCCGGTACCAGGACCACCGCCACCGGGCCGCTCGACCCCGACGCCGATCCGGTGCTGTCGTGGACGCCGGCGGCGCCCGCCTCGCGCGGCACGCGTGGGGTGAACCGCGGTGCCGTCCGCGCTCCGGGGACCGGAGCGACCGCCGGCGCCGACACGCGCTACACCGTCCAGATCAGCGTCGACGGTGGCGCGACGTGGCAGACGGTCGGCTACGCGCTGACCGAGCCCCAGGTCCGCGTCGATCGCACCGTGCTCGGCGATGCCGAGACCGTCAAGGTGCGCGTCACCGCGACCACCGGCTTCAAGAGCGTGTCGACCGAGAAGACGATGAAGGCCAGCGAGCTCGGCTAGTGCCAGACGGATCGGACCGCGGGGCGCTCAATGGGCGCTGGCCAGCAGGTAGTCGCGCAGCGCGGAGAAGGCCCGACCGCGGTGGCTGACCGTTCGCTTCTCGGCCATCGTCGCCTCGCCCAACCCCTTGCCCAGCTCGGGGCTGAAGAAGATCGGATCGTAGCCGAAGCCCTGCCCCCCGCGCGCCTCGGGCAGGATCTCGCCCTCGACCGTGCCACGAATCTCGAAGCGCACCGTGTCGGACGTCGCCAGCGCGATCGCACAGACGAACCGCGCCCCCCGATCGGGCCGCCCGCTCGCCGCCATCTCGCGCCAGATGTTGGCGAAGCGCTCCTCGTAGGTCGCGCCGGGATAGCGCGCCGACAGGACACCCGGGCGCCCATCCATCGCGTCGATCTCGAGGCCCGAGTCGTCGGCGACCGCCAGCAGCCCGGTGGCTTCGGCGTAGTAGCGCGCCTTGAGCAGCGCGTTGGCCTCGAACGTCGCGCCGGTCTCCTCGGGCGCCTCGATGTCCGCCATCCCCTCGAGCGACCGGACGTCGAACGGCACGCCCTGCAGCAGGTCGCGGATCTCGCGCAGCTTGCCGGGGTTGGTGGTGGCGAGCAGCAGGACGGGCCGAGGGCCGGCAGCCGGCAGGGTCATGCCGCCGGGCCCTGTGGCGGCTCGGTGCCCGGCGCCGGCGGATCGGTCGACGGCGGCAGCGGCGGGCCCGAGGCCCCCGACACGAGGGCGACGAAGACGGTGAGGAGCGCCAGGCTGGCCAGGCCGTACTGCAGCAGCCGGCCCCACCCGAGCAGGCCGGCGTAGACCGAAGCCATCGCCAGCAGCAGGGCCACGCCGAAGAGCAGCTTGCGCCGGATCTCCGCCGGTTCGGACGGGGTGAAGGACCGGTAGCGGTCGGAGATGGGCTCGTCGTCGGTATCGAGCGGCGCGGACGGCCCCGGAATCGGCTCGGTCACGCCAGCGATTGTACTGTCTCGCTCCCTTGTCGAAAACGGCCCCTCGGCTGCGACTACCCTATGGACACGCCGGGCCCGACGGCCGGCGACTGGACAAGGAGACCGACGACGTGAAGTTCATGATGATGATGCATGCCCCGCGCGCGGGCTGGAAAGAGGCCGGCATCGGCACCTGGCCGCCCGACGACATCCGCGCCCACATTGCGTTCATGCTCCGTTTCAACCAGGAGCTGACCGAACAGGGCGTGCTGGTGGACGCGCACGGGCTGGCGCTCCCCGACGAGGCGCGGGTGGTGCGGGCGGCGCCGAAGTCGGGCGAGCCGATCGTCACCGATGGCCCGTTTGCCGAGTCGAAGGAGTTCCTGGCCGGCTACTGGATCATCGACGTCGAAAGCGCCGAGCAGGCCTACGCGTTCGCCGCCCGCGCCTCCGCCGCGCCCGGCAAGGGCGGCGAGCCGATGAGCATTCCGATCGAAGTACGGCAGGTGATGAGCAGACCGCCCGAGGACCTGTGACGGACGACGACACTGGATCCGACGCCGAGCAGCTGCTGCGCACCCTCGCGCCGCAGGTGCTCGGCGCGATCATCCGCCGCTTCGGCGACTTCGCCAGCGCCGAGGACGCCGTGCAGGAGGCGCTGCTTGCCGCCGCCATGCAGTGGCCGGAGCAGGGCGTCCCCGCGCATCCGAAGGCGTGGCTGATCCAGGTAGCCTCGCGGCGGATGACCGACCACGTCCGCCGCGAGATCGCGCGGCGGCGGCGCGAGACCGTCGTCTTCGAGGACCGGCAGCACGACCTGGCGCCATCCGCCGATCGCGATGCCGCGACCGTGCACGACGACACGCTGATCCTGCTGTTCATGTGTGCCCACCCGGCCCTGAGCGAGCACGCGACCATCGCCCTCACGCTGCGCGCCGTCGGCGGCCTCACGACCGCCGAGATCGCCAGCGCGTTCCTCGTGCCCGAGAGCACGATGGCGCAGCGGATCAGCCGCGCCAAACAGGCGATCCGCAAGTCGGGGGTGCCGTTCTCGCTGCCCGGCCACGCCGAGCGGGCCGAGCGTCTCACCGCCGTCCTGCACGTGCTCTACCTGATTTTCAGTGAAGGGTACGTGAGCAGCGCCGGGGCCATGCTCACCCGGGCCGATCTCGCGACCGAGGCGATTCGACTGACCCGCGCGGTGCAGCACCTGCTGCCGCAGGATCCGGAAGTCGCCGGTCTGTTGGCGCTGATGCTGTTGACGGATGAGCGCCGCGATGCCCGCACGGGCGAGAGCGGCGAGCTGATCCCACTGGCCGAGCAGGATCGTGGCCGGTGGCACCACGAAGCGATTGCCGAGGGCCTCGCCCTGATCAGCGCCACGCTGTCGCGCGGTGCGGTTGGCCCCTACCAGTTGCAGGCGGCAATCGCCGCGCTGCACGACGAAGCGCCGCGGGCCCAGGACACCGACTGGCCGCAGATCCTCGCGCTCTATGGGCTGCTCGAACGGATGACGCCGAACCCGATGATCACGCTGAACCGGGCCATCGCCGCGGCCATGGTCGAGGGCCCGGTGGCGGGTCTGGCCATCGTCGACCCGCTCGATACCGATACCAGGCTCGGCGGCCACTACCGGCTCGATGCCGTTCGAGCCCACCTCTTCGAGATGGCTGGCGATCTCGAAACGGCGCGAGGTCACTACCTCGCCGCCGCCGGCAAGACCGCCAGTATCCCGGAACGCAACTACCTCACGACGAAAGCGGCGTCGGTGGCCGAGCGTCTCGCCGGGCCCTGAACGCCCAGCCTTCACGCGACGGCGGCTGCGCTTAAGAACCGCAGCTTCCGAGCACCTTCACCTTCTTGACGTCGATGCGGCGGGCGACGATGTCGAACTTCTGGTCCTTCTGGTTCGCCCACTCGTTCAGCCACGAGGACGGCACCTTGGCTTCCTCGGTCTTGCCGTCGAGGTGCAGCTTCACCTTGGTGAAATCGTCCTTGCGGTCGATCTCGACCTTGCCCTTCTCGAAGTCCTCGAGCTCGCCACGGATCTCGACGCGCTGCCCGCGGTACTTCGACAGGTCTTCGTCCTCATCCAGCCAATAGAAGATGCGGTCGCGCAACGGCACGGCCGTGGAACGGGCCTCGGCCGCGGCCAGCATGATGTCGCTTCGGCTCCACACGAAGGTGGACGGCGCGACCACGCTCGGCGCGTTCGCGTCGGTGACGCATCCCCGGATGACGATGTCCTTGTCGTCGGCCGAGGCGTTGGTCCCGGCGAGGCCGGCCAGCGCCACCAGGGCGGCCGGCAGAGCCATTCTCAGTCTGGTCATCTTGCGATCCTCCGGCGGGCTGCAATGCAACATGCGCGCCCGATGCACCGTCGAGGCGCTCGCAGGCGGGAATTTGGGCGCATTTCGGGCCGGCCGCGACGCGTGCGACCTACCTGAGGGATAATCGTGCCCTTGCCGTCGGGGCGTAGCTCAGCCTGGTAGAGCGCTCGCTTTGGGAGCGAGA
>JBDSLU010000502.1:0-4753 GCA_039916225.1 Vicinamibacteraceae bacterium
GGCGCCGCTGGCTGATGGCACCTCGAGCAGCTGACGCGTCGCCTGCAGCTCGGGCGAGTCGGCTAGGCGCGCATGACCACCGACACGGGCGATCCGCTTGCGCTGGTGCGTCGTCGTCGCCGGGACGCAGGTGAGGAAGAACGCCCGCGGTGCTGCGGCGGGCTCCAGGTTGGAAATTGCATGCGGTTGGTCGATGTTCACACGGCGGGTGTCGGTCAAAGAGGGGGCCACGCCCCATGCTGGCTGGACCGGCCGGGCGACTAATATCCTCGACATACCTAAACGCTTGGGTTCTAGTGGGGCTACGATGAAGGTGCGCGACATGCTCAAGCTGCTGGCCGCCGACGGCTGGGTCCTGAAGTCGCAGGAAGGCAGCCACCGGCAGTTCGTGCACCCGACGAAGCGGGCGAAGATCACCGTGCCCGGCCACCCGAGCGGCGAGCTTCGCCGCGGCACGGAGAAGAACATCCGCAAGTATGCGGGACTGAAGGAGTAACGGCGATGGCAACGACGGCCTCGGAACTCGACAAGGCGCGCGGACGGATCGGCGCGCTCGAAGCGCTCTGCGCCGAGATGTATCAGATCGCTGGCACCGTGGGTGCGCCAGTGGCCATCCTTGATGCGCTCTGGGCGGCCTCCGACGGCAGGCCGATTCCAGCCGACCTTCCCATCGTCCTGGACACCGACTGCACGGCGGTCCGTGAACGCGAGGATCTGATCGCGCAGATGCGCCAGTTGCTCGGCGTGTCGGCCGCCGCCGAGCTCGGGCGCAAGGGCGGCGCGCAGACGAGCAAGGCGAAGAAGCGGGCGGCCCGGGCCAACGGGAAAAAGGGCGGCCGCCCGCGGAAGGTGCTCAACGTTCCCTTCCGGCTCGGCGCCGTCCCAGCAACCGCTGGCGCAAGCAAGAAGTCGATGAAGATCGAATACTAGACGTCGCCGTGTCGTTTTTGTCGCCGGATGCACCGAGGGCGATCGAGTTCTCGGAGGCGCCGACGGGGTTGAAGACGTTGGTCTTCCCGGAGCAGCAGGAGGTGTTGGCAGGCGAGAGCGGCCTCACGAGGCTCTCGCGGATTGCTGCGCTCGCCGGCGTCCGCACCATTTACTGGCCGCAGCTCAGTCGACGAAATCCCGGACCAGCACGGTGGCGTTTCGGTGCGGCACCGAGACATCGACCCGGTGCCGGCCTTTCCGCACCGGTGGGCGCTCGACGGTGAGGACGTAGTGTCCGGCGAGGACGCCGGCGAGGCGGTTGAGGGCGCGCGCCGGGAACAGGTGGGTGCGCTCGAAGAAGCCGCCGGTGTCTTCGGCGACTTGCTGCAGGCCGGCCTCGAGCGAGTGGTAGTCGGCCTGGGTCACGTCGAGGCAGAAGACGGATGCGCGCGCGGCGCGGAGGGAGCGGCGGGCTTCGTCGTAGTCCGCGGCCAGGTCGACGCCGCTCATGCCGAGCCGGCCGAAGCCGTGGCCGAAGATGATGACGCTCTTCGCGCCCGGCAGTCGTTCGAGCGCGCGGCCGACGAGCGATAGCGCCTCCTCCATCGTCGCGGCGTCTTGCGCCTGGCGTCCATCGAGGCTCGCGACGAGCGATGGGGCGTCGCTCTCCGCCACCTCGCCAGGCTCGCCCATGAGGATGTCGTGCTGCAGGAGCGCGCGCACCCGCTCGAGGTCGTTGGTGAAGTCGCTCCAGATGCGCAGCCGGGAATCGAACGACAGCACGGCCACGCGATCGCGCGGCGTGAACGCGGCGAAGAACGGACGGGCGTCGATGAGGAGCCGCATCAGGCCGAGGATCCGGGTCGGCTCCAAGTCCTTCTGGATCAGGAGCACGACAAGGCGTCCTTCGATCGTCGATGTCGGCGGCGCCGTCGGTGCGGCGGCTGGCAGCATGGCGAGGTCCGCGGTGCGCAAGGCGCCGGTCACCCAGGTCGCCGATTCCACGGGGACCGGCTTGCCGTCGATGCGCACGACGAAGTCGGTCCGCGTCAGACCTCCGAGCGGCTCACCGAGGCCGTCGGTGACCCGGACGTCGAGCAGCACGCGGTGGACATCGACGCGCTCGGCGTAGGGCTTCGCGTCCGGCTCCTGGCCGAATGCGGCCCCGGCGGTTGCGGTCGAGAGCGCGACCGCGAGTGCCGCGCGCCGGATGCGGATCCGCATGATCTCCTCCGTCCTTCGCCTCTCTGAAGGGCGCGAAGTCCTGCCAGATCTGCTCGAGGATCTTCGGATCGACGACCCGCGTGTCGGTTTTGTCCGGGGCCGCCGCCGAGCGCAGTTCGAAGGTCACGGTTCCACAATGCGGCCCCAGCGCGCCGGGGTCGAAGACATAGAGCCCTTCATCGATCGACGCCGTTTCCGAGATGCTCGTTTCGAGCTCGAACGGGTGGATCGGCGTCACCTCGGTGGCGCCGCAGAACACGCGTAATCGACCGAATCCCGACTTGAAGTGTTTCACGGCCGGAAGCGCCACGCCCTGGGTCGACGCCGCGGCGCGCCCGAGCTTCATCCAGAACCCTTCGACGAAGCGTGGCGTGAGGCGAATCAGCAGCACCGGCCGAACGTCCGCGACGTAGTCGGACCAGTCGCCAAAGTCCATGCGTGGGCGGAAGAACGACAAATCCGCCTTGGGGTCGCGCGTTTCCTTGCTCGTCGTCCGGCGGTTCGCCGACGACACGTGCAGGTCGGCATACACCACCGTGGGCGTGAGCAGGGCGATGTCGAAGTCGGCCGACGACATCAGATACGGAAGCACGGTGCCGGCGGGCCGTTCGACGACGGCCTCGAGCACGTCGATGGGAAACGGCCGCGACGGCTCGACGGGCAGCAGCGCCGCGCTCGGCGCTTCGGCCTTTTTCATCGCCTGCTCCGCCGAGGCGATCACGGCGCACGCGTTCTCGCTGGGAACGACCCGGGCATCGCGCTGACGCATCTCCGCCGGCCCAGCCACGAGAGACGTGAGGCCCACCACGGCGCCGCCGGCAGTGAAGACCGGCCCGCCGGCACCGCCTGACGGAAGCAGAAGGTCGGTCTCGACCTCGTTCGGCTTCACACCGGTGACGGCGCCGGTGGTCATGTCCTTGTCGCCGCGGAGCGGAGCCACGATGGTGAGCAGCCCGGCTCCCACGGCAGGCGGCTTCCCTGCCGGCGTGCACGCCAGAGGCACGGGGCGGACCGCCGCGACGACTTTCGGATCGATCCAGAGGACGGCGACGTCGCGCTCGGCGTCAGCGGCGAGGACGCGTGCTGCCACCTTCACCGTGGCCGTGAGCTGGACCTCGGCCGTCGTCGCGGCGCCGATGGCGCGCTGATTGGTGACGACGAGCCCTCGCGCGTCGACGAGGAAGCCCGCGGCGTGCGTGCCCGCCGTCCAGATGGCGACGACGCTCGGCTGCCATTGATGGAAGAGGAACCCGGAGTCGGACTCGGGCGCGGCGTCTGGCGTCGCGGCTGGCACGTCGGCGTCTCCGGCCTCGGCGTTCGCGGCGGTGAGTTCGAGAACGGTGTCGCGGCCGACGGCGATGTCCACGGTCTGCCGCCATTGGTAGCGGCGGCCACGGAACGCCAGCGGCCGGTCTGACTCGACCGTGTAGTTCCCCGGCCGAAGGCTGACCTGGACGGTGCCGTCGAGCCCGGTGATGATGCGGCGCGGCTCCACGGTCGCCGGATTGTCGCTGACCAGGAGCGCGTAGCGAGGAGCCGGTGTGGCCGCGCCATCGGCATCGGCCAGGACGATCGTGACTCGGAGGACACCGAGGGTCTGTCCCGTCGCGACAATCGGCGTGACGAACACGAGCGTCGCCAGTGTCAGGAGTCGAAGCATGAGGACTCTCAGCGCCCCTTGGCAGGCATCCGGCGGTCGCTGTCGTCCTCAGCATACCTGCGCCGGCCTGCGGAGGTGGCCGAGGCTCGGCGTCGCCACGGGTCGACGTGGTGGCCGCCCACCGCCACGCTATGATGGCTGTTCGACCCCGACAGTCCCTCTCTGGAAGGATCCACATGTCCACCGCCCGTGCGTTCGCAGCAAGCAGTTCGACCTCTCCCCTGGCCGGCATCAGCATTCCCCGGCGCGACCCGGGTCCTGACGACGTGGACCTGGAAATCCTCTACTGCGGGGTGTGTCACTCCGACCTGCACATGGTCCGCGACGAGTGGGCGGGCTGGCCGACGGTCTATCCGATCGTGCCCGGCCACGAGATCGTCGGACGGGTTCGCAAGGTCGGCGCCAACGTCACCAAGGTCAAGGCCGGCGACATGGCCGCGGTCGGCTGCATGGTCGGCTCCTGCCGGACGTGCGGCAGCTGCACGGACGGGCTCGAGCAGTACTGCGACACCGGCGGCACGATCTTCACCTACAACTCGGCTGACCCCGAAGGCACGGCTCCGGCCACCTACGGCGGCTATTCCGATGGCATCGTCGTCAACTCGCACTTCGTGCTGAACGTCTCGCCGAAGCTGGAGCCGGCCGCCACCTCGCCGCTCCTGTGCGCCGGCATCACGCTCTACTCGCCGCTCCGGCACTGGGGCGCCGGCCCGGGCAAGAAGGTCGGCATCGTCGGCCTCGGCGGCCTCGGCCACATGGGCGTGAAGTTCGCGCACGCCTTCGGCGCGCACACGGTGCTGTTCACGACGTCACCGTCGAAGATCGAGGACGGCAAGCGCCTCGGCGCCGACGAGGTCGTGATCTCCAAGAACCCCGACGACATGGCGAAGCACACGCGCAGCTTCGACCTGATCGTGAACACGGTGGCGGCGTCGCACG
>JBDSLU010000503.1:0-4079 GCA_039916225.1 Vicinamibacteraceae bacterium
GCGCGGGTGGCCGGGGCCGTCACCGCGTCCGGGGCCACCGGTGGGCAGACGTCGTGCAGCATCGGCTCGCCGTAACGGAGGATCGGCCGGACCATCGCCGATCGCTCACGCCGTCACGTCGGCGGCGGTGAAGTGGGCGCGCACGCGGGCCCGCGCGCTGGCGAGGTTGGCCTCGATCTCGGCGATCGAGTCACCGCCGAATTTCTCGAGGAAGGCGTCGGCGAGTATCAGGCAGACCATCGCCTCGGCGACGACTGCCGCGGCCGGCACCGCGCAGACGTCGCTGCGTTCGATCGCGGCCGGTGACTCGACCCCCGTCGCGAGATCGACCGATCGCAGCGGTTGCATCAGCGTCGCGATCGGCTTCATGTAGCCGGTGACGCGGATGTCCTCGCCATTGGTGATGCCGCCCTCGAGACCGCCGGCGCGGTTGGTGGGACGGTGGACGCCGAGGTCGCGCGGCGGTGTGCCGGGCGGCGGCAGCACGATCTCGTCGTGCACTTCGCTGCCGGGCCGCTCCGCCACCAGCGGGCCGACGCCGATGCCGACGGCCTTGATCGCGGGAATCGACATCAGCCCCTGGGCCAGGCGGCCGTCCAGCTTGCGATCCCACTGGACGTGACTGCCGAGGCCGACCGGGACACCGTGCGCGATCACCTCGAAAGCGCCGCCGAGCGTGTTGCCGGCGAGCTTGGCGGCGTCGATCTGGGCGATCATCCGGGCCTCGGCCTCGCCATCCGCGCAGTGCAGCGGCGAGTCGGCGGGAATCTGCTTCGCACCCTCGAAGGTGACGCCGGCGGGATCGGACGTGCCGACCGGGCCGATGCGGAAGACGTGGCTGACGACTTCCACACCGAAGCGGGAGAGGAGCTGCCGGGCGAGCGCCCCGGCAGCGACGCGCATCGTGGTTTCGCGGGCGCTGGCCCGTTCGAGGATGTCGCGCATGTCGTCGCGCTCGTACTTCAGCGCGCCGGCGAGGTCGGCGTGGCCCGGCCGCGGCCGCGTCACCGGCGCCTTGCGCGCTCCGGTGGCGTCGGACGGCGGCTCGGCGCCGACGTACATCGTGTTCTGCCAGTTGGTCCAGTCGCGGTTGCGCACGACGAGGGCGACCGGGCCGCCGAGCGTCTCGCCCTTGCGGATGCCCGACAGCACCTCGGCCGTGTCCGACTCGATCGCCATGCGCCGGCCGCGGCCGTAGCCGCCTTGGCGACGCTTCAGGTCGGTCGCGGTGACCGCCGGATCGATGCCGAGGCCCGACGGCAACCCCTCGACGATGACGACGAGCGCTTGACCGTGCGACTCGCCGGCCGTGAGAAAACGCAGCATGACCCGTCATTGTACATGACGCAGTTTCTCCGTTTGTTTCCGCGCGCGCAGGCCGATACGAGGCGGAATCGGCCGCCGATACGGGCGCGGCCGGCTTCTTGCACCGTTCTGCGCCATGCTGTTGGACCTGCAGGGCCTGCTCGAGCGCGTCGTCGACGCGGAGGACGCGACGTCGGCGGTGGAGCACGCCTGCGGCATCGTCCGCGATCGCCTGGCGGCAACGGGCGCGTGGGTGCACGCCGCCTCGGCGCACGTGCTCTCGCGATCCGGTACGGCGTCGGTGCGTCGTGTCGACGCGGTGGTCGCACGCGCACTGGCGACGGGACGCGCGGTGCGAACGCCGCTCGACGGCACCGAAGTCCATGATGGGCTCGACGCGGCGCGAGAGGTGAACGCGGCGGCCGCGGTGCCGCTGCGCTGTGGCGGCGAGACGGTCGGCGCGCTGAGTTGCGCATGGGACAGCGAACCGGTCGTCGATCGCCGCCACGCCGAGCTCCTGCTCGTTGCCGCGGCGGCTGCCGTGGCGCCGCACGCGATCCGGCTCGCCGACGCCCGCGGCGTCGGTGCCGCGCCGGCCGGTGACGGCGATGGGCTCGGCTTGCTGGGCAGCAGTCCGGCGATGCTGGCGTTGCGGGCCCGGGTGCTGCGCGTGGCGGCGGCGCCCTTCCACGTGCTGGTCGACGGCGAGAGCGGCGCGGGCAAGGAACTGGTGGCGCGGGCGCTGCACGTCTCCGGACCACGCCGGCTGCGGCGCCTGTGTACCGTGAACTGCGCCGCGCTCACCGACGAACTGCTGGAAGCCGAGTTGTTCGGCCATAGCCGCGGGGCGTTCACCGGCGCGGTCCGCGATCGCGCCGGGCTGTTCGAGGACGCCGAGGGCGGCACGCTGTTCCTCGACGAAGTCGGGGAGTTGTCGCTGCGGGCGCAGGCCAAGCTGCTGCGCGTGCTCCAGGACGGCGAGGTGCGTCGCGTCGGCGAGACGCACGCCCGGCGCGTCGACGTGCGCGTGGTCGCGGCGACCAACCGCGTCCTCGCCGACGAAGTCGAAGCCGGCCGCTTCCGCGCCGATCTGCGGTATCGCCTCGACGTCGTCCGGATCGCCGTCGTCCCGCTGCGCGAGAGGCCGGACGACATCGCCCTGCTGGCCCGCGCCTTCTGGACCGACGCGGCGGCGCGGACCAGTACCCGCGCGACCCTGCATCGGGCCACGCTGGCCGCGCTCGCGCGCTATCATTGGCCCGGCAACGTGAGAGAGCTGCAAAACGTCATTCGGACGCTGGCGGTGAATGCGCCGTCGCGCGGCCTGGTCACGCCGGCCGCGCTGCCGGCATCGCTGACCGCGACCGCGCCGGCCGGCCAGACGCTCAGCCTGGCCCGGCGCGGCTTCGAGGAGCAGTTCGTGCGCGCGGCGCTGGCGCGGACCGGTCATCGCTCGACGCTGGCCGCTCGCGAACTCGGCGTGTCGCGGCAGGGGCTGCGCAAGCTGCTGGTGCGGCTCGGCATCGCCGGCCCCGAGGTCCAGGACGGACAGCGCACGGTGTCGCGCGGATGCTGAGCTACACGCTGCGGCGGCTCGCGCTGACCATTCCGGTGTTGCTCGGCGTGGCCACACTCGTCTTCCTGCTGTTGCATTTCGTGCCCGGCGATCCGGCCGTGTCGATGCTCGGTGAGGGCGCCCGGACCGAAGACGTCGAGGCGCTGCGGACGAAGCTCGGGCTCGATCAACCGATCCTGAAGCAGTACGGCGCCTTCCTCGGCAACCTGGCTCAGGGCTCGCTCGGCACGTCGTTTCGCTTCGGCACGCCGGTGATGAAGGAGATCGCGACGCGCCTGCCGGCCACGCTGCGGCTGGCGGCCGCCGCGATGCTGGTGGCGACGCTGGTCGCCATTCCGCTCGGCATCGTGGCGGCGATCTTCAAGGGACGCGCGCCCGATCAACTCGCCATGACCAGCGCGGTGATCGGCTTGTCGCTTCCGTCGTTCTGGCTCGGGCCGATGCTGGCGCTCGTGTTCAGCGTCGAGCTGGGCTGGTTCCCCGTGTCCGGCAGCGGCTCGCTGGCGCACCTGGTGCTGCCGGCGACCACGCTCGGTCTGGCGCTGTCGGCGCTCCTGGCGCGCATGACCCGGACGACGCTTCTCGACGAGATCAAGGAGCTCTATGTGCTGGCGGCGCGCGCTCGCGGCCGGGCCCGCTGGGCCGCCGTCGTGATGCACGCCTTCCGCAACAGCCTGATTCCGGTGGTGACCGTGATCGGCCTGCAGTTCGGGGCGGTGCTGACCGGCTCGATCATCACCGAGACGATCTTCGCGTGGCCCGGAGTCGGTCGCCTGCTGGTGACGGCCATCAACTCGCGCGACTACCCGGTGGTGCAGGGCTGCATCCTGTGGATCGCGGTGATCTATGTCGGCGTGAACCTGCTCACCGATCTGGTTTACGGCATGCTCGACCCACGTATCCGGTACGAGTGATGGCGCTCAAAGTGGGAGGGATCGTCGTCGGGCTCGCCTTGCTGCTGGCGCTGCTCGGGCCGTTCGTGGCGCCGTACGATCCGTCCGATCAGGCACTGGCGCGGCGACTCGAAGGGCCCAGCCGCGCGCACGTGCTCGGCCTCGACGAGCTCGGGCGCGACGTCGGCGCCCGCATCCTGCATGGGGCGCGCATCTCACTCGCCGTCGGCGTGTCGGTGGTCGCGGTGTCGTCGACGCTCGGCCTGCTGCTCGGGATGCTGGCCGGGTATCTCGGTGGCCGCGTC
>JBDSLU010000504.1:0-3395 GCA_039916225.1 Vicinamibacteraceae bacterium
GTGCTGCGCTGGGACGTCCCGCGCGGTGCTTTCTGTGTGCTGACGTCGTATCCCGAGGGCGGACGATGAGTGTGTCCAAGAAGACGCCGCGCGCTGCGGCCCGCTCGGCCCGGGCCCGCGTCACCACCCCGTCGCGTGCCACCGCCGCGCGGCAGCGCTTTCCGGCCATCGAGGCGTTCAGCGCCGCCTACTTGAACCAGGACGTGCACGACGTCTATGGCGGCCCGCTGAAGGCCGTCGAGGCGTTTCTGGCCGACGCCAGCGCCGCCGACGTCCGCGCCCTTCGCAAGGAATGGGCGGCGTTCCACGCCGCCTTGCCGCGCGGCGCGTCCGCCGAGCGCCTGGCTCGTTTTCAACACGCCTTCGCGGCCGGCTGGGCGCCTTCGCGCTTCAGCCAGGTGGCCGCCGTCTTCGCGCGCCTGAGCGCGCCTTAGGGCCTGGGCCCTTAGTCCCGGGAGTGATGCGACGTATGCAGAACGTTGGAGTGATCGGACTCGGCCTGATGGGCAAGCCCATGGCCTCGAACCTGCTCAAGGCCGGCTTCCCGGTCACGGTGTTCAACCGGAGCCGGCCGGCCATGGACGCCCTGGCCGCGGAAGGCGCCACGGTCGCCGCGTCGCCAGCGGACGTCGGTCGCGCCAGCGACGTCGTCATCACGATGGTGCCGGACGGGCCCGACGTCGAAGCGGTGCTGCTCGGCCCTGATGGCGTCTGCAGCGGCGCCAAGCCGGGCACGCTGCTGATCGACATGAGCACGATCGCCCCGGCCGCGGTGCGGCGGATCCACGAAACCGTGAAGGCCAAGGGCTTCAGGATGCTCGACGCACCGGTCAGCGGCGGCGATGTCGGCGCCAAGGCCGGCACGCTGTCGATCATGGCTGGTGGCACGTCCGAGGACTTCGAGGCGGCCCGTCCGGTGTTCGAGGCGATGGGCAAGACGCTCACGCTGTGCGGCCCGGCCGGCGCCGGTCAGCTGGTCAAGGCGTGCAACCAGATCGTCGGCGCGCTGGTGCTGAACGCGATCTCCGAAGCGGTCATTTTCGGTCGTGCCGCCGGCGTCGACCCCGACATCATGATTCGCGTGCTGCAGGGTGGCGTCGCTGCGACACGGGCGATGGAGGTGCGCGGCGCGCGCATGGCCAAGGGCGACTTCGCGCCCGGCTTCAAGGCGGCGCATCACCTCAAGGATCTGCGGATCGTGATCGACGAAGCCAAGGCGCTCGGCCTCACGTTGCCGACGACCGGCCGCGTCGCCGAGATGTTCGCGACCCTCGTGAGCGAGGGCAACGGCACGCTGGACAATTCGTCGATGCTGACGATCATCGAACGCGCGGCCGGCGCAGCACCCGCCGCACGCTCGTGATCCGCCGTTCGCCGGTGGACGTCACACGGCCCCAGCGTCGCGTCGCGCGACTCGCGACGCTCCTCGTGGCCGCCGTCGTTGGCGTGACCTCGGGCTGCACGCAGCCATCGTCCGATGGCGCGGCTGGCCGGATGCTGCCGGGCGGATCGGCCGGGCCGGGCACGCCGCCAGCCGCGCCGGTGCTGCCGCCGGGCGGCGAGTTCTCGCTCAGTGGCCCGGGCGGCAAGCCCTACGCGCTCGCCGACGCCCGCGGATCGGCGGTCGTACTGTTCTTCGGCTACGCGTCGTGCCCGGACTTCTGCCCGCGGGCGATGGGGCTGGTGAAAACCGCGCTCAGCCGGCTCGATCCCGCGCAGGCGGCGCGAGTGCAGCCGATCTTCGTCAGCGTCGATCCGGAGCGCGATACGCCCGACTCGCTCGAGCGGTATCTGCGGAACCTCGTCGGCACACCGACGGGCGGGCGCCGGCCGATCGGTGTGACCGGCACGCCGGCGGCGCTGCACGAGGTGATCGGGCGCTACGGCGCGGATTACGAACGCGACCCCGCGGCGCCCGGCGCGGCATACACCGTGTCGCACCCGACGTCGCTCTTCATCGTCGACCCCAACGGGCAACTCCGGGCGATCGTCTCGACCGGCGACGGCGTCGATCCGCTCGTCGCCGCGCTGCGGCAGGTGCTCTGACATGGACGACCCTGCATGTAGCGCGCCGACCGTCGCCGAGGGCCGGCGACGAGGAGCCGTCGCGATCATCTTCGCCGGAGCCGGTTTGTCCACGACCGGCTACCTGATGTCGTACACGGTCAACGCGCTGATCGCCGAAGCGCTGCACGTGGACGCGGCGCTGGTCGGCGTGCCGTCGGCGGTCACGGTCCTCGGGACCGCGATCGGATCGTCGCTGCTGACGCGCGGTCGTGGCCCCGGGGCCAGCCGGCGGGCGATGCTCGGCGGCTATCTGCTGGCAACGGTCGCCGGCATCGCGGCCGCGGTGGCCATCGGCGCGCACCGCTTCTGGCTGTTCGTCGCGACGACGCTGCTCTTCGGTGTCGGCTACGGGGCCAATCGCATCGCCCGCTACAGCGCGGCGGCGCTCTATCCGGCGGCGCGGCGCGGCGCCGTCATCGGCTGGGTCGTCTGGGCGGCCACCATTGGCGCCGTCGTCGGGCCGTCGCTGATCGAATTCGCCAGCCAGGGCGCGGAGCGGGCCGGGTTCGATCGGATGATCGGCCCGTACGTCGCGGCGGCGGCGATGATGCTGCTGTCGGCGGCCGTCACCTGGGGCATGCCGGTCGTCGCCAACCACGAGGCGCCGCCGCCCCCGGCCGGAACGGCGGCCTCGCCAGCGTCGGTGCGGGCGCTCCTCGCCGGGGGCGACGCCTGGCTCGGCCTGACGGCGATGCTGTGCGGACAGGTGGCGATGGTCCTCGTGATGACCATGACGCCGCTGCACATGCACCACCACGGCGCCACGCTGCCGGCCATCGGCCTGGTGATCTCGACCCACACCCTCGGCATGTACGGGGCGGCGCCGCTGACCGGCCGGCTCGCCGATCGGATCGGGCCGCGCACGGTGATCGCCATCGGCACGGTGCTGCTCGTCATCGCCTGCGTCATCGCCGCGACGCTGCAGGCGCACCCGACCGCGGTGCTGGTCGCGCTCGGCCTGCTCGGCCTCGGCTGGAACTTCGACTTCGTCGCCGGCAGCGCCTCGCTGACGCGTGGCGTGCACTCGGCAGCGCAGACGCGGCTGCAGGGTTTTGCCGACGGCCTGGTGTGGACGACGAGCGCGCTGGCCGGCCTGCTCGCCGGCGTCCTGCTCGACAAGGTCGGCTTCGTCGGGCTGTCCACCGCCGGCGCGATCATCGCGACCGCGCCGTGGTGGATCCCGACCCCGCGACGATTGTTAGCGTCCCGAGTCGGCGACTCGCCGCACGATTCGCGGGCGGGGCATCCCGCCTAGCGGCGTTGCGCCTCTCTCACATATACCCGATATGTTCGGTCGGCGCGCCTTGCCAGCCGGGCGCCGCGCTCCG
>JBDSLU010000505.1:0-17634 GCA_039916225.1 Vicinamibacteraceae bacterium
GTCGAAGTCAGGGTGCGAGGTAACGGCGAGCGCGACGATGCCCTCGGCCGTGCCGAAGCCGACGGCCGTCGACGGCAGGCTGGTGGGGAAGACGTAGCCCAGCACCGGCGCCCCGTCGAGCGCGCCGTGCGCCTTCGGGGTCGTGCCACCGGCGGTGCCGGCGACCTGCTGCTCGAAGACGAGCAGATCGAGATCGACCAGGTACGTGACGCTGGCGGCGGTGAGATCGAAGTCGTCGTTCTTGTAAGACGCGCCCTGCGCGGCGGCCGGCTCCACCGTGACCAGGGCGGCGACCAACGTGACCGGGGCGAACAGGTAAGATGACCAACGAGTGTGAACGAACATGCGTGTGTAACCTCCGCTGGCAATCTAGCGGCGCGGGCGCGGCCCGAACAGCACGCACAATTCGGTGGGGCAGGTACTTTCCGGTGTCAATCGACGCATCCACGACACTTCGCGCTTCGAAGAAACTGCCGTCGATCCGGCGCATCGTCGAGGACGTCGTCGGCTGCAAGTGGACGCTGCACGTCCTCGCCCAAGTGCGCGGCGGCGTCAACCGGCCGGGCGCACTCGTCCGCACCGCCGAGGGCCTGACGACCAAGGTGCTCAATGAGCGGCTGTCGAAGCTGGTGCGGTACGGCGTGCTGGAGAAGCAGTCGTTCCCGGAAGTGCCACCGCGGGTCGAATACCGGCTGACGCCGATGGGCGAGCGGCTCAACGGCGTGCTCGACGCCATCGAGGCGCTGCAGGACCACGTCGATCGGGCCCGACCTCTATAATTCCACCATGGACGTGGACGAACTCACCGCTCACGTCGAGGCAGCCATCGCGCCGCTCGATGGCGTTGCCGCGGTGTATCTGTTCGGCAGCGTCGCCGCGGGGACGGACACCGCGGCAAGCGACATCGATCTCGGGGTCCTCTACGAGATTAGGCCTGCGGCCAAGTTGGACGCGGGACCACTCGACCTCGAGGGCGACCTCGAACGGCGGCTGGGACGGCCCGTGCATCTGGTCGTGCTGAATGGTGCGCCGGCGGATCTGCGCATCCGGGTCCTCCGGGCGCAGCGCCTGCTCGTCGACCGGAACCGGTCGGCGCGCATCCGGTTCGAGGTGGCGACGCGAAACGAATTCTTCGACCTCGAACCCATGCTCGTCGAATACAGAAGACCCCGAGAGGGACGGGCGTGACCGACCCCGCCCTCGTGACGAAGAAGATCGCCGCGATCGAGACCGCGCTCGCCGATCTGCGGCGGCTGGCGCAGCCCGACCGGGTTAGCAGCGACCTGCTTCAGCGCCGCTTCGTCGAACACACGCTGCAGATTGCCATCCAGGCCGCGTTGGATGTCGCGTCCCACATCGTCTCCGACAATCGTCTGGGTGAGCCCAAGACGAACCGTGAGGTCTTCGCGCTGCTGGCTCACGGCGGCTGGATCGACGCGGTGCTGCGCGACAGCCTGAGCAGGATGGCCGGCTTTCGCAACATCCTGGTGCACGGCTACGACGACGTAGATCTCGAGGTCGTGCGCGACGTCCTGGCGCACCGCCTCGGCGACCTGGATGCGTTCGTCGAGGCGATTCGCCGGCGCCTGTGACGCCAGCGGCCCCGATCAGGCGCCGCGCGACACGATTCGCACCGACACCTCGCGCGCGGTCGTGAACCCCATGCGCTCGTAGAGCGTGATGGCGCGCGTGTTCGACGAGACGACGTGTAGGAACGGCGTCTCGCCCCGCGCCAGCTCGCGCCGCACGACCAGTTCGGTGAGGCGGCGGGCCAGGCCGCGGCCCTGCGCATCGGGGTGCGTGCAGATGCCGCTGACCTCGCGCCGGTGTCGGTCCTGCATGCGCTCGCCGGCCATCGCGATCAGGCGGTCGCCCTCGAACACGCCGAAGTACTCGCCGAACTCGATGGTGCGGGTGTCGAACGGGCCCGGTCTCGTCAACTCAGTGAGCGCGCACATCTGCGGCACGTGCTCGGCGCGCAGAGGCACGGCCTCGAGCGTCAGGTCTTCGGACGGCGCCGCGGCGCCCGTCCAGACCATCACCAGCATCCGCGCATCGCGCTCGATCGTCCATCCGGCCGGCGCCGCGTCCGACCACTCCGAGCAATAGAAGCGCTCGCCCGGCGCGCACACCGCGTCGAGCGCGGTGAAGTCCGGCTGTTCGGGATCGGCGAAGCCGATGATCGGCGAGAAGCCTTGCAGGTAGCGCCGCGCCTGATCGGTGCCGGCCGTCAGGTGGCGCTGCGATCCGTCCATGCAGCGCCAGATGATGTTCGTGAAGTCGTCCATGAACGGCAGTCAGCGACCGAACAGCCGCGAGAGGATGCCCGTCCTCCGCTTCGGAGCCGCACAGGCGAACAGGCGCTCCTCGCCGTGCCGTCGCAGCCCGGTCGGGTAGGCGCATCGACCCCAGGCGAACCCCGTGCCCGGCACGGCCCCCCGCAGGTCGATGATCGACCACTCGTCGGTGAGGGCGTTCGCGAACGCTCGAAGCGTGTCGTCGGGGCCGTCGAGCGCGGCGCCGCGGCTCAGCGTCGCGGCCGGTGTTCGCCAGACGCGCATGGCGAGATCGTCGTGCACATCGTCCAGCGACGACCGCTCCGACGACGCGAACTTCCGGCGCAGCTCCTGCAGAAGCGTCGCCATGCCACGGCACTGCCAGAGGATCACCGGCGGATCGTGACAGGCGAAGAACACCGCGGCTTCGGTTTCCGGCGTCGCCGTGCAGTCGACGACCCAGAAGTTGCCGGTGTGATCGCCGACGATCGGCAGTCCGTGCGGGAACAGCTCGTCCATCTCGAACGACAGGTTGCCGGCGAAATCGATCTCCCACTCCAAGCCCCTGATGCCGTGGCACACGCCGAGGAGCGTCCGGAGGTCGGAAGGTAGCGGAGCACCGACCCGGCGCTCGACGGCATCGATAGTGGCGGCGTCAAGGCCCGGCTCGCGGATGATCGCATCGTCGTCATCATCGGCGCGCGGGCGCGTCACCCACTCGAGCTCGTCCAGGACGCCCATCGGCGCAGCCTCAGTTCGACCAGCCGCCGTCGATCAGGTGGATGGTGCCGGTCGTGAACGATGATTCGTTGGAGGCGAGGTAGAGCGCCAGGTTGGCGATCTCTTCGGGCCGGGCCAGTCGGCCGAGCGGCTGGCGTGCCGCGAACGCCGCCGACACTTCCTCGACCGTGCGGCTGGTTCGAACCGCTTCGGCCTGGATCCGTTCCTTGAGCGACGGCGATTCCACGGTGCCCGGGCAGATCGCGTTGCAGCGGATGCCCTTGCCGATGAAGTCGAGCGCCACCGATTTGGTGAGCCCGACCACCGCCGCCTTGCTGGCGGTGTAGGCGAAGCGATTCGGTACGGCGCGGACACTCGAGGCGATCGACGACATGTTGACGATCGAGCCGCCGCCGTTGGCGATCATCCCGGGCAGGAAGGCCTTGATGGTGTGGAACATCGCCTTGGCGTTGATGGTGAAGCTGCGATCCCAGGCGTCGTCGTCGCACTCGAGGATGGTGCCGGCGTGCACCCAGCCGGCGCAGTTGAACAGCACATCGATCGGTCCGAGCGCGTCGGCCAGCGCCCGCACCGACGGCGCGTCGGTGACGTCGAGCGGCCGCGGTTCGCAGCCGGACACATCCGCGCAGGCCCCGGGCCGCAGGTCGGTCGCGATCACCCGCGCCCCTTCCTTCGCGAACAATTCCGCGCTCGCCCGTCCGATCCCTTGCGCCGCGCCAGTGATCAGCGCCGTCTTGCCGGCCAGTCGTCCCGCCATCTAGTGTCCTGCCTCACATGACGAAGCCCGCACCGAGCGGGTCGTCATCGTCCCAGTACCAGGTATGTTCGCCGATCATCCACGCGGTGCCGCCGATCTCGGCGTCGACCGCCGGAGCGCCGTCCCGCTCGACCCGGGCGACGATGCGCGCCTCGAGCACGCCGCCCGAGGGCCCTTCGATCGTCACGATCCGATCGCCGTCGACGAGGCCGATGGCGTCGAGGACGGTGACCACCGCCGCCGCTCCTTCGCCGGTCGGCGAGCGATCGATGCGTCCGCTCTCGCTGACCGCCACGACGTGGACGTCGGCCTGGCCGTGGGCTGGCCCGGTGACCAGCAGTTCTTCGAGGGGCGCGGCGTAGCCGGCCTGAACCAGGCCACGCGCCACCGCCGCTCGCAGCTCGCCGAGCCGGCGCCGTTCCAGCGTCACGAGAGAGAGGCCCACCGCTTCGGCGTCGACGATGGCCCGCATCCCGCCGGCGCAGGCGACGACGTCGGCGGCAGCGGTGCGGGGCCCAAGCGAGATCGCACAGCTGCCGCCCATGATCTGGGCGCCGATGGCCAGCGCGGTGATGCGGCCGCCCGGACCGAGCCGCAACTCGCGGACGCCGGCCGGCGTCTCGACGACCAGCGTTGCCTCCGGATCCCCTGTTGTGAGCAGCCCGCTGTCGACGGCGAGCCGCAGGGCCGCCATCTGCACGATGGTCGACGGCGATCGCCAGTCAGTAGCATCGAACGAGAGCAGGCCGGCATGCGCCGTCGGCTCGGTCGCCTCGGCGAGGAGCGCGCCGACCAGGTCGGCGTGGCCACGCGGTTCGCAGGTGACCGCAAGTCGCGCGTCGTCCAGGCGTTCCCGCGCGTCGGCGAGCCTGGCCTTCATGGTGCGCCCGTTCGGGGCCGAGAGGCCGCCGGCGACCAGGCGGACGGTCTGGCCGGCGACGTGCGCGTCGAGTGTGCGGAGAGCCCGTCGAGCCACCGGCCGGAGTGTAACTCAGCGCCAGCGCGGTCACGCCAGCCCTGGCGCCGGCGTATGTCGGCGTGACCCGGTCCGCGGCCGGCGGACGCATTGCGGAGATGACCCACCGACTTCAGTACAATCCCAGGGTGCGACGGCAGGCAGCGGGTGTGGTGGTCCTGGGTGCGATGATGCTCGGCGCGGGCATCCGCGGCGAGGCCGCAGCACAGGCACAGGCACAGACGCCGGCTCCGGCCAGGGTCGCCGCTGCGCCACCAACGGCTGCCGCTCCGGCCCAGCCGACATCGGCGGCGCGGCAGCAGCAGATCGCCTTCGATCTCGCCTACAACCTCGATCACGAACAGGCGGCGGCGGTGCTCGAGCAGGCGATGCGCGACCATCCCGAGGATGCCGCGCTGCCGCGGGCGCACGCCACCCTGACCTGGCTGAACCTGCTGTTCAAGCGCGGCATGGTCCTCGTCGAGAACTACCTCGGGCCGGTGTCCAAGGACGACGTCAAGGTGGCGGCGCCGCCGACGGTCGCCAACAGCGCCTTCCAGACCCAGGTTTCCCGCTCGATTGCCCTCTCCGAAGCGCAGCTCAAGCGGCGCCCGGACGATCCGACCGCGATGTTCGAGCTGGGCTCGGCCCTGGGCCTGCAGGCGTCCTGGGCCGCGACCATCGACGGCAAGGTGATGGGCGCCTTCGGCTCGGCCCGCCGGGCCTACAACCTGCACGAACGGGTGATGGCCGTGGCGCCGGCGCGGGTCGACGCCGGGCTCATCGTGGGCACCTATCGCTATCTGGTGTCCAGCCTGGTGCTGCCGGCCCGGTGGCTGGCCTACATGGCCGGGTTCGGCGGCGACAGGGAGAAGGGCCTGCGCCTCATCGCGGCGGCCGCCAACTATCCGAGCCTCTCCCAGACCGATGCCCGCTTCGCGCTGGTCCTGCTCTACAACCGCGAGGGCAGCTTTCCGGCCGCCCAGACGCAGCTTTCTGAACTGCGCCGCGTCTATCCGCGTAACCGCCTATTGTGGTTGGAATCCGGGGCGACCTACCTTCGGGCCGGCAAGCCGGCGGAGGCCGAGGCGGTGCTGTCCGAGGGGATGCGCATGCTGGCGGCTGACGCGCGGCCGCGGATGCTCGGCGAGGACGGGCACTGGTTCTACGAGCGCGGCATGGCCCGCGTCCGGCTCCGCCGTGCCCCGGACGCCATCGCCGACCTCACCGAAGCGCTGAAACACGAGCAGCTCGGCTGGGTCCGGACCCGCACCTATCTCGAGCTGGGCAAGGCCGCCGATCTCGCTGGCAACCGCCAGGGCGCCGTCGCCGAATACGCCAAGGCCCAGCAGTCGGCGGTCACGTCGGGCGACGCCGAGGCGGCCGCCCAGGCCCGACGCTACACGGCGTCGCCGTATCGGGGCACCTGATGCGGCGCTGGATCTGGATCGTCTTGATCGTGCTCACGGTGGGACTGGTGAGCTGCGCCGGCCTGGTCGGCGGCGGCATCTGGTACGTCTCCACGCAGTTCAAGATGAAGGAAGTCCCGCCGAAGGAGGTGGACGCCGAGTTCACCCGCCAGCGCGGCCGCTTCAAGGATCCGCGGCCCATCCTCGACACCCGTCACGGCATCACCATCGCCTCCGACCGGCTGGAGGCCCGCGCCCAGGCTTATTCCGGTCCCCCGCCCAAGAACCTCTGCCTCCTCGTCTGGACCAAGGAGCAGCCCAAGGCCGTGCAGTTCTGCCTGCCGTTCTGGCTGCTCAAGATGAAGAGCGGCCGGGGCCTGAAGTTCGACGTTCCCAACGGCGAAGAGCGCCGGCTCGAGCTGTCGGCCAAGGAACTGGAGCGGGCCGGTCCGGCCCTGCTGCTCGACGAGAACAACGACGAAGCGCGCCTGCTGGTGTGGACCGAGTAGAGGCCGGCTTCGTCCTCGCCAGCGGCCACCTCCATCCCCGGCGTGCAATTTCCGGGTCGAATGAGGGCCAATCGGAGCTCGATCCTGCTGGCACATCTCTTGATACCTCTCTCCCCGTGCGCCGGCGGCCGATGACCTTCCTGGGAACCCAGGACAGGACGGCCGGGCCTGGCGCAGGGAGAACGAACATGCGGAATGCGTTGCTGATGGGTGTCACGGTTTCGGCGTTGTCGTTCATGGCGGTGCCGGCGAGCGCGCAGGTGCGAGTCACCGCGCAGGTCGCCGTGCCGCGCTCCCAGGACGACGGGGGCTGGGAAGCTGGCCGCACGTCCGACGACGACTATCGTGACGGTGAGTTCGACGGCCCTGACGAGTCCCGTGACGACGAGGATTACGGCTACTCGGCGGGCGACGAGCGCGGTTACCGCGGGTTCGGGTTCGGCATCCAGATCGGGGGCGGCAGCGCCAACGAATACGGACCGTACGGCTACCGGGATCGGGGCTACGGCGTCTACTCCGAGTGGGGCAATCGCGGCGGCCGGTCGTCCTCGCTGCGGGCGGCCTTCGACTTCGGCCGGCGTGACGGCTACGAGGCCGGCATCGACGCGGCGCGATTTGGCCGCTTCGAGCCGGTGCGCCACCGCTACTACCGGTCGACCCGCGGCTGGGAGCGTCGCTTCGGCACCCGCGACGCCTACGACGTGAACTATCGCAACGGGTTCGAGCGCGGCTACCAGGAAGGCTATCGGACCTCGCGGCGCTCGCGCCGGTGGTAGGGCGCCGGCGACGGCATCGCGCCTGACGCGGACCGGCCGGTCACGCGGGCCGCGAGTAAGCTGGGGCGGGTGGGGCACGGCTCCTCCCGCCCTTCGTCTGTACGCCTGCCCACGCGGCGCTCGCTGTTCCCGTCGATGCCGTTCCGACCTGCCGCCTGCTTCGTCCTCGCGCTCTTTGCCGCCGCTGGCCCGGCGCGTGCGCAGACGTCCGCGCCGCCGGACGCCGCGGCGCTGCTCCTCGAGGCCGAGCGGGCCTTCCAGGCTGGCGATCGCGACCCGTCGCTGCTCGAGGCCGTGGTGGCGCGCGCGCAGGCCGAGTCCAACGTGCGGGTCGAGGCCGAGGCCCGGCGACGGCTGGCGTCGGCCTACAAGTACCGCGAACAGTTTGATCGCGCCTTCGACGAGCTGCAACGCGTCCGCGACCTCCGCGCCGCGAGTGCCGACCGTGTTGGCGAAGCGCGTGCCGTGCTCGCGATGGGGGAGACGCGCCGCGCGCAAGGCCGCACGGCCGATGCCCTGACGCTGGGCCGCGCCGCGTTCACCTCCTTTGTCGAACTCAAGGATCCACAAGGCATCGTCGACGCCGCCGAACTCGTCGTCTATCTCTTGCCGCCCGACGGCGATCACGCCCCCTACCGGACACAGGCGCTCGCCATCACCGATCCGGCCGGCCGGACGCTGGCGTGCGGCGTGCTGCACGAGTGGGGCGACGGGTTCTTCACGGAAGGGCGCGCCGCCGAAGCCTTCGCCCGGCTGTCGCAGGCGCAGGAATGTTTCCACCGCGTCGGCGAGCGCGATCGCGAGGCGCGGTCGCTCGTCAGCCTCGGTCGCGTCTATCGCCTGCACGGACGGCTGGACGAGGCGCTGGCCCGATACCAGCAGGCGCTCGCGCTGCACGAGCGGCCGGACTCGAACGATCGCCTCGGCGCCGTCCAGGCGATGAACGCGATCGCGGTGACGCTGTCGGCGATGGGCCGCTACGATGAGGCCGGTGCCCAGTACGAGGCCGGACTGGCCCGCGCGCGTCTGACCGCCCCGTCCGTCGTGCCCTTCTTCGTCGCCAACCTCGGCGGCTTTCACCTCGAGCAGGGCCGCTACGCTCAGGCTCTGGCGCTGCTCGACGAAGCGATCGCCGCCGCGCCCGCCACGCAGTTCCTGGCGCGTCGCGTCACCCAGCGGGCGTCGGCGCTGGCCGGCCTGGGCCGCATCGAGGAGGCCTTGGCCGAGTTCAATCGGGCCCTGACTCTCGCGCGCGATCGGGGCCCGGAAGATCTGGTGCCGATACGCCGCTCCCGCGCCCGCTTCCTGGTCGACGCGGGACGCTTCGCCGAGGCGGAGGAGGATCTGCGCGCCCTGATGGCGTTCGTCGAAGAGGGCCGGATCCACAACGTGCAGAGCGACGTGATGCGTCGTGGCTTCATCGAGGCACGCCAGGATGTCTTCGGCTCCTACGTCGATCTCCTCGGTCGTCAAGGCAAGGCCGAAGACGCGTTGGCCGTAGCCGAGCGGGCCCGGGCCCGCGCCTTCCTCGATCTCCGCGCCCAGCGGGCCGGCGACGCGCGGCTGGCGGCGCCGGCGACGCCGGCCGATGCCCGGCGCCTGGCGACGCGTTATCGCTCGACGATCGTCGCCTACTGGGTCGGGCCGACCGAGACATCGATCTGGGTGGTCCGGCCGGACCACCCTCCCGTGCTGGTACGCGTCCCGGTGCGGCCGGCCCGGCTGACCGCGTTGGTGCGAGCGACCGCCGGGCTCGACGGCGATGCCAGCGCCGCGCGCGGCCTGCTGATGACCGAACGGGCGCAGCGGGCGCCGTGGCGCGAGCTCGAACGGTTGCTGATCGCGCCGATTCGCAGCGTGCTGCCGCGACAGCCGGGCAGCCGCCTGACGATCGTGCCGCACGGACCGCTCTTCGCGCTGTCGTTCGCCGGCCTGCGGCAGGCCGACGGGGCCAGCCTGCTCGAGCAGTACGACCTGCACTACGTGCCGGCGATCGCCGTGCTGGCGGAGATGCCGGCCGCGACCCGGACGGCCGCCACCGGCACGCTGGTCGTCGGCGACCCCGGCCCGCTCGAGGTCGAGGCGGGGACCGAGGCGCTGCCGGCGCTGCCCTGGGCCCGCCGCGAGGCCGACGCGGTCCGTCTCGCCCTGGGAGCGCCGACGACGGTGCTCACTGGCCGCGACGCCAGCGAGACCGCCGTCCGAGAGGCCCTTGCCGGCCGGCGCGTCCTGCACTTCGCCACACACGGCGTCGTCAGCAACGCGCCGTCGCGGCCGTCCTATCTCGCCCTTCATCCGAACGCCGGCGCGGACGGCCGGCTGCTCGCCGATGAAATCTACGACCTGCACCTCGACGCCGACCTGGTCGTACTGAGCGCCTGCCGGACCGCTCTCGGGCCGGTCGAGGGCGACGGCGTGATCGGCTTTGCGCGCGCGTTCCTCTCCGCAGGGGCCCGATCGGTGGTGGCGACGCAATGGGACGTCTCCGATCGGGTCAGCTACGAGGTGATGCGCGAGTTCTACCGGCGCCGGGCCCAAGGCGCCTCCAAGAGCCGGTCCCTGCGCGGCGCGCAACTGGCGGTCCTCCGCGCGCTTCGCGCCGGCACCATCAAGGTCGACGGCGCCGCGCTGCCGGAGACACCACGCCTCTGGGCCGGCTTCGTGCTGACCGGCGAACCGTAGCGGGTAGTTCCGCCACGCGGCCGCGAGCCATCGCCCTGTGCGTGGCATCATCGCGCCATGGCGTCTTCAGCCTCCGTCGTCCTGATCACCGGTTGTTCGACCGGCATCGGCCGCGCCGCGGCTTCGCATCTCTCCGCCTGCGGGCACACGGTGATTGCGACCGCGCGCCGGGTCGAGGATCTCGCCGGCCTCGCCGCGGCCGGGTGCCGCACCCTGCCGCTCGACGTCACCGACGAGGCGTCGATGCGGGCTGCCGTCCAGGCCATCGAGACCGAGCACGGCCGCATCGACGTGCTCGTCAACAACGCCGGCTATTCGCAGTCCGGCGCGGTCGAATCGGTGCCGCTGGCGCGGACGCGGGCGCAGTTCGAGACCAACCTGTTCGGGCCGCTGCGCCTCACCCAGCTGGTGCTGCCGGGGATGCGTAGGCGCGGCACCGGGCACATCGTCAACGTCAGCTCGATGGGCGGGCGCCTCGTGTTCCCCGGTGGTGGCGTCTACCACGCCAGCAAATACGCGCTCGAGGCCGTGAGCGACGCGCTCCGCTACGAGCTTCGGCCGTTCGGGGTCGCGGTCGTCCTGATCGAGCCCGGTCTGATCAAGACCCACTTCGCGGCGACGGTCGGCGCCACGCTGTCGACGCTGGCCGCCGAGGCGCCGGCCACCGAGTCTGCCGGCGTCTACGCCGAGTTCAACGACATCGTGGCGCGCGGCACCGCCGCGGCCTACGAGCGCGGGCCGATGGCGCGGATGGCCGGCGAGCCGATCGACGTCGCGCGGGTCATCGCCAAGGCCATCGCCACGCCACGTCCGCGGGCCCGCTACACCGTGGCGCCATCGGCGACCCTCTTCCTGACGCTCCGGCGGTGGCTCGGCGACGCCGGCTGGGACTGGTTCCTTCGCGCCAACTTCGCCGCGCCGAAGCCGCAGCCGACGCCGCGGCCGAAGGTCGGCTGATCAGCGCGGCAGGCGATCGAGCGCCGCCAGGAGTCGCTGCGCCTCGCCCTCGGGGCCGGCCTCGTGCTTCACCGCGTACTGCAGCTCGACGCGGGCGAGATCGACGGCGTCCTCGGCGAGATGGGCCTTGGCCAGGTAGAAGTGCGCTTCGTCGGTGTAGGGCTGGACGTCGGCGGCGATGGCGCGGGTCAGTCCGTCGCGCGCGGCGCCGGGGTGGCCGATCGCCAGCTCGCTGACGCCCCAGAAGAACGCGATCCCGGGATCGGTCGGGTTGGCCTCGGACAGCGCCTGCAGCGCCGTGGCCGCTTGGCGATGCCGGCCGGCGACGTAGTGCGCCATCGCGGCGTCGAAGCTGCCGGGCGGCGGTGCGCCACCGCCACGAACCGCGATCGGCACGTAGACCGGCGGCACGACCAGCGCCAGCGGCGCGAGCAGGGTCCGGCGGCTGGGCGTCTCCACCGGAGAGGCCGGGGCCGGGACCGGGGCCGGCGACGGCGAGCTGGCGGGCGTGCCAGGCGCCGGTGCCGGTGACGTGGCGGGGGTGCGCGGCGTCGGTGCTGGGGGGCCGGCTGGCGCCGTGGGGCCGACCGCGATTACCGACGTCGCCGGTGTCGTCGTCAGGCCGCCCTGCCACCACCAGCCGAACGCGGCGACGAGACTGGCGGCGAGGGCCAGCCCCAGCCAGGGTCCGGCCGTCCATGCCGGAGACGACGGGCGATGCGCGGCGACCGGGCCCGGCTGCCGCCGCAGGCCGTCCGTGACCTCCTGCAGCATCTGCACGTGGGCCAGGCACGCCGAGCAGCCGAAGAAATGCTGCTCGAAGGCGTCCAGCTCGGCCTCCGACAGCGTGCCGGCGACGTAGGCGTCGGCGAGATCGTGTCCAGACGTGATGGGGCAGTCCATGGCGGCGCGCTCCACTACCGTTCTTCCCGGCCGCCGGCATCGACGGCGGCCATCAGACGTTTCAGCGCCCGGGTCTTGCGCTGGCGGACCGTGTCCGAGGACAACGACAGCCGTTGGGCGATCTCGCGCGGGTGAAGGCCATCCACCAGCGTGAGCTGCAGTACTTCGCGATCGGCCGGGGCGATGGCCGCCAGGCCCCGCGCCACCATGCTCCGCCGCTCCTCGTCCTCGCGCGAATCGCTCGCCGCCAACCGTCCGGCGAGGTCGTCGTCGAGCGGCGCCTCGCCGCGGCGGTGCTGGCCGCGCAGGTGGTTGTTGACGAGGTTGCGGGCCACGCCGTGGACGAAGGCCGGCAACCGCTCGGCCTCGCGCAGCTGCCCTTTGCGCAGCGCGAGGATGGCGGCCACCAGCGTGTCCTGGGTCAGGTCGAGGACGGCATCGACCTGGCGCAGCCGGGCCCGGAGCATGGCGCGGATGCGAGGCGCGAAATGGGCGGCGAACGCCGACTCCGCCGCGGCGTTACCCGCCGCGATGTCAGCGACCCAGCCGACGACATCGGGAGCCTCCTGGTCGCCAGACACGTCTGACGTTCATTGTAGCTGCCCCGTCGAAGCGGGCCCACCCAGGCCGGTGCGCCGTCAGCCGCTTCTCGTCACTGGCCGTCGGTACCCTCCGCGTTGTTTTTCTGCATCTCCTTGCCCATGTCGATGGTGGCGGTACGAGGAGAAGTGGTCCGTGGGGATGGATTCGTGACAGGGCCGGTCTGGCGGCCGTGCCAGCCGACTCGCGACCGATGCGCCTACAGCCGGAGGAAGCGGCGCATGCGGTCGAGGAGCGACTCGGACTGGGCGGCAAGGCCGGCTTCGTCCCGGGCGGCGGCCTGGGCGGACTCCAGGCCGGCGCGGCGGGTGACGACCAGGCGGCTGATGGCGGCGATGGCCTCCGGCCGGCTCAGGACGACGTCGCGCAGAGCGTCGGCGTCGATTTCGAGCACCACGCTGTCGCGCGCCGCGGCGACGGTGGCGGTGCGCGGGTCGCCGGTCAGCAGCGACATCTCGCCGAAGACGCCGCCCGGCTGCGTCCGCGCCACCTCGCGGCCGTCGGGCTCGAGGCGGACGACGACCTCACCGCGATGGACGACGAAGAGCGAGCGTCCGGTCTCGCCCTGCCGGACGATGACCTCGCCGGCGCCGAAGACGCGCTCCATGGTCCGCGCGGCCAGCTGGGCGCGGGCCGCATCGTCGAGCACCGCGAACAGGTCGACGCGGCCGAGCGCCGTGGCGACGGCGTCCGAGGGCAGCGCGGCCGGTGTTTCATCGCGCGAGTACTCGATCTGGATGGGGTACGGGATCTCGATGCCGTGCCGCGCGAAGCTGTAGAAGATCGCCGTGCGCACCTCGTCGAGCGCGGCGTCCTCCTCGGCGAACTCGGCGACCCAGAACTTGACGCGATAGACGATCGACGAGTTGCCGAAGTCGATGAGATGGACGACCGGCTTCGGCTCGCGCAGGGCGCGTGACGAGCGGTGTACCGCCTCGAACAGCGCCTCGCGCACCTCGTTCGGCCCCTTGCTGTAGGTGGCGCCGATGTCGATCGAGAAGCGCACCGGACGCACCGGTTCGTTGAAGTTGACGATCGCTTCCTTCGAGATGACGCTGTTCGGCACGATCACGAAGGCGCCGGCGCGGGTCCGCAGCTTGGTCGCGCGCCAGGTGATCTCCTCGACCACGCCGACGTGATCCCCGACCTTGATCCAGTGGCCGACGCGAAACGGCTTCTCGATCTGGATGGCCAGGCCGGCGATGGCGTTGCCGAGCGTGTCCTGGAGCGCGAAGCCGATCACTACGGCGCTGGCCGCGGACGCGGCGACGATGCCGGTGTCGCGCAGGACGAACGTCGTCGCCAGGAAGGTGAGGACGACGATGACCGCGTCCTGGACGATGTTCGGGAAGCGGGCCGACGGTCGATCGGTGAGGAACGGGTTGAGGAGGAGCGCGACCGTCGCGATGATGATCGCGAGCGCGACCAGCAGGTCGTCGAGCGCCGCCACCCCCGGCGGGATTGCCGCGGCCAGCTCCGGCACGCGCATCGCCACGGCGAGCGCCAGGCCCACCACGGCCACCACCGCCGCGAAGCGAAGCTTGCCCCGCGCGACCCGGTTACGGGTCGCGAACGACAGGGCGAGGGCGACGGCCGCCGTGGCCGCCGCCGTCACGAGGATCACGCCAGCTTGCCTTCCTTGCGGAAGGCGTCGATGTCGCTGCGCGACACGGTGACGCTGACCACGCCCGGGTTCGGGCCGCCCTTGGCGTCGACCTCCGGATCCAGCCCCCGCGCACCACCCGAGGCCACCGTCTGGCCCGACTTCTTCTCGCCGCCGCCGAGGCTGTCGGCGAGCCTGCCGAGGCCGAAGCCCTTTTTCTTGGGCTTCTCTTCCTCTTTCTTGCTGTCCTTGTCGTCGGCCTTCTTGCTGCTGCCGCCGCCCGACGCCAGGCCGGACGAACCGGCCGCGACGGTCGCGATCTGCGACTGTGGCACGGGCTTGTAGCTGATGAACTGCGTGAAGCGCGCCTCCAGCGTCACCGTGCTCGGCTTCTCCTTCTTCTCCTGTGACGCGAGCTTGTCGAGTCGTTCTTGCATCGCCGGGTGCGACGCGAACATGCCGCGCTTCTCGCTGGAGTTCTTGTTGCGATCGGTCAGGCGCTGCAGGAACGTGCGCAGGCCGTCCGGCTGGTAGCCGGCCTTGGCCGCCAGGTTCAGGCCGTCGTGGTCCGATTCGAGCTCCTCACCGCGGCCGAAGCCCTGGAGCGCGATGCTGGTCACCTGGTTGACCAGGCCGGCCGTGATGTCGCCGCCCTTGCCGCTCGCCGAGGCCGCGGTGTCGACGAAGCCGGCCTTCGACAGCGCCTTGACGGTGTGGTCCTCGACGACGTGGGTCAGCTCGTGGCCGAGCACGCCGGCCAGCTCCGACTCGTTGGCGATCAGCGCCAGGCAGCCCTTGGTGATGTGGACGTAGCCGCCGGGAGCGGCGAAGGCGTTGACCGCGTCGGTGTCGAGGACGATGAAGCGCCACGGGTAGTCGGGCTTCTTGCTGACCCGGGTCAGCACGCCGCCGACCAGCGCCACGTAGCGGTGCACGGCCGGGTCCTGCACCACCCCGAACTTCTTGCGGATGTTGGCGCTGACCTCGGCCCCGAGCTGCTGCTTCTCGGCCTCGGTGTAGATGGCGTCGTTGGCCTTCTTGGCCACTGCGAGGCCCTTCCCGATCTTGTCGAACTGCGCCGCTGCCGGCGACGCCAGCACGCCAAGTCCCACCACCGCGATCACGATCCGTGTCGTCAAACCCTTCATCTATCGATATACCTCGCAACCGGTACTATCGGCCCGGGACGGCATCGGCAGCAGTCCCGCCGGCCGGCGCCGGCCCGTCCACCAGGACCTCGAAGATCTCCACGGCGACGCTCTTGCCCTTGACCACGACGCTGCCGAGCGGGCGCATCGGCGGCGGCGCTTTCAGCAGCGCGACCGTGGCTGCGCTGATGATGATCGTCGTGCCTTTTTCCTTGTTGAGCGACTCGAGCCGGGCGCCCAGGTTCACCGCGTCGCCGATCACGGTATAGCTGCGGATCGACGCCGAGCCGATGTTGCCGGCGATCATCTCGCCGCTGTTGACGCCGATGCCGATGCCCAGTGCCGGCCGGCCTTCCTGGACCCAGCGGGCGTTCAGTACCTCGAGGGCCCGCACCATTTCGACGGCCGTCGCGACGGCGTGGTCGGCGTGGTCGGTGTCGTCGAGCGGCGCCCCGAACAGCGCCATCACCATGTCGCCGACGAACTTGTCGATCGTGCCGTGGTTCTCGAAAACGACCTCGACCATGCGCGAGAAGTACTCGTTGAGCTGCGCAACCAGCGCTTCAGGATCGCCGCGCTCGGTCATCGCGGTGAAGCCGCGCATGTCGGAGAACAGGACGCTCATCGTTCGCCGCCGCCCGCCGAGCTCGGCCAGTGCCGGGTTGGCGAGCACCTGATCGAACACGTCCTTCGAGACGTAGCGCGAGAAGAGTTGCGTCACCTGTCGCTTGTCGCGGCCCTCGACGAAATACTGCCAGGCGAGGCCGCCGACCGACGAAAGGGCGATGCCGAGCAGGCCAGGCACCAGCGGCACCCACGTCCCGGCGCGGAAGACGGCGACCGACGCGACCGCGACCGCCGCGGCCAGCGCCAGCGTCGCAAGCGCGCCCCAGCGCATCGGCAGGAGCACCGTCAGGAAGGCGACCGTCAGGGCGAGGGCGGTGGTCAGGACCACGACCGCCCACGTCGGCGCCTTCACCAGCGCGGTGTGCGAGAGGAGCTGATCCATCACCGTCGCGTGGATCTGGGCGCCGGGGATCTTGCCGGTGGTGCCGAGCGGCGTGACGAAGACGTCGTGCAGGCCGGCGGCGGTCACGCCGACGAAGACGATGGCGTCCTTGAACACCGCCGGATCGACGCGCGGCTGGCGTCCGTTCTGCAGATCGTCTTCCGACAGGATCAGGTCGCCGAACGAGTAGGTGCGATAGGTCGGCCTGCCGTCGGCGCGGACGGCCGGCCCGCGGAAGCGGATGAGCGCGTGCAGCGCCTCGGCTGCGCCGGTTTCCCCAGGCAGCCGCGGCACCTCGAACGACAGCAGCGGCAGCCGGGCGTCGCCGGCGGCGAGGACGCGGCCGTCGAGGCGGACGGACGCTGGCGGCACGCGGGCCATCGCCAGATAGGCGGCCATCGCCAGCGACGGGACGGGATGGCCGGCGGAGCGCAGGAACGGCGTCGTGCGGCGCAGCGGTCCGTCGGTGTCGAGCACGAACAGGTTGTGGCCCAGGCCGCGCGCGGCGTCGGCCAGCGTCTTGAACGGGGCGCGGACGATGGCCCGCTCTTCGAAGGCGCCGTCCAGGCGCAGGCCCGGGATCGCCGGCACGCGCTCCACGGCGGCGTCCTTGCCGGCCGCCGAGCCCTCGTAAGTGGCCTCCGCGAGCAGCACGACGTTGCCGGCCTTCTGCACCGACTCGACGAAGGCGGCGTCCGATTCGGCGCCCGTCCACCGATCGCCGGCCACGTCGAAGCCGGAGCGGCCATCCGGTTCGAAGAAGCCGACGTCATAGCCGACGACCGCCGCCGGGCCGCGCGACAGATAGTCGATCAGGCCGCCGTGGAACAGCCGCGGCCACGGCCAGCGTCCGGCGACCGGTTCGAGGGCCCGCAGCGTCTGCTCGTCGATCTCGACGATGGCAATCCGCGGCGGCGCGCCGGCCGGCTCGATGGTCCGCCGCATCCGCAGGTCGTAGAGCGACCACTCGAACGTCTGGGCGATCGGGAGATGGGCGAGCACGAGCCCGAGGATGGTGGCGCCGAGGCCCAGGGCCAGGGCGGCGCGGACGGCGGTGGCGCGTCGGGAGAGGACAGGGGGCATGCTGGGCTGGGCCCGGGCGGGACCACGCGGCGCGCGCGGCCATTCGCCTACAATCGCGCCATGCGGAAAGTAGCACGAAGCGTTGTTGCGCTCGGCGTGACGGCGGCCCTCGGCATCGGCGCCCTGGCCGTGGTGCGGGCCCAGCCCGCCGAACCGCTGTGGCAGGTGCGGCGCGCCGGCGACGGCTTCGACGACGGTCGCGTCGCGGCGGCCCGCGACCTCGACC
>JBDSLU010000506.1:0-4417 GCA_039916225.1 Vicinamibacteraceae bacterium
GAGGCCGAGGAGCGTCGGCGCCGTCGGCGATCCGGCGCGATCGGGTCCGTGGCAGGCCTGGCAGGTCTGCGAGTAGAGGCCGCGGCCACGCGGCTCGCCCGCGGCCGTCGCGCGCGCGGCGGGGGGCGGCCCGAGGTTGGGCGGCGTGTCCGACAGCTTGTAGAAGGACGGGAAGTCCTGGCTGATCACGTAGACCAGGCCCTTGGCCGGGTAGGCGGCGGTGTTGCCCCAGTTGGCGCCACCAACGGCGCCGGGCACCGCGATGGTCTCGTGCTCGGTCGACAGCGGCGCGAACAGTCCGCTGCGCGCCTTCTGCAGCCGTTCGGTCCACGACGCCCGCTCGGCGTCGGTGAGGAACAGGGGCGTCAGGTCGTCGACGGTCATCTGCTGGCGCGCGAACGGCGCCGGCCTGGTCGGGAACGGCTGCGTCGCCCAGGTCTGTTCGCCCGGGATCGTGCTCTTCTCGATCGGGCGCTCCTCGATCGGCCACACTGGCTTGCCGTTAGCGCGATCGAAGACGAAGAGGAAGCCGTGCTTGGCGGCGAGGGCGACGGCGTCGATCGTCTTGCCTTCGTGCTTGAGCGTGACCAGCTGCGGCGCGGCGGTGAGGTCGTAGTCCCACAGGTCGTGATGGACGACCTGGAAGTGCCACACCCGCTTGCCGGTGCGGGCATCGAGCGCGATCAGGCTGTTCGCGTAGAGGTTGCTGCCGATGCGATCGGCGCCGTAGTAGTCGTAGGTCGGCGACCCGGTCGGAAAGTAGGCGATGCCGCGGCGCGGGTCGACCGAGATCTCGCCCCAGGTGTTGGCGCCGCCGACGTACTTCCACGCGTCCTTGGGCCAGGTCTCGTAACCCTCTTCGCCCGGGTGCGGCACGGTGTGGAACGCCCACACCATCTTGCCGGTGACGACGTCGAAGGCGCGCAGCGTGCCCGGCGCCGAGAGGTAGCCTTCGCCAGGTGACGAGCCGAGCAGCAGCAGGTTCTCGAAGATCTTGCCGGGTGTGCCCGACTGCACGCGGCCGAACAGCGCCGTGTCGCGGCCGACGCCTTCGCGCAGGTCGACGATGCCCTTCGCGCCGAAGGTCAGGATCGACGTGCCCGTGCTCGCGTCGATCGCCTGCAGACCGTTGTTGATCTGGAAGATCAGCCGCCGGTCCTTGCCGTCGGGGCTCTCCCAGTAGTTGATGCCGCGCCGGGCGATGCCGCGCAGCCCGGCGTGGATCCACAGTTCCTTGCCGGTGGTCGCGTCGAGAGCGACGAGCGACTGGTTCTTCGCCAGCACGTACATCGTGGTGCCGACGACGATCGGGTTGAACTGGTAGACGTTGTTGTCGCCGACCGGGTAGGTCCACGCGACCTTCAGGCCGGCGACGTTCTGCGGCGTCATTTGCGTGAGGTCGACGAACTTCGACGAGTCGGGACCGCCGCCGTAGTCTTCCCATTGGCTCGACGCCTTCGCGGCGGGACCAGAGGCTCGGGTCGCCCGGCGCTCCTGCGCGCCGCCGGGTGTCTGCGCGAGCAGCGTGCCGATGACGGCGACGCCGGTGCAGGCGACGATGGCCCGGACCGCCGGGGCCTGGAGGTGGCGGGAGCGCGAGCGCCGCATGTGTGGCGACGAAGCGGACGGAGCGAGGTCAGGCGACATCATGGGCAGCCGTTTCCCGTCGGCCCGGCGATCGGCGCCTCGCGCGCGGAGCGCGCCAGACGCACGGCCCGGGCGTGTGCGTATCGTGCAATGGGTTGTGCGCGCCGATCGTATGTTCGACGCACGAACGAGTCAAGAGCGATCGAAGCTACGCCAGCATGGCCAACGGTATTTCAATAGCTGCGAACGTGGCGCGCGCGCGAGAGCGCGGCCGCAAAACCAACGCCGCCCGCGTGACGGCGCCGCGACGCGCCCAGCGTCGCGCATAGCAGCCGGCACGCTCCACGGGCGGCCCGCGGCCGCGCGCGAGAGCGCGGCCGCAAGACCAACTACGCGCCGAGCGTCGCGCTGATCGCTCGCGCGGTGTCCATCACCTGGCGCGCGGCGAGCGGCCAGCGGCTCTTCGGGAACCGCGTCGCCGGCGCGGAGATCCCGATCGACGCGACGACCGTGCCGCCCTGATCGCGGATCGGCGCGGCCACGCAGCGGATCTCCTCGAGGTACTCGCCGTCGTCGGCCGTATAACCGTCTGCCCGTGCCAGCGCCAGCGACTTGACGAGCTTCTCGACCGACGTGATGGTGCGACGCGAGTGCGCCTGCAGCGGCGCGCTGCCGAGCGTGGCGCGCAGATCGGCGGCGTCGAAATCGAGGATCAGCGCCTTGCCGTGCGCGGTGCAGTAGAGCGGCACGAACTCGCCCGTCTGCCCGGACACCGCGACGACCTGGTCCGGCGACGCGTGGTGATCGATGAACAGCGCCTGGCCGCCCTCACGCACCGCCAGGTGCGCCGTCTCCCCCGTCCGGATCCCGAGCTGACGCAGGTGTTCGTGGCACAGCGGGATGAACGTGCTCTGCCCGTACTTGCGCGACAGCCGCCACGCCGAGGGCCCCAGGATGTAATCCTTCCGGCCCGTCGGGTTGGCCAGGAAGCGGCGCTGCCGCAGCGTGTTGGCGAGCCGGAACACGCTGCTGCGATCGATGCCCAGGAGATCGGTGAGGTGCTTGAGCGGCACCGGATCGGGGGACTCGGCCACCGCCTCGAGAATAGAGAGGCCGCGACCGAGACTCTGGATCGAAGGCGTGGTGTTGGCGTCGCGTTTGGCCATGTAGAGGCTCAGGATACAGGAACCTCGATTCTGATCAGGGTCTGTACGTCGACGGCGTGGGCGGCCCCACCTCGGTGGCTGGCGCGGTCGACTGGACGCCGCCTGCCGGCACGTCCATCCCCGCGGCCCAGACGATCCCGTTCAGCAGGAACCGCCGGTAGTCCTCCACCTTGCTCATGTTGTCGTGGAAATCGGCACCGCCGTAGACGAAGCCGCGGCCGCCGCCCTCGCGCTCGTAGGCCCAGGAGGCGATCTGGGGTCCGGTCGGGGCCTTGGACGGCGTCGCCAGGATCAGGTCGGTGCGCTTCAGATCGACCGGCAGGTGGAAGCGGCAGAAGACTTCGTCGCGGTAGTTCCACTCCTTGACGCCGCGCAGGATCGGGTGGTCCGGCGACTTCGGCGTCATCGTCCACTGATCGACCGGGTTACGCGACACGCCCTGGACCCACAGGCCGCCGGTCCAATCGAGGTAGTAGCGGCGGGCCACCCAGTGCTCGGCCCAGTTCGCATAGTGAAACACCACGACGCCCATGCCGGCCTTGGCCCGCGCGTCGATCCCCTTCAGGAGATCGAGCGTGGCCTGGTCGTAGGTGTGCTTCGTCGTCTCGGGTTCGGGCGGGAACAACGGATGCGTCTCGCGTGCCTCGCGATCAGAGCTGCTCTCGATGACGATGGCCGCGACGTCGGCATAGGCCGCCAGGTCGGTCGGCGCCTTGCCGACGATGACCTCGACCTTCAGGCCCTTGAGGTTGGGCGACGACTCGAGCGCCGCCGCCAGCAGCCGCAGATCCTTCTCGTGCTCGTGCCGGCCCGGCGCGCCGTGATCTTTCGGCCCGGCCAGAAACAGGATCTTCTTCGTCGTCGGCGTCGCGGCCGCCGGGGTCTGGGCGCTCGGCCCGGCCGACAGGCCGGCGATCAAGCCGGCCGCGAGCGCGACGCCGGTCCAGCGTTGGAATCGGTGCATACGTTGTCTCCTCACACAGTCACTCTACCGGCCGCCCGCGTGACCCGCCGCCAACTAAGTCAGAACCGCAGCGCGATGCGGAACTGTACCTGCCGCGGATTGTAGGTGGCCTGGTTCCGCGTGCCGTAGTTGTTGGCGCTCGCGGTGCCGGCGAACTGGCCGTTGGCCGGGTTGTTGGTCAGGTTGGTGTTGCCGAGCCCGCCGATGTAGGCACCGTTGAACTGGGTGTGGTTCAGGATGTTCATCGCGTCAAGACCGACGTCGATCGTCGTCGTCTGCGTCAGCCGGAAGTTCCGGCGCAGACTCATGTCGATATTGAAGCGGGAATCGGTGCGGATCGCGTCGTAGGCCAGGTCGGCGTCGCCGGACCAGAACTGGTCGGCGATGATCGTCCCGCTCGGCCCGGCGACGACGCGGCCGGCGAAGGCGTCCGGGTTGTAGCGCAGGTAGGTGTTGGCGGGCGGCGTGATGCGCCGGCCGCTGGGCAGCGTCACCGTGGTGCGCCCGTCGTACCAGCCCTGCAGATTGCCCGGCAGCTCGAGGTCGACGCCGGCGACGCGGTCCGGGCGGCCGACGATGGCGCCAGTGCTGCCGCCGTTGATGGCGACCGGGAAGCCCGAGTGCCAGACCATGCTGCCGCTGACCTGCCAGTCGCGTGCGACCGAGCGGAGCACGCTGTTGCCAATCGTGAACGTGCGGC
>JBDSLU010000507.1:0-3525 GCA_039916225.1 Vicinamibacteraceae bacterium
GGCGAGGGCCGCGGCGCGGTCATGCTGGCGCTCGGCAACTACTCGGATGCGCCGGCGCGCCGGCGGGTGTCCGTGAAGGCCGGCGAGATGGACATCCTCGCCCGCGAGATCGATGTGCCGCCCGGCAGCTCGTCGATCACGCTCCCGCTGCCCACCGGGCTTCCCGCCGTGCGGGTGGCGCTGTCCAAGGATGCGCTGGCTCGGGACAACGAGGTGATGCTGGCCGAGCCCCGACCGCGCATCGTCGGGGTCGACAATCGGTTGCCGGAGGGACGGGGCCGTAACGCCCTCGCCAAGGCCCTCGGCGCCATCGCCGGCGTGACCGGCACCGCATCCGGACATCTCGTCTTCACGGGTGCCGACTCGCTCGATCGGCCGCAGACACCGGGCGTGTGGCGGGTCGGGTTGGGGCGCCCACCAGCGTCGTGGCTGGCCGGGGGGCCGTCGCAGGATTTCGTCGGTCCGTTCGTCCTGGAGAAGCGGCATCCGCTCCTGCAGGGCGTCACGCTGGGCGGGGTGGTCTGGGCGGGCGCGACGCCCCTCGCCGCCGGGGCCGTGCGGCCGCTGATTTCGACCGGAGCGCACGCGCTCGTCGGTCTGGCCGGCTCGGCGCAGACGCTGGAGCCGGACGTCCTCGTCAACCTCGATCTCGATCGCACGAACCTCATTCGCTCGCCGGACTGGCCGATCCTGATCTCGAATCTCGTCGAGATGCGCCGGGAGAGCCTGCCCGGGCCCGAGCGCTGGAACTATCGGGTCGGCGAGTGGGTGCGCGTCCGCCTCGGGCGCGATCCCAAGGGCCCCGTGCGCATCCGCTGTGGCGGCGTCGAGCGCCCGCTGCCCGCCGCCCGTCTCCTGGAATTCATCGCCCCGTCGCCGGGCGGCGTACTGCAGATCGTCGAGGGGCCGGAGCGCGTCGGCGGTAGCGAAACCGTCCTGTTCGAGCTCGGCGTGAACTTCCTCGACGAGACCGAGAGCAACCTTCGCGATCGCGTGACCGCGGACGTCGGCCGCTTCGCCGACGTGGCGGCGCTGCGCGCCGAGAGCGGTCCGGAGTCCGATCCGCTCTTCTGGGCGCTGCTCGCCATCGGCGCGCTGGCGATCCTCGCGAACTGGTGGCTGCTCGCCCCGGCCCGGAACCACGGATGAGCGTCGTGTTCTTCCTCTTTCCGGCGCTCTTGCTCCTCGTCGTCCCGCTGGCGTTCGTCTACTGGTGGCGCGGCCGGGCGCCCGGGCTTGGCGGCCACGTCCGGGTCGCGATCCTGGTCTTGCTGGCCGTGATTGCGGCGGTGCCGGTGGCGCCGCTCGGAGGCCACGGACTCGACGTCGTCGTGGTTGCCGATCTGTCGCGCTCGATGCCGGCCGACAGCCGCGCCCGCTCGCTCGAGATCGTCAAGCTGATCGAGCACCAGCGGGCGGCCGGCGACCGCGTCGGCATCGTCACGTTCGGCCGCGAGCCACGCATCGAACGACTGCCGGAAGCGTTCGGCGAGGCCGCCGAGTTCGTGCAGCAGGTCGACGCCGACGGCACCGATCTGGGAAGCGCCATCGGGCTGGCGGCCAGCCTGATTCCGCGCCAACGGCGTGGACGCCTCATCGTGTTGTCGGACGGCGAGGCGAATGGGACGCCGGTGATGGCGGCGGCGCACGAAGCGGCAGCGCGCGGCATCCCCATCGACTATCGCGCCTTCAGCCGAGGCGACACGGCCGACATTGCGGTCGAGTCGCTCGATCTGCCGGCGTCGGTCGACGAGCGCGAGCCGTTCCAGTTCACGGCGTCGGTCCGCACCGATCGCACGATCCAGAGCGACGCCATTCTGTTTCGCGATGGCGTCGAGATCGCCCGCACGACGCGGACGTTTCCGCTGGGGCGGACCCAGCTGACGTTTCGCGATCTCGTCGATCGACCGGGCGTCGCGCGCTACCGGCTCGAGCTGACGGCCAAGGGCGATCGCGTCTCCGAGAACAACCTCGGCGACGGGGCGGTGAGGGTCGAGGCGCCGGCCACCATCCTGCTGGTGAACGCGAGCGGCCGGCCGGACAACTTCAGCCGCGCGCTGGCCGCCGGCAAACTGCGGATCCGGACGATCGCCGCATCGGCCCTGCCGCAGAACCCCGCTGATCTGCTGGCCTTCCGCGCCGTGATTCTCGAGGACGTGCCGGCAGGGGCGGCCGGGCCGCAGGCGCTCGGGGCGCTGGCGCGCTGGGTCGACGATCTCGGCGGCGGACTCCTCGTCACCGGCGGCCAGGCATCGTTTGGCGTCGGCGGCTACTTCAAGTCGGTGCTCGATCCGTATCTGCCGGTGTCGATGGAGGTGAGGAACGAACATCGCAAGCTGTCCCTCGCGATGGCCGTGGTGCTCGATCGATCCGGCAGCATGGCGGCGCCGGCCGGCGACGGCCGGACCAAGATGGACCTCGCCAACCTCGGCACCTGCGCGGCAATCCAGACGTTGGGGCCGTTCGACGAAGTCGGCGTGATTGCCGTCGACAGCGCGGCGCACGTGATCAGCCCGCTGACGTCGGCCTCCGAGAAGGACCGGATCTGCGACCAGGTCCGCACCATCGAGTCGATGGGCGGCGGGATCTTCACCTACACCGCGCTCGTGACCGCGGCCAGGGTCGTCCAGGAGTCGGACAAGGGCACGCGCCACATCGTGCTGTTCGCGGACGCCGCCGATGCGGAAGAACCCGGCGAGTACATACGGCTGCTCGAGACGCTCGAGCCGTTGGGCATCACCGTGAGCGTGATCGGTCTGGGCAGCGAGGCCGACTCCGACGCGGCATTCCTGAAGGACGTCGCCGCCCGCGGCCGGGGCCGCAGCCACTTCGCCGCCACCGCGGACGATCTGCCGCGGCTGTTCGCCCAGGAGGCCATCGCCGTCGCGCGTTCGAGCTTCGTGACCGATCCCACGGGTGTGCGCGCATTGCCGGACATGGTGCTGCTCGGCGAGTCGCCCGCCTCGGCGTTTCCGACCCTCGATGCTTACAACCTGACCTACCTCCGTGCCGGCGCCACGATGGGCGCCGTCACCACCGATGAGTACAAAGCGCCCGTACTGGCGTTCTGGCATCGTGGTTTGGGCCGCGTGGCGGCGCTGACGGCGCAGGTCGACGGGACGTATTCCCGGCGCGTGAACGCCTGGAAGGACTTTCAGGGTTTCAGCGTCGGACTTGGGCGCTGGCTGCTGGGTGGCGCGCCGCCGTCCGGCGTCCAGGCCACGATCGAGCGCCGGGGCGGCCAAGGCATCGTTCGCGTCGAACTCGATCCTGGACGCGCGCGAGGCGGAGTCGGCGACGTGCGCGCCGCGACGGCGACCGTCCTGCCGCCAACCGCCGGTGCCGGAGAGGCACCGCAGCGGCTGCCGCTGTCCTGGGTTGGCGAGGATGTGCTCGAAGCCTCGTTTCCGCTCCAGCGATCGGGCATCTATCTCGGCGCCGTGCGGTTGGCCACCGGCGACGTGCTGCCGCTGCCGCCGTTGAGCCTGCCCTACTCGCCCGAGTTCGAACCGCGCTCGGATCCCG
>JBDSLU010000508.1:0-3089 GCA_039916225.1 Vicinamibacteraceae bacterium
CTATCAGCGCCTGACCCAGGCCGGGTGGTCGCACGGCCGCGTCGCCGCGCTCTACACGGCCCTCGCCGCCGCCGGCGCCGTGCTGGTCGTCGCGCCGCCGGCGCGCGGCCGCGCGACCGGCCTGGCCCTGGCCTACGCGGCGCTGTCCGCCGCTGCCCTGTGGTCGCTCGTCGCGCACGCCGAGCGGCAGCGGCAAACGCATCCCGCCGCCGGAACCGTCGAGGATTCCTCCCGTGCGTAACCGCTACGTCCTCGCCGCCGACCTGCTGGCCATCGTCCTCTGCCTGGTCGGCGCCTTCGTCCTGCGCCTCGACTGGTTCTTCCAGCGCCAGCCGGAATACACCGCCGCCTTCAACTTCGCGCTCGCTGTCGCCCTCGTCGTCAAGCCGATCGTCTTTCTCGCGTTCGGCCTCTACCGGCGCTACTGGCGCTACGCCGGCCTGCCCGATCTGCTGGTGATTTTCCTGGCGGTGTCGGCGGCGGCCGCCGCCGTCGCGCTGGTCATCGCCGGCGGCATCATGGGCGGCCTGGTCCCGTTCTTCCCGCGGTCGATCCTGGCCCTCGACTGGCTGCTGACGCTGGCCTGCGTCGGCGGCGTCCGCCTGACGATCCGCCTGCTGTCCGAATCGTTCGGCTCCCGCCACGGCGTCGGCAACGGCGGCCAGCTGCCGACCAAGCGGGTGCTGATCGCCGGCGCCGGCGACGCCGGCGCGATGGTCGTGCGCGAGATCAAGCGCAACCCGCAGCTGGCGATGCGACCGATCGGCTTCCTGGACGACCAGCGCAACAAGCGGGGCAAGCGGATCTACGAAGTGCCGGTGCTCGGCGCGCTCGCCGATCTCGAGAGCCTCGTCGAAGCCAACCAGATCGATCAGGTCGTCGTGGCGATGCCGACGGCGGGCGGCGAAGTGGTCCGCGCGCTCCTCGACGCCTGCCGGCGAGCCGGCGTCGAGGCCCGGGCCGTGCCCGGCATCTTCGAACTGCTCGAGGGCGGCGTCAGCGTCAGCCGTCTCCGCCAGATCGACATCGCCGACCTGCTGCGCCGCCAGCCGATCCAGGCCGCGCCCGAGGCCGGCCTCTACCTGCAGGGCAAGACGGTGCTGGTCACCGGCGCCGGCGGATCGATCGGCAGCGAGTTGTGCCGCCAGCTGGCCCGGGCCCAGGTCGGCGAGCTGATCGTGCTCGGCCACGGCGAGAACAGCATCTTCGACGTCACCAACCGGCTCCGCCAGTCGCACCCGGGCGTCCCGGTCCATGCGGTGATCGCCGACGTCCGCGACGAGGCCCGCATCGAGGCGATCTTCGCCGCCTATACCCCGGCGATCGTGTTCCACGCCGCCGCGCACAAGCACGTCCCGCTGATGGAGGCGCACCCGGAAGAAGCGATCACCAACAACGTGCATGGCACGGCGGTGGTCGTCGGCGCGGCCATCCGGCACGACGTCGAGCGCTTCGTCCTGATCTCCACCGACAAGGCGGTCGCGCCGACCAGCGTCATGGGCGCCTCGAAGCGCCTCGCCGAGCGGATCGTCGCCCAGGCCGCCGAGCGGCATCGTCGGATGTTCATCGCGGTGCGCTTCGGCAACGTGCTCGGCAGCCGGGGCAGCGTCGTGCCGTTCTTCCAGCAGCAGATCGATCGCGGCGGCCCGATCACCATCACCCACCCCGACATGCGGCGCTTCTTCATGACCATCCCGGAAGCGGTGCACCTGGTGGTGAAGGCGGGCGGCCTGGCGCACGGCGGCGAGCTGTTCGTGCTGAACATGGGCGAGCCGGTGCGGATCGTCGATCTGGCCGAGGACCTCAAGCGCTTGTCCGGCGTCGAGGCCAGCGGCGTCGCCATCGTCTACACCGGCCTGCGGCCCGGCGAGAAGCTCGAAGAACAGCTCTGGGAACCGGGCAGCCTGGTCGAGGCCGCCGGCGACGACGAAGTGTTCCGCGTCGTCGAGCCGATCCAGGCCGGCGACGGCCCGTCGGGTGGCCTCGATGCCGCCATCGTCCGGCTCGAAGAGGCCGCCGCCCGTGGCGACGGGCTGGCCATCCACGAGTTGCTCAGCGAATGCCTGCCGACGTTCGTCTCGAGCTGGCACCAGGGCGTGTCCCGCCCGCGTCCGGCGCGGCCGCTGCTGTGACCGCCGCCGCACCGCGCTTCCGCGCCAACGTCGCCGCGACGCTGGCCGGCCGGCTCGGTGCGATGGCCGTCGCTCTGGTCTTCGCCACGCTGCTGGCCCGGTGGATGGGCCTCGGCCGCTACGGCACGTGGTCGGTCTTCGCCACCTTCCTCGGCTTCTCGTCGGTTCTCGATTTCGGGCTGACCGTCGCCGTCGAGCGCGCCGTCGCCCACGCCGATGCGGCCGGTCAGCCGGCCCGCATCCCGCATCTCGTCCACGCGGCGCGGACGCTGGCGGCGATCCTGGGCGTCGTGATCGGTCTCCTGTCGCTCACGGCCCTCGCCGTCCTGCCGCCGGCGGCGTGGCAGACCATCGGCGAGGTCGAGGAGGCACGACACGCGGCGTTCGTCCTGCCCGCCGCCTTCATCCTCAACTTGCAGGCGGCGGTGTGGGCGGCGACGCTGACCGGCCTGCGCCGCAGCGCGGAAGCACATCTCCTGCGGGTCGCCGGGACGGCCGCGGCGGCCTTCATCACCGCGCTCTTCGTCTTGCGCCGCGGCGCCGACGTCGCCGAGATGCTGCTCGCCTACTCCGTCGTGATCTTCGTCAGCGGCGGCGTCATCGCCTGGCGTGTCCACACACTGGTCGGGCCGCAGCACTGGCCACGCTGGCCGGGCCGCTGGGACGGCCACGCGGCGCGCGTCCTGGCCGGGGTCGGTGGCGCCGTCCAGTTGTCGACGCTGGCCGCGCAGGGCGGCGACCTCGCCCTCCGCGCGATCCTCGGCGCCGGCTTCGGGCCGGCCGCGATCGGCGCCTACGACCTCGCGGCCCGGGCGGCGATGGCGCCGCGACATGCGGCCAGCGCCGTCCCGGTCGCCCTCGTGCCGCAGGCCCAGGCCCAGGCCGTCTCGGACGGCGCGGCCAGCCTGGCCGCGCTGCACGCGCGATCGGTCATCGTCGTCGCGGTCATCGTCGTCG
>JBDSLU010000509.1:0-3416 GCA_039916225.1 Vicinamibacteraceae bacterium
TGGTCGTCTCAGGAACAGTGCTGAGCGTCCTGGTCGCCGAGGACAACCCGGTCAACCAGCGCGTCGCGACGGCCATGCTCAAGCGGCGCGGACACCAGGTCACCATCGCCGACAACGGCGCGGAAGCGGTTCGCCTCGTCGCGGCCCAGGCGTTCGACGCCGTCTTCATGGACGTGCAGATGCCGGAGCTGGACGGCCTCGAGGCGACCCAGGCGATCCGTCGCAGCGAGGCGGGCACCGGGCAGCGCCTGCCGATCATCGCGATGACCGCCCACGCGATGAACGGCGACCGCGAGCGCTGCCTCGCCGCCGGCATGGACGACTACCTGACCAAGCCGGTGTCCATCGCCGGCATCGATCGCGTCCTCACCGCGCTCGCCGCCGCCAAGGCGGCGTGAGGCGCCCGGCGCCGCTGATAGCATGGCGGCCGTGAACTCAGCCGTCCTCCTGGTCGACTGCCCCGATGCGAAGGGGCTGGTCGCGTCGATCTCCCGCTTTCTCTTCGAGCACGGCGCCAACATCCTCGACGCCGCCGAGCATCGTGACAACGAACGCGGGCGCTTCTTCATGCGCGTCGAGTTCGACCTCGAGAGCTTCGACGTCGCCCACGCCGCCTTCGCCCCGGCGTTCCAGCCGCTCGTCGAGCAGTTCGGCATCGACTATCGCGTCGAGTACGCCGCCGACCGGCCGCGGACGGCGATCTTGGTCTCGCGCTACGAGCACTGCCTGGTCGACCTGCTGTATCGCCATCGCACCGGCGAACTGCGCTGCGACGTGCCGCTCATCGTCAGCAACCACGAGGACGCGCGGCCCCTCGCCGCCTTCCACGGCATCCCGTTCCATCACATCCCGGTGACGCCGTCGAACAAGGCGGCAGCCGAAACCGCGGCGCTGGCCCTGCTCATGGCGCACCGCATCGAGCTCATCGTGCTCGCCCGCTACATGCAGGTGCTGTCGCCGGATTTCGTCGGCCGCTATCCGCGGCGCATCATCAACGTGCACCACTCGTTCCTGCCGGCGTTCACCGGTGCCCGGCCCTACCACGCCGCCTTCGACCGCGGCGTCAAGCTGATCGGCGCGACGGCGCACTACGTGACCGACGTCCTCGACGAGGGCCCGATCATCGAGCAGGACGTTGCGCGCGTGTCGCACCGCGACCAGATCGAGGACCTGATCGGCAAGGGCCGTGACGTCGAGAAAGTCGTGCTGTCGCGGGCCGTCCGGTGGCACCTCGATCACCGCGTGCTCGTCTCGGCGCACAAGACGATCGTCTTCGATTGACTCTCGAGAACGCCCAACTTCGAACGGCCAACTTCCAACGGCCAACGTCCAACGGCCAACGTCCAACTTCCAACGGCCAACTTCCAACTCCCAATTCACAATTTCCAACCCTCAACTCCTGCTGGTTCGCTCACGACGGGCCATGCGAGGTTGGACGTTGGGAATTGGGAATTGGTAGTCGGAGATTGGCACTTGGTAGTTGACGCCCCGCGCTCTTATCGCTCGTAGGTCGGGATGAAGGCGATCGGACGCGTGGCGGTGAAGGCCGGCTTGAAGAGATCGGTGCGGGCGAGGCCGTCCATGTCGCGCGCCACGGGAAGCCCCAGCAGGTAGAGGATCGTCGGCGCCACGTCGACGATCGAGCCGAGGCGCGCGCGGCCCGATCGCATCGGCGCGCCGTAGGCCAGCAGGAAGCCGTCCGGCGCGTCCTCGTGCGATCCGGACACCTCGGGCTGGCCCAGCATCCGGGCGAGGATGCGCTTGCGGAGGGCGGCCGGCTCCATGCCGAAGCCGGAGACGACGAACAGCACGTCGTCCGGGCCCATCGTGTCGACCACGTGCGCGATCTCGGCATCGAGAAACGCGTAGTGTCGATCGAGGATCGTCGCCAGCCTGGCTTCGCCGTCCTGAGCGGTGCCGCCGAAGGCGCGCGGGAGCGCGTGGCGCAGGTAGGCATGTCCGGCGCGATCGATGCCTTCGTAGCGAACGGCCAGGAGCCGCGGCCGATATTCGTCGCGCAGCTGGACGGCGACTTCGCGACGCCAGGCGTCGCGGGCGATGGGCGGCTCCTCGATCGAGCCGGCCCGGATGGCGAACGGCCCGGCGGCGACGGCCTTGGCGCGCAGCACGGCCTCGGCGGGCGCACCCAACGCGGTGGGCGCGCCGGCGGCGACCATTGCCGCTCCCGGCTCGAACTCGTCGGTGATCAGAAAGCCGCGGAGCGGGGCCGCCGGCGCGGTCACCGGCCAGCCGACGATGCCGGCCGACACGCGCTGGCTGCTGAGGATCGACCACAGCGGCCGCGCCCGCACCGCCGTCGCGTGATAGCCGGACGCCTGCAGCAGACCGAAGTGCACGAGCGCCTGTGAGAAGCAGTACGCCGGCAGCAGTTCGATGGCGCCGGCGGCGGGACCGTACTCGTAGCGGGCCGCGGCCCGGACGCCGGTCTGCGGCGGGAGCTTGCCGGCGGCGACCGCCGTCCACACCGGCACCGGCTGCGTCGGCCGCACCGTCTCGAGGTAGAGCGAGACGCCCCCCTCGAGGAGCCGGCCGAACGCCGGCAGGCGGCCGTCCGCCACCCGTTGCGCGATGTAGTCGAGCGAGGCGCCGTCGACGGCCAGCAGGGTGACGTGTCCGCCGTCCAGCTCGGCCCCGGCAAGCGGCGACAGGTCGATCGCCCGCGCCGCCAGCGGCCGCGGATCACCCCAGCCGCGGGCGGTGAGGGGAAACCCGATCGACGCCAGCAATGTCAGCGTCAGCAGCGTCGCGCCGACCCGGCTGCCGCGCCGGCCGAACGAGTAGTGCACGACGGCGATCACCAGCAGCAGGACGGCGCACAGCGTGGTCGCGCCCGCCGCCGCGCCCAGGCGCCGGCGCGAATCGTCGTCGAGGGCCAGCTCGTAGCCGGCGAAGTTCGCCCACATCAGCGCCGCCGCCGCGGCGACGACGATCAAACCGACCCACGAGAGGATGCGAATGCTCAGCCAGCCGGGCGCCAGCGGTCGCCGGGCCAGCGCCTCGCGGATGATCAGCATCGCGTAGAACGCGACGGTCAGGTGCGGCGTGTAGAAGAGCGCCAGCCGGCCATAGAGGGGCGCCGCCGTCGACCAGGCCAGCGGGATCTGGCGATTGAGCTGGAGGACCAGGATCGTGACGAACGCCGCGCCGAGCAGCCCGCCCAGCAACGCGTTCGTCAACATTCGCAGGTAGCGCATCGTCCAGACCAACTTACAACGTCGCCCTCCCGACGACGCGGCCGTTGGACCAGCGACGCCGCCTGCGTGCGGGCGCCGCGACGCGCCCAGCGTCGCGAATAGCAGGCCGCACGCCCAGGGCGAGGCCCGCGGTCGCGCGTGAGAGCGCGACCGCCAATGAACGGCGCGCTTCAGCGGCCGCTGATGTCGTAGACCACGACC
>JBDSLU010000510.1:0-10730 GCA_039916225.1 Vicinamibacteraceae bacterium
TTCGAGCAGCTTGGCGATGCCGAAGTCGAGGAGCTTCACCTGCCCGGCGCGTGAGACGAAGATGTTGGCCGGCTTCAGATCCCGGTGGACCACCAGCGCGTGGTGCGCATGCTCGGTGGCTTCACAGACCACGCGGAACAGCCGCAGCCGCTCGTCGACCGTCAACTGGTGGGCGTCCGCGTACGCCGTGACGGGCTCGCCGTCGACGTACTCCATGACGAGATAGGCCGAGCCCTCCGGCGTCTGGCCGGCGTCGATCAGGCGGGCGATATTGGGATGCGACAAACGCGCGAGGATGCTCGTCTCGGCCGTGAACCGCGTGGCGCCCCACGGCTGGGCCGGGCCGCGCACCAGCTTCAGCGCGACCCGTTGCGCGTAGCGTCCATCGTCGCGCTCGGCGAGGTAGACCGTGCCCATGCCGCCGTGGCCGAGCACGTCGACGACCCGCCACGGCCCGAGCCGCATCCCGAGGAACGGATCGGCGTCGACGGCTGGATCGGCGTCGTGGACGAGCCGTTCGACGCCGAGCGCGCCGTGCGGGCCATCGGCGGCCAGCATCGCTTCGACCTCGGAGCGCAGCTCGGCGTCGGCACCGCACGCGTCGTGCAGGAAGGCCGCGCGTTCACCGGTGGGCGACTCGAGAGCCCCCTGGAACGCGCCGACGAGCCGAGGCCACCAATCCGCGTGTCGAGTCTGAGCCATGTGGGACCGCCCCACTGGAAGACAACGATGCGGCGCGAGTTCGCGAACGTCCCGGCAGTATGGATGGGCTACCGGCTGCTACGACTCAACGCACGACCATTTCCGTGAACGGATAGATCTTCGCCTGCGCGTAGACCAGCAGCCCGACGAGCGCGGCGAGCGCGATGCTGTGCCAGAAGACGGCACGCAGCACGGTGCCGGCATCCGGGCTGTCGGGACGCCCGCCCGTCGCCACCGCGGCGACGACGATGCTCTGCGCGTCGATCATCTTGCCCATGACGCCGCCGGAGCTGTTGGCGGCGCACATCAGCAGCGGCGAGTAGCCCAGCGCTTCGGCCGACACCTTCTGCAGGTTGCCGAAGAGCACGTTGGACGCGGTGTCGCTGCCGGTCAGCGCGACGCCGAGCCAGCCGATGATCGGCGAGAAGAAGGGGAACAGCCCGCCTGTACCGGCCATGGCGAGGCCCATGGTCGTGTCGGTGCCGCCGTAGCGGGTCATGAAGCCGAGCGCCATCATCGCCGAGATCGTCAGCAGCGAGACGCGCACCCGCAGCCAGGTCTGCCCGTAGATCTGCAGCGCACGGCGGAAGCCGACGCCGAGGCTCAGCGCCGAGGCGATGCCGGCGAGCAGCAGCGGCGTGCCGGTGGCGGACAGCAGGTTCAGGTTGAAGATCGTCTTCTCGAGCGTCGGCACCGGCGCCACCGGCGGCATCTTCTGCACGGCAAGGTGCAGGGCGGGCACGGGAATCTGCGGCGCGAACCAGGCGTTGAGCTGATCCTTGACGGGGTTCATGCCCCACACGAACACGAAGCCGGTGAGGAACAGCCACGGCAGCCACGCCTTCCAGGCGGGACCGGTCGTCACGACTTCCCGGTTGCGTGTGTCCGCCAGCTCCTGGGCCGTCAGGACGCGTGCCGGCGCATCGGGCGTGACGTTGATCATCTCGTTCGCCGGCTTCCAGAACCGCATCAGCAACACGAGCGCGAACATCGCCACGGCGGCGCTCACGATGTCGACGAGCCACGGGCCGTGGACGTTGCTCATGACGAACTGCATGATCGCGAACGACGCGCCGGCGGTGAGGCAGGCCGGCCAGACCTCGAGCATGCGTCGCCAGCCGACCTGCGCCGCGACGAGCCAGCACGGCACGATGAGCGAGAAGAGCGGCAACTGGCGGCCGACCATCGCACTCAGCTGATGCAGGTCCAGCCCGGTCAGCGGCGCCATCGTCACCAGCGGAATGCCGAGCGAGCCGAACGCGACCGGCGCGGTGTTGCCGATGAGGGCGAGCTTGGCGGCTTCGAGCGGCTTGAAGCCGAGGCCGATCAGCAACCCGCCGCTGATGGCCACCGGCGCGCCGAAGCCGGCCGCCCCTTCGATGAAGGCGCCGAAGGCGAAAGCGATCATCAGCGCCTGAATCCGCCGATCGCGCGAGATGCCGGCAATCTGCCGCTGCAGGACGACGAACTGCCCGGTCTCCACCGACAGCTGGTAGATGAAGATCGCGTTGACCACCAGCCAGCCGATGGGCAGCAGCCCGAACGCCGCGCCGTAGCCGGCCGCGGCCACAGCGAGCGGGACGGGCATCCCGTAGACGGCGACCGCGATGAGGCCGGCGGCCAGCAACGCGACGGCGGCCGCGACGTGCGCGCGGACGTGCCAGAACGCGAGCAGGGCCATCAGCACGGCAACGGGGATCGCGGCGACCAGCGCCGAGACGCCGATGCCGCCGAGAGGGGCGTAGACCTGGGACCAAGGCATAAAGGGAACGGAGGCTAGTCAGTTGGTGTCGTCAACGGAGGTTGCGGAGAGAACGGAGTTCACAGGAGACGCTGAGGAACGGAGGCGAACGGAGACATTGACTTTAGATTGAGTTGGGGCGCCTCGACTTCACGTCGAACACTCTTTGCTCCGTTCTTCTCCGTTGCTCCGTTCCTCCTGTGAACTCCGTTCCCTCCGTCGTCTCCGTTGACCCCTCTCAGGGATTGTCCGGCCACAACACGGTGCGGTCGATCCGCGCGACCGTGGTGCGCCCGGTGAGCGCCATGGCCGTCTCGAACTCGCGGCGCAGGATCTCGACGATGTGCTGCACGCCGTCGCTCCCGTTGACGGCCAGTCCGTGGAGATAGGGACGCCCGACCAGTACGGCGGTGGCGCCGCGGGCCATCGCCTTGAGCACGTCACCGCCCCGCCGGATCCCACCGTCCATCAGCACCGGCATCCGTCCGGCGACGCGATCCGCCACCCGCGGCAGCGCGTCGATGGTCGCCGCGACACCGTCGAGCGCGCGCCCGCCGTGGTTGGACACGATGATGGCGTCGGCGCCGGCCTGGACGGCCTGTTCCGCGTCGTCGGGATGCAGGACGCCTTTCAGAACGATCGGCAGCGTGGTGATCGACCGGAACCAGTCCAGGTCCTTCCAGGTCAGCGATCGGGTGCGGCTCGCGCTCGTCTGCGTGATCCCACCCGGGACGGGGTCGGAAATGTTCGGCAACGGCAAGGCACGCAGGGCGTCAGAAAAACGACTGACCCGGTCGCGGGCGTAGATCACCGGTTGATCCACCGTGATGCAGAGCGCCTTGCAACCGGCGCTCTCCACCCGTTGAATCAGGTCCTTGGCGATCTGGCGGTCGCGATTGACGTAGAGCTGAAACCAGAGCGGCTGCGTCGCCGCGGCGGCGACGGCTTCGACGGAGCAGTTCGAGTTGGTGCTGAGCACCATGATCGCCGACGCCGCGCCGGCGCCGCGGGCGGTGGCCACTTCGCCCTCGGGATGGACGAGCATGTGGGCTGCGGCCGGCGCGAGGAGGATGGGATGCGGGAGCGCACGGCCGAGGAGCGTGATCGACGTATCGATCGTCTCGACGTCCACCATCACCCGGCTCTCGAGGCGCAGCCGTTGGAACGCCTCGCGATTCCAGCGCACGGTAAGATCGTCGGCACAGCCTTGGTCGTAGTATTCCCACGCGGGGACGGACACGAGCGTCCTGGCTCGTTCCTCGTACTGCGGGAGGCTGAACAGGCCGAGGGTGCCGTCCACCGGGGCGGCGCCGGCGGCAGCAGCGGCCGGCCGGGATGCGGTCACGGGAGCCTGGGCCCGCGCGGTCGCGGTCGCCGCGCCGGCGGCCACGGCAAGCGACGCGAGAGCCCGGCGGCGGGTCACGCGGTGCGATTCTGAGATCCGGGACAACGGCGAGAGAGTATGTCATTCGCCGAGTAGAGGACAATGACGTCGACCATGCGCCCAACTACACCGACCCTCTCCCAACGGTTCCGGTTCGCGACCAGGCACGGCATGACCCCTGCCGTCACGGCAGTCATGTGTGCGGCGGCACTGTGTGCCGCAGCGCCCGTCGCCGCGGAACCGGCTCCCCAAGTCGCGCCGGTGACGGCGCCGGCCCAGGGCGCGCCGCCGATCAAAGCCGGCTCGCAGACGTTCAACACGGTCATCACCAAGCTGAAGGCCGGCAAGCAGATCTTCAGCAACACCATCGTCGGGCCCGATCTCGACGCCGCCAGGAAAGCCTGCGAAGGCGTCGACTTCATCTGGATCGAGATGCAGCACAGCACGCTGACCTGGCGTGAAACGCAACAACTCATCAAGGTCATCGTCGAAGCGGGCAGCATCCCGTTCGTGCGGGTGCCGACCGCGAACGAAGGCGACATCCAGAAAGCCACCGATGCCGGCGCGCTCGGCATCATCGTCCCGATGGTCGACTCGGTCGACGAAGCGCGAGACGCGGTGCTGTACTCCAAGTACCCGATCGGGCATCGTGAGAATCCGAACGCCAAGCCCTGGGGCCATCGCAGCTCCGGGCAGGCCCAGGCGCCCAGCCTGTGGGGTCCCGGCTACGCGGTCAACGCCAACAACAACGTCCTCGTGATGATCCTGATCGAGAACCCGAAGGGCGTCGGCATCATCGACGACCTCCTCGAAGAGGTGCCGGGCATCGACATCGTCATGGTGGCGAGCAACGACTTCGGCATGCACGGCGGCGATCGCGACGGCGATGCCAGCTACAACGCGCGCGAGAAACTGGTGCGCGACAGCGTCCTCAAGCACAACGTGGTCCTGGCCGGGCCTTCGAGCTGGCAGAATCGGCCTGGCTACCGGCTGTTCCAGGGCAAGGCCAACGCCACCACCACCGGCTACGAAACGGCTCCCCCGCCACCCCGATGAGTGAGTCGAGTGCCGGCCGGCGTCGCCGCGGCAGTGTCCGGGCAGGGGTGTGTGCCCTCCTCGTCACCGCCCTGACCCTGTCGATCCTGACCGTCGCGGAGCCGGCCCGGCCGGCGGCGCCTGGGCAGTCTGCCCCGTCGCAGTCCGCGTGGGCGGGCGTGTTCAACAAGGAACAGGTGGAGCGCGGGCGGACCGTCTACAACGCCCAGTGCGCCCGCTGCCACGGCGAGACGCTCGGCGGCGGCGAGACGTCCCCCGCCCTGGTCGATGACGTGTTCTTCACGTTCTGGGGCGGCAAGACCGTCGGCGACCTGGTCGAGTACACGCGGACCACGATGCCCTCGGACGGCCCCGGCAAGATCACCCGCAAGCGGTGCATCGACATCGCGGCCTACCTGCTCAGCACCAACGGCTTTCCGGACGGCGACACGGAGTTGCCCACCGAGCTGGCCGCTCTCAACCAGATCGCCATCACCCGAACCAAATGAGATCCTTCGCCGCCCGTCTGCTCGCCGTGTCAGCCCTGCTGCTGACGCTTCCTGCCGGCCTCGACGCGCAACAAGGCGCGACGAAAGGCGAATGGCGCTATTACGGCGGCGACGCGGGCAACACCAAATACTCGCCGCTCGACCAGATCGACGCCAAGAACGTCAAGGAGCTCGAGATCGTCTGGCGGTGGAAAGCGGACAACTTCGGCCCCACGCCCGACTACAACTGGGAAGTCACTCCGCTGATGATCGGCGGCGTCCTGTATTTCACCGCCGGCTCGCGGCGTGACGTCGTCGCCGTCGACGCCGCCACGGGCGAGACGCTCTGGATGTACCGCCTCGAGGAAGGCGAACGCGGCGATCGCGCCCCGAGAAAGCAGAATCGCGGGCTTGCCTACTGGACCGACGGCAAAGCCGAGGCGCGGCTCCTCCTCATCTCGCCGGGCTATCAGCTCGTGGCGCTCGACGCCAAGACGGGCCGCCCCATCACCACCTTCGGCAAGAACGGCATCGTCGAGCTCACCGAAGGCCTCGACCGCGACGTCGTCAAGCCCGGCCAGATCGGGTCCAGCTCGCCGGCCATCGTCGTCCGCGATGTCGTCGTGGTCGGTGCGGCCATGATCGCGGGCACGGCTCCCCCGTCGAAGACCTACGTGCCGGGTTACGTCCGCGGCTTCGACGTCCGCACCGGCACGCAAGTCTGGACCTTCAAGACCATCCCGCGCCCCGGCGAGGTCGGCCACGAGACCTGGGAAGGCGACTCGTGGGCCTACACCGGCAACACCGCGGCGTGGGCCCCGTTGGCCGCCGACGACGAGCTCGGCTACGTCTATGTGCCGGTCGAGACGCCGACCGGCGACTTCTACGGCGGCCATCGGCTGGGCGACAACCTGTTCGCCGACAGCCTCGTCTGCCTCGACGCCAGGACGGGCAAGCGGGTCTGGCACTTCCAGCTCATTCACCACGATATCTGGGACTGGGAACCGTCGTCGCCGCCGATGCTCGCCGACATCACCGTCGGCGGCACCAAGATCAAGGCCGTCGCTCAGGTCACCAAGCACGCGTTCACGTTCGTCTTCGATCGCGTCACCGGCAAGCCGGTCTGGCCGATCGAGGAGCGGCCGGTGCCGCAGACCGACGTGCCCGGCGAGCGGACGTCGCCGACGCAGCCCTTCCCCACCAAGCCAAAGCCGTACGATCGCCAAGGCGTCACGATCGACGATCTCATCGATTTCACCCCCGAGCTGAAGGCGGAAGCGGTCCAGATCTTCAACCAGTACAAGACCTCGACCAATCCGTTCCTGCCGCCCATCGTCCCCGGCACCGACGGCAAGCTGGCCTCGCTGTGGCTGCCCCATCACACCGGTGGATCGAACTGGCCGGGCGGCGCGCTCGATCCGGAGACGGGCATCATGTACGTCTCGTCGGTCACCAACCCGGACTCGGTAGCGGTGCAAAAGGGCGAGGCGAAACGGACCGACATGGCGTACGTGGCGACGTTGGGCGCGCATCCGGGCGCTCCGAGCGGCGCCGTCCAGACCGCCGCGCCACCCGTCGCCGGCGAAAGCGCCGGCCGTCCCAGCTTCGGGCCACGGGGCCTGCCGCTGGTCCGCCCGCCCTGGGGACGAATCACGGCGATCGATCTCAACACCGGCGATCACGTGTGGATGATCGCCAACGGCGACGCGCCGGACGTGGTCAAGAACCATCCGGCGCTCAAGGGTCTGAACCTCGACTTGTCGAAGGCCGGCAAGCCGGAACGCTCGCCGCTGATGGTGACCAGGACGCTGCTCTTCGGGGCGGACGGCTCGGGCCTCTTCAGCGCCGGACCGGGCAGTGGCGGCAAGATGTTCCGCGCCATCGACAAGAAGACCGGCGCGATCATCCACGAGATGGCGCTGCCGGCGAGCACGACCGGCATCCCGATGACCTACATGGTCGACGATCGCCAGTACATCGTCGTCGCCGTCGGCGCCCGCGGCGTGCCCGCGGAGCTGATTGCCCTGGCCGTGCCGTAAGCGGCATTCAGTGGCCGCCGTCGTATGGTCGGGGCGAGGGAGCGAGTCGCTCCCTGCGCCCCTGGGGCCCGGCATCAGGAAATCGTGAACCACGGCCGCCATCCACCATCGGGCTCGAAGAACGTCGACGTAACCATCCCCTCACCGGTCGTGGCGAACAGATCCACGTGTCCCTCGAATGGCAGCAGAGGCGCTACCTCTGCGCCGGGATGCACTCGGACGCCGGCATGAATCGCGAACCACGGCCGCCAGCCGCCGTCAGGTTCGAAGAACGTCGACATCACGGTGCCGTCGTCGGTGGTCGCGAACAGGTCGACGTGGCCCTCGAACGGCTGCAGGACGGTGACGGTCGCGCCGCCCTTCATCTTGGTCGCCCCGTGAAGCGCGAACCACGGCCGCCAGCCGCCGTCGGGTTCGAAGAACGTCGACATCACGGTGCCGTCGCCGGTGGTCGCGAACAGGTCGACGTGGCCCGGGAACGGCTGCAGGGCCGTTACCGTTGCGCCGCCCTTCATCTTGATCTCCCCGTGAATCGGGAACCACGGCCGCCAGCCGCCATCGGGTTCAAAGAACGTCGACATCACGGTGCCGTCGCCGGTGGTCGCGAACAGGTCGACGTGGCCCGGGAACGGCTGCAGGGCCGTTACGGTCGTCCCCGACGCCAGCTTGGTGTCGGCGTGAATCGCGAACCAGGTTCGCCAGCCGCCGTCCGGCTCAAAGAACGTTGACATCACGGTGCCGTCCGCGGTGGTCACGAACAGGTCCACGTGCCCCTCGAACGGCTGCAACGCCGTCACGGTGGCGCCCGGCTTGGCCACCATCGACACGAGACGGATCCACGTGGCCACCGACGGCACGCCTTCGTGGTTGAGAACGAACAGCATGTAGTAGCCCGGGGGCGCCAGCGCGTGCAGGGCGTCGGCATCGGGCGCCGTCAGGGCAAGCGTGTCGCGCTGACCGCGCATGCGAGCATTGAAGAACGACAGCTCGATGACCCTCTGCTCGGTATCCGTCTGATGGGTCACAGCGGACGGTCGTACGAGGACGATCCGGGTGATGTCTTGCGCTTCGGGCACTTCGATGTCGAAGCGCTGCCCGTAGCCGACGATCTGCGGGGCCGAGCGGATGACTGGTCGCGGTCCGTTGAAGAGATAGGGCGGGCTGTAGATGTCGATGTTGGCGTTCTGCCAGCCGGCCACCATGACCTTGCCGCTCGGCAGCAGCAGCGACATCGAATGGTAGTCTCGCGCGCCGGCCAGCTCCGCCGCACGCGACCAGGTATCGGTCCGCGGGTCGAACATGGCGCACGGCGAGATGGATCGCTGGATGCCGCCGCTGAGGAAGACATTGCCGTCGGGCAAGAGCACGGCGCTGCACAGGCTACGGTGTTCGCCGTCAGGAAACGGAATCGGCGCGGACCACGCCGTCCCCGCCGACATGCTCGACGCGTCACACGTCTCATACGTGTTGTTCGTGGTCGCATCGGCCCCGCCGAACGCCAGGACCCGGGCGTGTCGCCTGGTGGCGTCGAGGATCATGACCGACATCCCCTTGGTCCGGTCGGTGATGTCGCGGGCAGCCGGTGCAATCGCCGTCCAGGAGCCGGCGTGGCGCGCTGTCAGCGTGAAGAACGCCGACTGATCGTCGCCTCGAAACGGACCGCCGCCTGCGCCTGCCGTTCCCCAGCCGGTTCGGGTATAGAAGATTGAATTGTTCGGCAGGAGATGCAGGCCGGGATAGAGGGATGGGAACGGCTTCGCGTCGAGGTCCACATGCGTGAACGTATCGGTGGACTCATCGTAGATGTCCATCTCGCCCGTGCCGTGACCACACGCGATCAGGACTCGCCGGTCTCCGAGGGCCACAGCCGTCGGGTACCAGCGCGAGTCCGACATGGGCGTGGAGGTCCGCTCCCAGGTGTTCGCCAAGGGATCGTACTTGAAACCCCATCGGGCGAGCGGGTTGGACCCATACCCGCCGCCGCCGACGCACAGCAGGCGCCCATCCGACAGAAAGACGTGGTGTCCGCACAGCTGGGAATAGCCGCCGGGCATCGAATGCGGCTGGTTGCGTGGCTCCTGGAAGGCGGCGGCGGTGACGTCCTCCGGGTCCCAGACAAGGGTGGTTTCGTCTGCCGTGATGAACAGCACCTTGCCGGTCCGAAGGAGCGCCGCATGAACGACGCCCTGGATGGTCCCGGGCCCCTTCAGCGGGATCGCCTGGGCACCCGAGGCCCATTCACCGTAGGTGTGCTCGCCGAGATGATGATGCAGCGTCTCGAGCACCGCATCCAGGATCCCGGTCGTCAGTTGCCGCAGGTGCGTGAACCCGAGCGGATACTCGACGTGCCGCAGGGCCAGGATCCTGCGGGCGTCCGCGGTGTCCATGATGCGTTCGCGGCGCGTCGGAGACTCGCCGTGAGCGTGCCCCTCGACCGGCACGCCTTCATGGTCGTGAACGAACAGCGGCTTGGCGAATTCCAGGTCGCTGGGCAGGATCGCCGCGTTGAGGAACGTCAAGATCCTGCGGTGCAGCGCCGGATTCACGTCGACGGCGTGGGTGTGTGGCCTCTCGAGCGGCGGCGGCGAATATGTGCGAGGCGGTGACGCCATGTCCGTGCGGTCCGGCGTCTTTCGTGCGTCTGGCCGATGCGCCGGCGCCGTGCCCTTGGGCGTGTCGACGTGCTCTGTGTCGCGAGTATGGGGATGCGGTTGGGTGAGCATGGCTCGTCTTTCTGGCGTCGGATGTGTGGACTGTTCGCGCCACTACACTGCCTAACGCCAGCCACCTGGAATGTGTACCGTCCCGCCGTCGCGGCTGCGGGCACCTGCGCCCGCGCCGTTTCGCGTAGACCGCCGACTTTCGGCCTGTTGGCCGAGACTTCGTGGCGATTTCGTGCCGATGTCGGCATCGATTCGTGACGACGCCGGCCCTGCTCGGCGAGGCGTGAGCGACCGCTCAACGTTCCAGGCGGCTGCGGGCCTTCGCCTTGGCGCGCGCGAGCGCCGAGGTGACCGGCGTCGGCGGGACCACCGGCGGCGCCGCCGGCGACGGGTTGCTCGTCGCGACGCGCGACTCGGGAATCGGCGCCGGCTGGCGGCGTCTCCACGGAAGGCCCGGCCTCGGGATCCTGAACCTCCGCAGCCGTGCGCTCGCGGCCCCGAACAGCAGCAGCCGGCGGCCGCCGATCTCCAGGACATGGACGGCCAGCAGGATGACCGTCACGAGGGCGACGAGGTCGCGCATCTGCCGATCGCGTGTGCCGGCGCCCTTGAACACGTCGTCCCAGGTCGTCCGTTCGGCACCGCCGGTGAGACGGGCCGACTCGGCCAGCGTGGTCC
>JBDSLU010000511.1:0-6926 GCA_039916225.1 Vicinamibacteraceae bacterium
CCGCGGCGCACCGTCTCGACGCTGCCGACGACGCTGACCGCCAGCATCTGCAGCGCATGCGCCTTCTCGTGCGGCAGCCAGTAGGCGTCGATGTCGTCGATCGGCGGCTGCGTCAGGTGCTTGGCGCCGCGCAGGAGGTTGGTGAACGACATCTGCTGCGTCGTGGCCAGACGCCGTGCCTCGGCGTCGGTCGCGGCGGCGATGACGTTGACGCCGACCATGGCGTACGGCTCGGCCTGTGTCGGCGACGGCTTGAAGCGGCCGCGATAGATGGCGAGGGCCGCGTCCAGCTGCAGCGGCGAGAAGTGCGAGGCGAAGCCGAAGGGAAGTCCGAGCTCGGCGGCGAGCTGCGCCCCGAACAGGCTCGATCCGAGGATGTAGAGCGGCACCTCGGTGCCCGAGCCAGGCACCGCCTCGATCCGCTGTCCGGCCACCGTCGGCGCCAGGAAGGCCTGGAGCTCCAGGACATCCTGCGGGAAGTGCTCGGCGTCGGCCGGGTCGCGACGCAGGGCCGCCAGCGTCTGCTGATCCGTGCCCGGAGCCCGTCCCAGTCCGAGGTCGATTCGGCCGGGGAACAGCGTGGCCAGGGTGCCGAACTGCTCGGCGATGACGTAAGGCGCGTGGTTCGGCAGCATGATCCCGCCGGCGCCGACGCGGATGGTGGTCGTGCCCGCCGCGAGGTGGGCGATGACCAGCGACGTCGCGGCCGTCATCACGGTGGGGGCGTTGTGGTGCTCGGCCACCCAGATGCGGCGATAGCCGAGGGCTTCCACGTGCCGGGCCAGCTGGCGCGCCTCATCGAGGGCGTCCCGGCGTGTGCCGCCCTGGCGGACGCGACCGAGTTCGAGGACGGAAAGAGGGACCACCTGAAGCCAGCATAGCGTGCCGATCGCCCCAGTGCCTCGGCCGTGCCCGCCGCAGGCCGGCCACCACGGCCCGGTGCCGGGAACCACCGCTCGGGGGTAGACTCACCCGGCGAGGCCTATGCGAACCGTCCTTCTCACCGCCCTCCTGTCCGTCCTGCCGTTCGCCGCCCCGGCCGACTGGCGCACCGCGCCGGCGGCCGACTGGCAGGTCATCTTCAACGGTAAGAACCTCGACGGCTGGACGATGAAGTTCGCCCACCACGAGGTCGGCGACAACTACGCCGACACGTTCCGGGTTGAGAACGGCGTCATCCGGGTGATGTACGACAAGTACGACGACTTCGGGTCGCGCTTCGGCCACCTGTTCTACAAGAAGAAGCTGTCGCACTACGTGCTCGCCCTCGAGTACCGCTTCTTCGGCGACCAGGTGAAGGGTGGACCGACCTACGCCAAGTTGAACAGCGGCGTGATGGTGCACTCGCAGGCGCCCGAGACGATCCTCAAGGAGCAGGACTGGCCGATCTCGGTCGAAGCGCAGTTCCTGGCCGGCGATCGCACGACGATGAACGTCTGTACGCCGGGCACCGAGATCTACATGGACGGCGCGATGGTCAAGGCGCACTGCACCAACTCCTCGTCGCGGAAGTACGGCGACGACGGCTGGATCTCGGTCGAAGTCGAGGTGCTGGGCGGCGAGTCGATTCGCCACCTGATCGACGGCAAGACCGTCCTCGAATTCCAGAAGCCCTCGATCGGCGGCGGCGTCGCCAATGGCTGGGATCCGGCCATCAAGAAGGACGGAACGCTGCTCACCGAGGGTTACATCGGTCTGCAGGCCGAGAGCCAGCCGGTCGAGTTCCGCAACATCAAGCTGCTCGACCTGACCGGCTGCATGAAGCCCGGGTCGCCGGCCTACCGCGCCTATTTCGTGCACGCCGACGACACGCGCTGCACGGCGCGCTGACCGCGTTTCACCCCTCGGCGCGCATTCGTCATGGTCCGGCGCGGCTGCACGCTCATCCTCCTGCTGTTCGGCGGGCTCTTCGCGCTCTACTTCGCCTTCTTCACCCGCTACTTCGAGTGGCCCGGCAATCTCTTCGCCGCCGGGCTCGGCTCGTTGTTCGGGGCGATGGGGCTCGGCGCCATCGGCAACCTGCTCTGGGCGTGGCGCGACACCGCGGCCTTCCGGCGGGCGGCGCGGAAGGCGCCGCCGGTCGACGGCACGCTGGTCGTCGTGGCCGGTCGCATCCGCCCGCTCGGGGCGCCGCTGACGAGCCCGCTGGGGGCGCGGCCCTGTGCGGCCTACGAATACGAGGTCGTCGAGCACGTGCCGGCACGGAAGGGGCACGCGGCGTCGAAGCGCACGGACCTGGCCGGTTTCGGCATGGCGGCGTGCGTCGTCGAGACGCCAGACGCGGCCGTGCGGCTCCTCGGCTTCCCGCTGCTCGACGAGTTCCCGCAGTCCTCGTTCTCGGGTCCGGCGGCGGCGGCGCGCGCGCGGCAGTATGCCGCCACGACATCCTTCGAGACGATGCACGGCCTCGGCGCCTTCCAGATGCTCTCCTCGTTCGACGACGCGCTGGCGGACGCCGACGGGGCGGTGCGGAAAGATTTCCGCATGAACGAGGCGGCGATCCCGTTCGAGCACCGGACGCTGGGCGAGCGCATCGTCGAGGTGGGCCAGGACGTCTGCGCGCTGGGCCGCTACGACGCGGAGAAGCGCGCGCTCGTGCCGCGCGGCGCCACCCTCAATCGCCTCTGGCCCGGATCGCCGGCGGTGGTGCGTCGACTGATCGTCTCGAAAGCCCGCTCGCAGGCCGTGCTCGGCCTGTCGTTCTTCGCGGTGAGCCACGCCATGCTGGGCGGCGCGTTCTACCTGAGCGAGACGCGATACGCACGTGAGCCCGAGGCGAGTCAGGCCAGCGCGATCCGGTCCGCGGTGCAGGACGGCGACGTCGCGGCGCTGGAGCGCGTCGTTCGTCAGGGCGCGAATCCGGACGCGCGCGACGCGTCCGGCGATGCCGTGCTGCTGGACGTGCGCGAGCCGGCGATCGCCGCCGCCCTCGTGCGATTGGGCGCCAGCGTCGACGTCCGGCATCGGGACGATGGCGACACGCCGCTGATACGGGCCGCGCGGATGGGCATCGCCGACCTGGTCCGGGTGCTGCTGGCGGCGCACGCCGACATGCATGCCCGGACCACGAGCGGAGACACCGCCCTCAGCGAGGCGATCCGCGGTGGCCACGAAGAGGTGGCCGCCCTGCTGCGTGCCGCCGGGGCCGACCGCCCCGAACCGCCGGTCGAGCGCGAGCCCGCCGACGTCGAGCGGCGCGATCGGCGTCCGCCGCGGTGACCCGGCCCGGGGTCAGGCCCGGGGTCAGGCCCGGTCGCCGGTGACGATGGCGATGGCGTCGGCGACGGTCGCGACCCGGATGCACGGCGCGTCCGGCCAGAAGTCGCAGGCGTCGATCAGGATGGCCGCGATGCCGGCGGCCTGCGCCCCGACGATGTCCGCGTCGTAGAGGTCGCCGATGTGGACCACCTGCTGCGGCTCCACGTCGACCACCGCCCGTGCCGCGTCGAACAGGCGCGGATCCGGCTTCGAGAACCCGACGAGATGCGAGTCGATGACGGCGTCGAAGTCGTCACGCAGGCCGGCCGCGCAGAGCACGGCTTCGGCGGACCCGTCCGAGTTGGAGACGGCGACCAGCCGCAGCCCCCGGGCGCGCAAGGCGGCAAGCCCTTCGCGGACGCCGGGCAGCACCTGGTTCCACACCGGCACCGCGGCATGGCCGAGGGACAGCGCCGTCGCCAGGACCTGGTTCACGGCCGCGGTCAGCTTGGCCGGCTCGCCGGGCTGGTCGCCCCACACGTGGCGGATCAGCTCCTCGACGTAGAGGCCGCGGATGGCCGGCGTGCCGACGACCGCCTGTCGCTTCTCGCCATGAACCCGCCGCGCCCAGGGTTCGACCTCGGCGATGCGGGCGTCATCGCAGTCGATACCGGCTCCTCTGAGCCAGGTGCCCAGCAAGGCGAGGTTGGGGCCGACGAGTGTCCCTCCGATGTCGAAGAAGACAGCCTTCAGATCCGGGAGTGATAGGGTCTCAGGGGGCATGCGCGGCTGCTAGGCTATCGCGGGCCACGGGTTCATGCACAGCCAGTACGTTCTCCGCTTTCCGGGCACGACCGAGGGATTCAGCGACGCCGTGCAGTCGCTGCGCGCCATCCTCGACGCCCGGCAGCTGCATCCGCGGCATCGCCACGACGTCGAACTGGTCTTCGACGAGGTCGCGACCAACATCGTCAACCATGGGCGGCCGTCCGGCGAGGTCGAGGCGGTGATCCGGTTCGACGACGAGACGACCCTGGTCTTCGAGGACGATGGCGTGGCCTTCGATCCGCGGGCGCAGCCGGCGCCGCCGGCGGCCACGCGGCGCAAGGATCTCCGCATCGGCGGGCTCGGCCTCGTCCTCGTGCGCGAGCTCTGCACGCACCTCGACTACGTCCGCACGCCAGACGCGCGCAACCGGCTGACGCTGCGCATTCCCGTGCTCGAGGGCGACGTCGATCCGACGGCGGAGTTCCCCGCCCGACGCTAGCGGCGGCTACTTGCCGAGGACGACGCGCTTGCCGCTCTTGGCCGATTCGCGGGCGGCGTCGAGGATCTCGACGACGATCATGTTGTTGGCCAGCCCCGACAGGCCAGACGGCTTCAGGCGCCCGCGGGCGACCGCGGCGAGATAGCTGATGGCATCGCGCTCGTCGGCCGGCCACGAGCCCAGCCCACCCGTGGTCTCGGGAGCGCCAGGCAGCCGCACCCGGACGTTGTTCCCGCCGGTGGCGACGGCGTAGGCGTGCTCGGCGTAGACCTCGAGGTCCTTGCGGCCGAAGGGCCAGTTCCACGACGCCTGGGCGATGCCCTGGGTGCCGGGATACTCGATGAGGATGGTCGCCTCGTCGTCGACGTTGGGGTAGATGGCCGGCTTGAAGCGCTGCGTGACCGCGGTCACCGCGATCGGGCGCTGTTCGTCCATCAGCCAGGTCATGAGGTTGGCGCCGTAGCAGCCGAAGTCGAACAGGGCGCCGGCGCCGTTCTGGACCGGGTCGCGCAGCCAGGCGAGGAACTCGGGCTGGACATTGATCTCCTTCGGCCCGTCGTGTCCGTCCATGACCACGATCTTGCGCAGCGCGCCGCCGGCCTTCTGCTCCTTCAGCAGGTCCCAGATCGCCTTGTGGCTCGGATACCAGGTGGTCTCGTAGTTGGTGACGACCTGGATGCGCCCCTTGGTGGCGGCGCGCTCGATGGCCTGGGCGTCGGCGTTCGACACCGCCAGCGGCTTCTCGACCATCACGTGGATGCCGTGCGCCGCCGCGGCCTCGATGATTGGCCGATGATCCTTGGTCGACGAGAACGCCGCCACCGCTTCCGGCTTGGCCCGCCGCAGCAGATCCTCCAGCGAGGCGAACATCTGGTTCTCGGCCAGCTTGTAGCGCTCGCGGAACGCCTGGCGCAGCGCAGCGTCCGGCTCGTAGACCGCCACCAGCTCCATGTCGGCGCCGCGGCCCTGGAGCTGCCGCATGAAGCCGCCGACGTGGCCGTGGACGAGGCCGGCGATGGCGACGCGGACCGGACCGGTGGCCGCAGCCGGCGCCCCGCTGACCGGCCCAGTAGTTGGGGCGGGCGTTTGCGCGAGCGCGGCCGACGGCAGGCAGACCGCCAGCAGGAGCAGGAAAACGGCTCTCAGCATGATGCCGGACAGCATACGCCGGCACCCGGCGCGGCGATCACGGCCCGCCGAAACTGAACAGCGACGTCTGTCCCCTGACGTAGATCCGGCCGTCCGAGAGCGCGGGGGTCGCGAAGAGCGGCTCGCCCAGGTCGTTGGCGGCGACGAGTTCCCAGTCCTTCCCGGCCCGCACGACAGCGAGGATGCCGTCCTCGTTGGCGAAGTAGATGCGACCGCCCGTCGCCACTGGCGACGCGCTGTAGGACGCCGGCGCCGAGCCGACGCGTCCCGTCTTCACGACCTCGCCCGTATCGGCGCGCAGGACGGTGAGAATGCCGCCGTTCTTGATGGTGTAGACCAGCCCGTCGAGGACCAGTGGCGAAGGCACCACGGCGACGAAGCTCTTCACGTAGCGCCACAGCTCGCGGGCGTTGACGGCGCCATCCGCGCCCCTGACCAGCGACACGGCGACCAGGCTCGAGGGCGCCACCACTGACGCGTGGGCGGCGAGCCATTCGCCCTCGACGATGAACCCGTCGCGATTGCCGTAGTACTTGGCGATGCCGATCAGCCAGGCACTGGTGCCGCACTCCGCGACCGAGAGCCGGCCGTCGCGGTCCGTATCGCTGCCCGTCAGGGCCTCGGCGAAGGGCGGCGTCGAGTCGTAGCCGTAGCCGAAGCCGACCACGGTGTCGCCGGTGACGACCGGGCTGGCGACCATGGCCGGCGCCATGCCCGGATGGGTCCACAGCCGGGCGCCGCTCTCCACCGAGTGGCCGCCGAACGAACCGCCGCCGGCGGTGACGATCTGCGCCGGCTGTCCCTGCGGCGCGTAGAGGGCCGGCGTCGTCCAGGCGTCCGTCTCGGCGCGGGCCTTCTTCCACTGCACCGCCCCGGTCGCGAGCGACAGCGCCACGATCTCGGACCGTTCGAACTGGTCGAGCACGAGGACGAGCGAGGTGCCGGCGATGATCGGCGAGGCCACCGCGCCCATCCGGTTGGCGAACGGGCCCATCGGCTTCCGCCAGCGGACCGCGCCGGCCGCGTCGTAGGAGATGACCCCGTAGTCGCGGAAGAAGACGTAGACGTTTTCCCCGTCGGTCACCGGCGTCGCGGCTGCCGGCTCGCTGAGGACATGGGCGTCCTCATGGCGTGCCGGCGCCTCCGAGCGCTCCCACACCAGGCGGCCCGTGGTCCGGGCGAAGCACTGGGTGTAGAGCCGGCCTTCGTCGTAGGCGGTCAGGAAGACGTGCCGGGCGCTGAGCACCGGCGACGACTTGCCGGGCCGGACGGCGGCGCGCCACTTCAGGTTCCTGCCAGGCCCGAACTCGGT
>JBDSLU010000512.1:0-8639 GCA_039916225.1 Vicinamibacteraceae bacterium
GCCGGTTACCAGTGTTTACGCTGGGCCCGGCTTGCGGGCGATGATCGTCACGAACATCTGCCCGCCGCGGACGCGGATGTCCTCGAAGCCGGCCTTCTCGACGAACGTCTGCAGCTCCTGCGGCGTCGATGCCTTGCTGATGTGGGGCGGACGCTCGGCCGGCGGCAGCTTCGCCATCGACTCGAAGAGCGCCCAGCCGTCGACGCTGAGCAGGCTGAAGCTGTCGACGTAGAGGCGGCCGCCCGGCTTCAGCGCGCGAAACGCGCCCTGGATGTAGCGGTAGCGGTCCCACTCCTCGAGGTGCATGAACACCGTCGTGCAGTAGACGACGTCCAGGGTGCCGTCGAGCGACGACGGCAGGCCGTCGCCGGTCAGCTGGACGAAGTCGACGTTGCCGGCATCGCCGAGCGCGGCACGGGCATGGCCCAGCATCTCGCGCGACACGTCGGCCCCGATCCAGCGCCGCGCCCGGGACGCCAGATGGACGCCGACGCGGCCCGCCCCGCAGCCGATGTCGAGCACGGTATCGGCAGTCGACAGGCCGGTCTCGGCGACGATGTCGTCCGCCGTCGAGCGGCCGGTCCGATCCCACTCCGCATCGCTGTCGTGCCCGGCCACCGCTTTCATCGCGTCGCTGCGCGTCTGCGCCACGCTGTCCCAGACGCGGCCGTACTCGCGGCGGTCGGCGACGCTGACGGTATAGAAGCGCGAGACGCGCCGGACGATCGAACGAAGCAGGCCTTTCACCATCGAGCGCGATGTTAATCGATTCGGGCGGAACGGCCATCCGTCCAGCGACGGTCGCGATCGCTAGCCGAGGCCTATCCCGTCGGCCGATGACGCCCACGTCTGGTGGACGTGCGGCGCGTCGGGCGGCGCCTGCTCCATCGGCTCGGACATCGGCGCGGCCTCGCCCGCCAGCTTGGCCCGGGCCTGCCGCACGGTCTCGCGGAGCAGCGGATCCCCGCTGACGTCGATCCGATCGAGCTCGCCGGCGAGCTGGTGCAGGCCGAGCGCGCCGATGGCGTAGACACCGCACGAGCGCAGCCACGGGTCGGGGCTGCGCACCAGGGCCGACACCGCATCCTCGTGCGACTCGACGCGCGTGCCGAGCACCTCGTTGGCGAGGCGGACGCGCTCCTGCCGCGACACCTGCGGATCGAGCAGCGGCAGGACCAGGGTCCGCACCTGCGGCTTCAGCACCGCGTCGAGGAACTCCAGGGCGTTGGCCCGCACGGTGGCGTCCTCGGCCATGACGCCGACGTAGGCGCTCTCGACGTCGAAGCGCGGCCAGCGAATCGCCATCAGCCGGAAGATGCGCTCGACTTCGTAGCGCATCGACGTCTCGAGCGCGACCGCGACCGGGTCGGTGGACTGCAGTGGGTCGGTCAGCGAGCCCAGGATCTGGTACGAGCGGTAGTGGCCCATCACTTCGGCCATCAGCACCATCTCGATGGCCGCGCGTTCGAGGGGCAGGTCCGGATGCCTGGCGCGGAGCGTCGCGAGCGCGCCGATGACGCGCAGCCGCAGCGTCACGTCGGCCTCGAGCAGGTGATCGACGAGCAGGCGCGACCCGACCTCGGTACCGATGCGGGCGACGATGTCGGGGATCTCGCGCCGCAGCGCCAGCGGCACCGACGGCTCGTCGAGCAGCAGCGCCAGCGGCGGCAGCGCCAACGGGCCGAAGGCGCACAGTGCGTCGTGGGCGGCCCGCCGCACCGCGTCGTCCTCGAGGCGGGTGGCGATCGCCGGAACCAAGTCGAGGCGCGACGCCTTGGCCGCGGCGGCGACGGCATGCGAGGCGACCTCGGGGTCGTCGTCGGCCACCAGCGTGGCCAGGTCGGCCAGCTCGGCCCCGACCTCACCGGACAGCCGGCCGAGGAGCATCGCCGCCTCGACCCGGGCACGCCGGCCCTCGGGGCCGCGCTCGCTGGCCATCGTCCCGAGCAGCACGCGCGCCGCTTCCAGGTTCTGGTAGCGGCCGGGACGGCTGTAGAGCGCCACCATGCTGGCGCGGATCGAGAAGTCCTCGAAGTCGCCGAGCGCGTCGATCTGGGCCAGCGGATCGACCCGGGCGTGATACGCGAGCCAGAGCAGCGCCTCGGTCCGGACCTCGATGTCGGGATCGTGCAGCAGGCGCTCGGCCTCGGCCCGGATCGTCAGGTCGGGCGCGGTCCGCAGCGCGGCCAGGGCCCGGGCCCGGACGGCCGGCGTCTCGTGGGTCAACAGGGCGCGAACGGCGTCGAGCGGCGGCCGCCGTCCACTCTGGGCGAAGGCCCGCAGCACGTAGAGGATGGCGTCCGGATCGCCGGCGTCGAAGGCCTTGGCCAGCACCGCCGAGGCCGATCGATCCATCGACGCGGTGGCGGCGCGCTCGAGGTCGAGCCGGTATTGATGGAGGCTGTCGGTGATGGCCGAGACGTAGCCGCGGCGGAGGACGAGCGCCAGCCCGACCCAGCCGGCGCAGGCCACGGCACAGCACGTGGCGAGACCGCGCAGCCCGAACCCGAGGCCGGGAAACGCCACCAGTCCGATGGCGAAGCCCTTGGTCGCCAGGCCGAGCAGCACCCCGCCGACACCGTCGCCGACGCGGCTGACGAGGACGTCGATGGCGCCCTTGACGCCGCTCTTCACGTGCGACGGCAGCGGGAGATAGAGGAGCTCGAACGTCGCCTTGTCGATCGAGAACCGCAGCCCCTGGTCGAAGGCGTTGGTCAGGATGACGGCGAAGAAGAACGGTGCCACCACCGTCAGCATCGAGCCGGCGAGCAGGGCGACCGGCAGCAGGAGAACGGTGACGCCGACGCCCCAGCGCCGCAGGGCTGGCCCGGTCGCAGCCAGCTGGATGACGAAGGCCGCCATCCCCATCCCGAGGTTGAAGGTACCGAAGAGGCGCGTCAGGCGATCGGTGTCACCGCCGTAACGTTCGCTGGCGATCAGGCTGAACTGGAAGCCGGTCCACTGGGTGATGATCGCCACCAGGAAGACCATCAGCGCCAGCGCCGTCAGGTAGCGCGATCGGCGGACGACGCCGAAGGCGGCCAGCAGCCGCAGCGGCGGCCGGCGCTGCTTCCGCTTCGGCGACTGCCGCCGCTCGGACCAGGCGAGGTTGACGACGATCGCCGCCATGAAGATCAGCACCGCCAGCACGAGCAGCAGGTTGACCGTGCCGATCCGCCGGGCCAGCTCGCGGGCGAGCAGCCCGCCACCGATGGCGCCGGCGCTGGCTCCCGCCCCGATCACCCCGAACAGCCGGCGCGCCTGCCGGGCATCGAAGACCGAGCTGGCGAAGGTCCACGCCTGGACCGGCACGACCACGCCGAAACAGTTGACCCAGACGTAGAAGACGCCGGTCATGCCGGTGCCGTGGAAGCGGAACGCCCACCAGAACAGGATGACGTTGAGGCCGAAGAATATGAGCGAGCCGGTGATGACGGCGCGCGACCCGACACGCTCCGAGACCAGGCCGTAGATGGGCAGGGCCGCGCTCAGGACGAGCGGCACCGCGACGTAGGCATAGACGAGGCTGTAGGCGCCGAACTCGCCCAGAAAGAGCCCGTTGCGAATGGGCTTGGCAAGGAGGAAGCCGGCGACCGCAAGGGCGACGTAGAGGAACGTCAGGACGACGGCGCGGCCCTCGCCGGGCCTCACGTCGAGCGCGTTCGAGGCCGCTGCCAGCATCCGCCGCACGAGCCGAGTCTAGCAGCCGGGCGTGAAAGTCCCGCGGCACCCGCGCGCCCACGCCGGTCGTCGCCTCCCGGCGACGGTCCGTCCGCCGCCCGGGCGTTTCGCCGCCGGTGGTACCATGCGACCCGATGGGTCGCCTGCTTCGTCGCCTGCTTGGACCAATCGTCGACGTCAGCGAGCAGGAGAGCGTCACGCTGGTGATGATGTTCGCCTATTCGTTCCTGGCGATGACGGCGTACAACATCCTCAAGCCGATCACGCGATCGCAGTTCATCTCGCAGCTCGGGGCCGACAACATCCCCTACATCCCGCTGGTGGCGGCGTTCGCCATCGGCGTGATCATGCAGGGCTACAGCCGGGCCGCCGGGATCATCCCGCCCAAGTGGGTCATTCCCGTGGCGCAGGGGGCGATGGCCGGAATCCTGGTCGGGTTCTGGGTCCTGTTCCAGACCGGCAACTGGATGGTGGCGGCCGGGTTCTATTTCTTCGGCCTGATCATGGGCATCCTCCTGATCAGCCAGTTCTGGACCCTGGCCAACGAAATCTACGACGCGCGACAGGCCAAGCGCCTGTTCGGCTTCATCGGGGCGGGCGCCAGCCTGGGCGGGATCGCCGGCTCCTCGCTGCTGACGTTCTCGACCAAGGCGTTCGGCACCAACAACCTCCTGCTGGTGAGCGCGGCCCTGCTCGGGGTCGCAGCCCTGCTCGTGCTCAGCATCGAGGCGCGCAGTCCCGTCCAGCTCGCCTCCATCGCCAAGGCCGGCGAAGAGAAGGGCGTCGGCGGCGGCGAGGCGCTGCGGATGCTGCGCGAGTCGCGGCACCTGCAGGTCATCTCGCTCGTCATCGCCTTCGGCGCCATCGGCGCCTACCTGATCGAGCAGCAGCTGAACATGGCGGCCGAGGCGTTCAAGGGCCGCACCGCCGTCGACAGCCTGACGGCGTTCCTCGGCACCGTCCAGCTCTATACGTCGATCGCCGGCTTCCTGATCCAGGTGCTGGCGACCAGCCGCATCCATCGCCTGCTGGGCATCGGCTTCGCGCTGCTGATTCTGCCGGTCAGCCTCGGGACCAGCGCCGCCATCATGCTGGCCAACGCCGCGCTCTGGGCCCCGTCGCTGGCCCGCGTCTTCGACACCTCGCTGCGCTACACCGTCGACAAGACGACGCGCGAGATCCTGTTCCTGCCGCTGCCCGGCCAGTTGAAGCGGCAGGCCAAGCCGTTCGTCGACGTGACGGTGGATCGCACGGCCAAGGGCGTCGGCGGCCTGCTGGCGCTGCTGCTGATCGCGCCGTGGGGCCTGAACCTCGACTGGCAGCACGTCAGCTACGCCAGCCTGGTCGTGTGCGGCTTGTGGATCTTCACCGCGGTCAAGGCCAAACAGGGCTACATCAACGCGTTCCGCCAGGGTCTCGCCCGTGGCGACGTCGAGCCGGAAGCGCACCGGCTGGCGACCGCCGACGCGTCGACCATCGAGACGCTGGTCGCCGAGCTCGCCGATCCCGACGAAGCGCGCGTGCGCTACGCCATCGACGTCCTCGAGTCGCTCGACAAGCGCAACCTGATCACGCCGCTGCTGCTCTACCACGAGTCGCCGAAGGTGCGGGCGCGGGCACTGGGGGCGTTGTCGGCGGCACCGCGCGAAGTCGCGGCCAAGTGGCGATCGGGCGTGCAGCGGATGCTCGGCGACGAGAGCGCCGAAGTGCGGGCGGCGGCCGTTGGGGCCCTGGCCACGCTCGGCGGCGAGGCCCAGGTCGACCTGGCCCGGCCCTATCTCGACGACGCCAACCCGCGCATCGCGGCGACGGCGGCCGTCGTCCTCGCCGGCAGCGCGTCGGAAGCCGACCGCGAGCTGGCGGAGCGGGCGCTGGCCCGGCTCTCCGGTGCATCGGGCGATCGCCACGCGTCACGGCGCGAGGTCGCCATCGCGCTCCGGCAGATCCGCGATCCGCGCACCAGCATGCTGCTGGTGCCGCTCCTGAACGACGCCAACCCCGTCGTCGCGACCGAGGCGATGCGGACGGTGCGCGAGCGCGGCCAGGGCGATTTCCTGTTCGTCCCGGCGCTGGTCTCGCTTCTCCGTCATCGGATTCTCAAGGCGCCGGCCCGTGACGTGCTCGTCGGCTACGGCGAAGAGGTCGTCCCGGCGCTCGCCCACTTCCTCCGTGATCCCGAGGAAGACGTCTGGGTGCGGCGGCACCTGCCGTCGACGCTGTCGCGCATCCCCTGTCAGGCGGCGATGGATGTCCTGGTGGCGGCGCTGGTCGGCGAGAAGGACCCGTTCCTGCGCTACAAGTGCGTCGCGGCCGTCGATCGGCTGCATCGCGAGCATCCCGAGCTGACCTTCGATCCCAGTCCGATCGAGACGCTGGCGTGGCTGGAGGGGATGCAGTACTACCAGTTCCTCTCCTATTACGACAATCTGTTCATCCGCGGGGGCATTACCGTGCCCTGCCTGCTGAAATCGCTGCTCGACGAGAAGCGGGCCCGGGCCAAGGAGCGCGTCTTCTTCATGCTCGGCCTGCTCTACCCGCGCCGCGACGTGATGGCGGCGCGCTGGGAGCTGGAGCACGGCGACGCGCGCGCCAAGGCCTCGGCCTCCGAGTACCTCGACAACGTGCTGTCGGGTCCGCTGCGCCGGCGGCTGATGCCGATGCTCGAGGACCTGCCCGACGAGGAGCGCGTCACCCGCGGCAACGTCATCCTGCGGACGCGCCCGCGCGATGTCGAGGAAACGCTGCTGATCCTCATCAACAGCGACGACGAAGTCGTGTCGGCGGCGGCGATCGACCTGGTCGGCCGCCTCGAGCTGCGCACGCTGGCCGACGATCTCGATCACGTGCTGGCGCACCGGGACGTGCGCAACTGGCACGTCTTCGAGGCGGCGTCGTGGACGATGGCCGGCCTGCGGCTCAAGGCCACCAAGCGCCGGGCGTTGTGGCTGGAGCCGCTGCCCAGCGTCGAGATCGCCAGCCGGCTGCGGGCCATCCCGATCTTCGCCTCGGTCGCGACCGACGAGCTGTTCCGCATCGCGCGGACCGGCCGCCAGGTGCGCCTCGATCCCGGGCACACACTCTACGAAGCCGGCTCGCTGCCCTCGCACATCTACCTGTTGCTCGACGGCCACGTCCGCGCGACGGCGCGAGACGGCGAGGCGCGCGACGTCGCGCACCCGTCGCCGCTCGGCCTCGAGGAGATGCTCGAAGAACGGCCGCACCCCGAGACGGTGCGCGCCACCGAGACCTCGGTCGCGCTCCAGCTCGCGGCCGACGAGGCCCGCGGCCTGCTGGCCGACAACACCGACCTCGTCCAGGGGCTGTTCCGCTGGATGCTCGACCACCCGGCGTTCGGCACCGGCCGGCTGGTGCTGCGCGGCACCGCCGACGTTCCGCGCGAAGGCGGCTCGATCGTCGACACCGGTCCGCCGCCCGACGCCTCGCAGCCGGGCGGCCTGCTGCGACCGATCGACGTCGTGCTGGCGCTGCGGCGGATCCCGGTGTTCGCGCGCAGCGCCGTCGAGGCCCGCCTCGCGCTCGCGGCGATCTCGCACGAGGAGCGGCTCGAACCGAACGGCGTGCTCGTCCACGCCTCCGACCCGCCGGCGATTCGCGTCGTCGTCGAGGGTGAGCTCGAGGCGCAGGAGCCGGGCGGCGAGCCGATGACGATCTGTCCGGGCGACGCCGTCGGCGTGCTCGAGACCTGTGCCGGCCTCCCGATCGGCGCCAACATCCGCGTGACGCTGCCGGGCCGCGCCCTGCGCATCAGCCACGAGGACTTCTTCGATCTGCTCGGCCAGCGCGCCGATCTGCTGCAGTCGCTGTTCGCGACGCTCTTCGGCGCCCGTCGCGCCGAGTGGGGACTGGCCGGCGGCGAATCGCCGGGAGCAGCGCCGGTGCGGGAACTCGTGTGACGCGGCCGCGGCTGGTCGCAGCCCTCGGCGCGGCCTGGGTCGCCGCTGCGACCCTCGCCTCCGCGCACGAGCTGTTCCTCCATCCGCGCGGCTTCTTCGTCGCGCCGCGGGCCACCATCACGCTGCCGGTCTTCAACGGCGCGTTCGGCGACAGCGAGAACGCGATCGAGCGATCGCGGATCACCGATCTCTCACTGCGTGGACCGGAGGGGCGGACGCCGATCGATCGCGCGACGTGGACCGAGCGCGATCCACGCAGCACCGTGCGCGTGACCGTCGCCGGGCCCGGCACCTACGTGGTCGGCGTCGAGATCGGCGCGCGCACCATCGCGCTCGACGGGCCCGTCTTCGATCGCTACCTCGCCGAGGAAGGCATCACGCCGATCCTCAATCGGCGGCGGGCGGCGGGACGCATCGGGACGCGGGCGCGCGAGTCGTACGCGAAGGCGGCGAAGGCGCTGATCGCCGTCACCGACGCGGCCGGGCATCTCGCCGCACCGGCCCGCGACGGGGCCTCTGCGGCGCTCGTCGCCAGCGGCTACGCCGCCGAGATCGTGCCGCTGGTCGATCCGTACACGGTCACCCTCGGCGCAATCGTGCCAGTGCGTGCGCTCGTCGACGGTCGGCCGCTGGCCGGCTGGACGATCCACGCCGGCGGCACTGTCGGCACCAGCACGACCGCGATCCCCACGCAGATTCTCACCACCGACGCCGACGGCCAGGCCGAGGTCCGCCTCACCCACGATGGCCACTGGTTCATCGCCTTCGTCCACATGGTGGACGCGGCCCCTGGCGCCCCCGTCGACTACGTCTCCCGGTGGGCGACGCTGACGTTCGGCGTGCTTCCGCAGTAGCCGAACGAACTCCCAACTTCCAACTGCCAACTTCCAAGGCACTCCCAACGCTCAACTGCCAACCCTCACGTGCACGCCGGTCCGGAATTTGGCAGTTGGGCCTTGGAAGTGCTTTGGCAGTTGGAAATTGGGCGTTGGGAATTCTCGCGCGCCCGGCCGATTGACAGCCGGGCGCGCGAGTGCTAAGTTT
>JBDSLU010000513.1:0-6358 GCA_039916225.1 Vicinamibacteraceae bacterium
CGCCGGCGCGACGCGCATCCTGGCCGACAACCTGTCGCTCGACGAGCTGCACGAGGTGGTCAAGCGGACGCGCGGCCGGGCCCAGGTCGAGGTGTCGGGCGGCGTGACGCTGGAGCGCCTCGACGCCATCGCCGAGACCGGCGCCGAGTTCGTCTCGGTCGGCGCCCTGACGCACTCGGCCCCGGCCGTCGACATCAGCTTCGAGATCGAACCCGCGCCGTCGTCGTGACCACTACAGGCGAGCCGTCGGCCCGCTCCGCCGCCATCCCGCTGCATCTGCAGTCGCTGCTCGACGCTGCGCGCGGCGAGCTGGGCCCGTTCGCGCGCGAGGGTCGCGTCGTCGCATCGACGGCCTCGACCAACGACGATGCGCTGGCCTGGGCTGCCGCCGGGGCGCCCGAAGGCGCCTGGATCGTGGCCGGCGCGCAGACAGCGGGCCGCGGCCGGCGCGGCCGCGTGTGGGCCTCGCCGCCCGGGGCCGGCCTCTACGTGTCGGTGGTGTTCCGGCCGCGCGCCGCGGCGCCCGCCGACGATCCGGCGATGACCCTGCTGACGGTGATGGCCGGTGTGGCCGCTGTCGAAGCGATCGTCGACGCGACCGGTGTCCGCGCCACGCTGAAGTGGCCGAACGACGTCGTCGTCGACACGGCCGGCGCGCCGCCGCGCAAGCTGGCCGGCATCCTCGCCGAAGGCGCCACGATCGGATCGCGGCTGTCGGCGGTGGTCGTCGGACTCGGACTGAACCTGCGCCCGTCGGCGTATCCGCCCGAGATCGCCGCGCGCGCGGTGTCGCTCGAGGCGCTGGCCGGCCGGGCGATCGATGCCGATGGCATGCTGGTGGCGATCCTCGGCGCGCTGGCCCGCCGCCGTCGGGCGCTGCAGGAACCCGGCGGAAGACTCGCGCTCCTCGACGCCTGGCGTGCCTGGTCGCCGAGCGCGACCGGCGCCCGGATCCGCTGGCGGCAGCAGGCGCAGGTCTGCGAGGGGATCACCGCCGGCATCGACGAGACCGGCGCGTTGCGCGTGCAGACACGCACCGGCGAAACCCGGCTCGTGGCTGGTGAAGTGGAGTGGGCGTGAGCGCCACGATGAGCGCCGGCGAGTACTGCCGGGCGATCGAAGCCTATCTGTGCCGCGAGAACGGCGGGCATCTGGTGCGCATCGTCGGACCGGCCTTCCTGGCCGTGGCCGGCTGGCACGCCGCCGGCATCCCGATCGCCGTCGTCACGCAGGGGATCGATCGGACGCTGGCGCGCGATCGGGCCAAGCCGGCGACCGGCGCGGCGCGACGACCGATCCGCGTCGAGTTCTGCGAAGCCGACGTCCAGGACGCCTTCGCGACGTGGAAGCGCGCGGTCGGCGTCGGCATGGCCGGCGCGCGCGACGACGCCAGTCCTGGGGGCCCGGAATCATCGGCCACCGGGGCCCAGGATGCGGCGATGCCAGCAATGTCCGGGCCCCGGCCCGGTCGTGGACCGTCGCTCGCCGCGCACGTCGATCGCGCGATGCAGCGTCTGACGCAGGCGTTGCTCGACCTCGGACGATTCGGGCCCGACGAGGCCGGCGCCGCCCGCACCGCCATGGAGGCCGCGCTCGGGACCCTCGATCGGCTCCAGTCCGCCGCTCGCGGCGCCCGCGGCGAGACGCGGACCGGGCTGATCGCGTCCCTCGCCGACGCCGATGCGGCGCTCGGCGCGGCGTTGATCGCGGCGCTGTCGGCTGCCGCCGCCACCGACCTGGCGCGGGCCGCGCGGGCCGAGCTCGCCCCGTTTGCGGGCCGCATGGCGGCCCCGGATCTGGCGTCGGCCGAAGCTGCGTCGCTCGCCAGGCTGGCCCGCGACCGCTTCCGGGCGCCGGAGCTGACCCCACGGGCGTAGGGCAGCCGCCGCCGCGCCGCGCTATCCTTCCGACATGAGCGGCGAGCGGACAGTGTCCGCCGAGACGGGGCAGCCGGCGATGCGCGGGACGTGGCTCGATGCCGACGCCGCGCAACGGCTCCATGCCCGCGCCGGCGCCGCGCGCTGGGGCCAGACCGTCGACCGCTTCCACGAGACGCTGGCTCGCGTCGCCGTTCGCCGCTTCACCGGCCCGGCCCCGTCGCCGCGGGAGGTCGAGAGCTATCTCGAGACGCTGCACCTCGAAGATCTCGCGCTCGCCCGGGGCTGCGCCGAGGGGCTCGACGTCGCCTGGGAGGCCTTCGTCGAGCGCCACTGGCGCGACGTCACCCGGGCGGCGCGGGCGATCGCCGGTGACGCCGACGGCGAGGAGATCGCCGACGCCCTGCTCGCCGATCTGTTCGCGCGCGGCGAGGCCGGCTCGCCGCGGCGCCCGCTGTTCGACTACTTCCATGGCCGCAGCCGGCTGGCGACGTGGCTGCGCGCGCTCATCTCGCAGCGGCACATCGATCGCCTGCGCGCCACGAAGCGCTTGACGAGCTTCGAGGACGGCGAGGCGGAATCGTGGCCGTCGCCCGAGCCGTCGCCGGAGGATCAGCCGGCGGTGATTGGCGGGCACGTCGAGCGCGCCCTCGACCGGGCGCTGGCGGCGCTCGAGCCGCGTGATCGCCTGCGGCTGGCCTATTACCACGCCGACGACCTGACGCTGGCGGCGGTGGGGCGTCTGCTCGGCGAGCACGAGGCGACGGTGTCCCGCAAATTGCAGAAGACGCGCGACCACCTCAAGGCGGCGATCGACGCCGTGCTGACGACAGAATTGCGGCTCGGCCCCGACGAGCGGAAAGCCTGCTACGAGCAGGCGATCCAATTCGGGCGGTTCGACATCGCGCGGCTGAAAGTCGACGGCGCGGGCCCGGCTGGGCCGACTGGGCCGGACGTCCGTCCGGCGCCCGCCGACGCTCGCGGCCGCAAGGTTTCGCCGCTCACACGTTCCAGGGAGAGAGATGGCACACGCTGACCACGACCAGGTCTTCGGTCGGCTCGCCGGCGCGCGGCTGCGCGGTACGGCAGAGTCTCGGCTCGGCGGCGCCGCCGCAGCGGCCGAGGCGCATCCGGACGCCGAGACGTGGGCCGCCTACGTCGACGGCGGGCTGCTGGTCGATGAGGTGAGCCGGCTGGAGGCGCACCTGGCCGGCTGCGGCGCGTGCCGCCGCCTGGTCGCGGCCTTCGCGCCGGAGGTGTCGGTGGCGGCTCCGCCAGCCGTCCGTGTCGCCGAGGCGCCTGCCACCGCTGGAGCCACGATCCTCGCGTTTCCCCGGCGGCGGGTGTTCGCCTATATGGCGATCGCCGCCACCCTGTTCGGAGCGGTGACACTGTGGTCGGTGTCGCGGCTCGGCACCGAGCGTCCGGCGGCCGAGTTCGCGGCAACCAGAGCAGTGGGTGACACTCCGGGCGCAGCAGCCGGGTCCCCGATGCCCGCGCCATCGACCAGCCCCGCATCGCCCTCACCGGCCGACCCGGCATCGCGCGCCGACGCACCGGCCGCGGGCGATCGCGACGGCCAGGCGGCGCTCCTGGCGCGACGCAAGACGGCGACGGCCGAGGTGGACAAGTTGCAGGTGAGGCTGGGTGGGGCCGACGCCGCGTCGCGTCAGGCGGCGGCGACCGGCGCACGGGGGCGAACCGAGCGCGATACCGCCGGCGGCGCGCCTGCCGGTGGCGCGGCCAGCGGTGGCCCGGCACCCGCGGAGGAGAAGCGTCTCGCCGACGCCGCCGCTTCCGTTCCACTTCCGGCTGCACCGCCGGCTCCGGCGCCGGCCGCCGGCGCGCGAGCCATCCAGCTGCAGACCAATAGCGTGGCGGCGGGAGCGACGCGGCCGCATGGCCCGCTCAGCAATCAGGCCGCCAACGCCCAGCAGAACGCGCCCGTGGCGCAGGCACCAGCGCCTGCCATCGTGCCGGTGACGCCGGTGGCCGCGGTGGCCGCGCCGCCGCCGGCGGCCCCTGCGCCGGCACCGGCCCGAGCCCCTGCTGATGCCCGAACCGCCAAGGCTGACAGCGGAGCGGCCAAGACCGACGGAGATGCCGCGCAGACGCGCGAGCAGCGCGCCAACGAACAAGCGGCGACGGTCTCCGAGATCGTGACGACGACCGGGGCGGCTCTTGGCCGCGCCGCCCGGCCGCAGCCGGCGCGCGGCCAGGCTGCCGGCGCCGATCGCTCCGGGCCGGCTGTGTCGAAGGACGAGTCCGCCAAGACCGCGTCGTTCGCCGCAGGCCGCATCGCCGTTGTGCCGACGTTCGCCGAGCCTGGTGGCCGGTTGCTCTGGCGCATCGCCGCCGACGGCCGCCGGATCGAATCCTCCAGCGACGGCGGCACCACGTGGAACCTGAGCCACAACGCGCGACGCCGATTGCGCGGTGGAACGGCGCCGTCGATCGACAGCGCATGGGCCGTCGGGGATCGCGGCCTGGTGCTCCGGCTGACCGTGCCTGGCGGATGGGCAGCCGTCGCACCTCCGGAGGACGTGACGCTCACCGCGGTGTCGGCCGCGAACGCGCACTCGGCGCGCGTCACGGCGGCCGACGGACGCGCGTTCGAGACCGCCGACGGCGGCGCGACGTGGACGCCGGCGACGCCGGGAGCGGGTCCACAGTGAGTGGCCGGACGCGGTCGCGAGGCCGCACACACGCTCGTCCGCGGCCGGGTGCGTCGCCGGTGGCCGCGCTGCCCGCGGACCCCATCGAGCTGACCATCGAGCGGCCGGTCGCCGGCGGTCGGATGCTGGCGCGCCATGACGGCCGCGTCATCCTCGTGGCCGGGGCGATCCCCGGCGAGACCGTGCGGGCGCGGATCGATCGGGTCGAGCGCGGTGTCGCGTTCGCCCGCGTCGAGGCGGTGCTCGAGGCATCGCCCGATCGCCGCCCCCCGATCTTCGATCCGGCCTGCGGCGGCGGTGTCTACGCGCACATCGATCCGGCGCGACAGGTCGTGCTCAAGCGCGACGTGATCCTCGACGGTCTGCGGCGCGGCGCTGGCCTGGCGTGGGACGGACCGCTGGTGGTGGCACCCTCGCCCGAGCGCGGCTATCGCTTGCGCGCGCGACTCCACGTCCGCGATGGCCGCGTCGGCTTCTTCAAGGAAGGCACGCACGCGTTGTGTGATGCGGCGCCGTCGGCGCAGCTCGACGAGCGCGCCCTCGACGCCGCGCAGCGCCTGGTCGACACGCTCGGCGCGGTCCTCGGCGCCGCGTCGACCGACGGTGTCGACGTCTCCGAGAACCTGGATGGCACCGAGCGCGCCGTGCACCTGCACCCGATCGATCGCGCGCTGGTCACGACCGCGATGCCGGCTTCGCTCTCCGCCCGCCTGCTCGTCGACGGCCTCACCGGTGTGTCCGTCGCGACAGCTGGTGCCGGCTCGTCGACCATTGCCGGCGATCCGGTGGTCGCCGACGACCTGTCACGGATCGTCCGAGGCGCGCCGTCCGGGATCCGCATGCGCCGCCACGCGGCGTCGTTCTTCCAGGGAAACCGCTTCCTCGTGGGCGCGCTGACGCAAGCCGTCATCGACGCGGTGCCCGGCGATGGTCCGGTGTGGGATCTCTACGCTGGTGTCGGTCTGTTCGCCGTGTCGCTCGGCGCAATCGGCCGCGCTCGCATCACCGCCGTCGAAGGGGATCCGCTGAGCGCCGCCGACCTCGAGGCCAACGCTGCCGCGTGCGGCGGGCGCGTCGGTGTCGAGGCGCGCGCGGTCGAGGACGTGCTCGCCGCGGCGTCGCTGCCGGCCGACGCGACGGTGATCGTCGATCCGCCGCGCACCGGTCTGTCGCCGGCCGTCACGACCACGCTGGCGCGGTCGGCTGTCCGGCGGATCGTCTACGTCTCGTGCGATGTGGCGACGCTGGCCCGCGATCTCAAGGCATTCATGGCCGCTGGCTTCGCCGTCGTCTCACTCGAAGGCTTCGATCTGTTCCCGAACACCGCCCACGTCGAGACACTGGTCGTCCTAGCGCGCTGACGCGTTGGCCAGGAAGCCGCGGAACAGGCCCTGGAAGCGGCCGCTCTGCCAGAAGCTCTCGGGGTGCCACTGCACGCCGACGCAGAACCGCGACGCTGGCCGTTCGACCCCTTCGATGATGCCGTCGACCGAGCTGGCCGTCACTTTGAGCCCTTCGCCGACCTTGTTCAGCGCCTGATGATGGCGGCTGTTGACGGCACAGAAGCCGTCGCGCTCGGTCTCCGCTTCGACCAGCTCCGCGAGGAGCGTGCCGGGGGTGACCTCGATGTAGTGGCCGATCATCGACGGCGCCCCGCCGGGATGGTGATCGAGGTGCTGAATGACCTGGGTCGGGATGTCCTGGATGAGGTTGCCGCCGAGGGCGACGTTCAGCAGCTGGATGCCGCGGCAGATGGCGAAGATAGGCAGGTCGCGGGCGATGGCGGCCCGCACCAGTGCGATCTCG
>JBDSLU010000514.1:0-8616 GCA_039916225.1 Vicinamibacteraceae bacterium
TCAAGAACACGCCCAAGGTGACCGGCTTCGTCGGCGCCGGCGCCAAGCCGACGCCGCTCACCCGTGAGGAAGTCGACCAGATCCTGTTGCAGGTGACGGTCGCGGCGGAGAAGCCGAAGCCCAAGTACAGCTTCGAAAAGGGCGATCAGGTGCGCATCAACGAGGGGCCGTTCACCAACTTCAACGGCCTCGTCGACGAGGTGAACACCGAGAAGAGCACGCTCAAGGTGATGGTCACGATTTTCGGCCGCTCGACGCCGGTCGAGTTGGATTTCCTGCAGGTCGAGAAGCTCTAGTCGAGCCGGCAGGACGAACCCGCCTGAGCGGGACACAGTTCGAGAAGAAATCGAGTCATGGCGAAAAAGGTACAGGCGCAAGTAAAGCTCCAGATCGCGGCTGGCAAGGCCACGCCCGCGCCGCCCGTCGGGACCGCGCTCGGTCCCCAGGGCGTGAACATCATGGACTTCTGCAAGAACTTCAATGCGAAGACCGCCGGCCAGGACGGCCTGATCATCCCGGTGGTGGTCACGGTCTACGTCGACCGGTCGTACTCGTTCATCTTGAAGACGCCGCCGGCGCCGGTGCTGCTGAAGCGTGCCGCCAAGATCGCCAAGGGGTCGGCCGAGCCGAACAAGGCCAAGGTCGGCACCGTGACCCGGAAGGACGTCGAGGAAATCGCGCGGCTCAAGCTGCCCGACCTCAACACCGACAACATCGAGGCCGCCATCCGCAGCGTCTCCGGCACGGCGCGCTCGATGGGTATCGACGTCGTCGGCTAGCACGCGCGTCGCCCGCCGCGTGAGCGGTGGGCCAATCAGACACAGGACCGTGGGAGGACGCACGGCGTCCGCCAACACCACTGGAGGTTCCCAATGGGGAAGAAGTTCGAGGCCGCCAAGGCCCAGGTCGCCGATCGCCCGTATACGCTCGAAGAGGCGATTCCGCTCGTTCAGAAGGTCAAGTACACCAAGTTCGACGAGACCGTCGAGATGGCGATGCGGCTCGGCGTCGATCCGAAGCACGCCGACCAGATGGTCCGCGGCACGGTCGTGCTGCCGCACGGCCTCGGCAAGACCAAGCGCGTGCTGGTCATCGCCGGGCCCGACAAGCAGAAAGACGCCACCGACGCCGGCGCCGACGCCGTTGCCGGTGAAGAGATCGTCGACAAGATCATGGGCGGCTGGGTCGACTTCGATGCCGTCGTCGCGACGCCCGACATGATGCGGGCCGTCGGCCGTCTCGGCAAGGTGCTGGGCCCGCGCGGCCTGATGCCCAACCCGAAGACCGGCACGGTCACCAACGACATCGCCAAGGCGGTGCGCGAAATCAAGGCGGGCAAGGTCGAGTTCCGCGTCGACAAGACCGGCATCGTCCACGCCCCCATCGGCAAGTCGTCGTTCGAGACGGAGAAGCTGGTCGCCAACGCCCACGCCCTGGTCGACAGCGTGGTCAAGGCCAAGCCGTCCGCGGCGAAAGGCAAGTACCTGAAGAGCGTCACGGTGTCCTCGACGATGGGGCCGGGCGTCCGGATCGACACCACCGCCGTGGAGACGGTGGCGCACTAGGGCTCGCCCGGAGCGTTCAGGAACCCCGCGAACCGTTCAGGAAAACGTATGGCTGTCTCACGCGCAGAGAAAACCACCGAGCTCCAGGAGCTCACCACGGCCTTCGGCCAGTCGCAGACGGCGATCCTCATCGACTACAAGGGCATCAAGGTGCCCGAGGTCACTGAGCTCCGCCGTCAGGTGAAGGCCGTCAAGGGCACCTACAAGGTCGTCAAGAACACACTCGCCAAGCGGGCCGTTGCCGGCACGGCGTTCGAAAAGCTCGCGTCGCTTTTCCAGGGCACGATCGCCATCGCCTACAGCGAGGCCGACCCGGTCGTCCTCGCCAAGACATTGACGACGTTCGCCAAGACGACGCCGGCCCTCAAGATCAAGGCCGCCGTCGTCGACGGCAAGGCGCTTCAGGCCGCGGAAGTCGGCGAGCTCGCCACGCTGCCCGGTAAGCCGGAGCTGTACGCGAAGCTGCTGTTCCTGTTGCAGGCGCCCATGGTCCAGCTCGTCACGGTCCTCAATGCCACACCGCGGGATCTCGTGACGGTTTTGTCGGAAGTCGAGAAGAAGAAAGCCGCGGAATAGCTTTCAGCTCTCTTGCTGAGAGCTACTAAGGAGCAGAGAACGATGTCACTCACGCAGGATCAGGTCGTCGAATACGTCAAGAACATCTCGGTGCTGGAGTGCTCGCAGCTCGTCAAGCGCCTCGAGCAGGAGCTCGGCGTCTCGGCAGCGGCGGCAGCACCGGCGGCCGTAGCCGGCGGCGGCGCGGCGGCGGCCCCGGTCGAGGAAAAGACGGAATTCACGGTGACCCTGACCGAAGTCGGCGCGAACAAGATCAACGTGATCAAGGTCGTCCGCGAAGTCACCAGCCTGGGTCTGAAGGAAGCCAAGGACCTCGTCGAAGCCGCGCCGAAGGCGGTCAAGGAAGCCGTGACCAAGGACGAGGCGGCGGCCATCAAGAAGAAGTTCGAAGAAGTCGGCGCCAAGGTCGAGGTCAAGTAGCTCCCTGCGTCGTGTTTCCTTGCCGGCCGCCCGCCCCGGTCCCTCTCGGACCGGCGGGGTGGCGCCGGCAAGTTGCTTGTCGAAGGAATAGACGATCACGGCCAGCGTGGCAGGACCACGGACGCATCGGATCCCGCAACGCGAGCGCGCTCAGCGCTCGTGGCGGGAGACGTGCGGCCCGTGGGCGTCGCGTTGGAGCGCCCCGTTTCGCTTGAGGGGGGCCGGCCCCACCCGGGCGAGGGGCTGTCGTTCATAGGCCGATTGGGACTTCACGCACATGCAGAGCCTGCACAAGAACGTCTACCGGGAGCGCGTCGAATTCTCCAAGATCAAGAGCACGGTTCCCATTCCGAACCTGATCGAGATCCAGAAGAAGTCGTACGAGCGCTTCCTGCAGATGTACACGCCACCGGCGGAGCGCGAGGACGTCGGCCTCCAGTCGGTATTCAAATCGGTATTTCCCATCTCCGACTTCAGGGAAAACTCGTCGCTCGAGTTCATCGACTACTCGATCGGCAACTGGGACCCCTGCGGCTGGGGTGACGAAGCACGCGGCCTGGTGCACGAAATCGGCGGTCAGCGCATGGCGCTGAAGCTGAAATACGACATCAACGAGTGCCAGGAGCGCGGCATGACCTATGCCGTGCCGCTGAAGGTCACCATCCGGCTCGTCGTGTGGAACAAGGACCCGGAGACGGGCGCCAAGACCATCCGCGACATCAAGGAGCAGGAGGTCTACTTCGGCGACATCCCGCTGATGACTGACAACGGCACGTTCATCATCAACGGCACCGAACGCGTCATCGTCAGCCAGCTGCACCGGTCGCCGGGCGTGTTCTTCCACTCGGAAGACAAGACGCTCTTCATCGGCCAGATCATCCCGTATCGCGGCTCGTGGGTGGAGTTCGAGTACGACAGCAAGAACCTGCTGTACGTGCGCATCGACCGCAAGCGCAAGTTCCTGGCGTCGGTGTTCCTGCGCGCCCTTGGGCTGCGCGGCGCCGACGACATGCTGCGCGCCTTCTACACCGTCGACAAGCTGCACATGGCCGGCGGCCCGACCAAGTGGGCGGTGGGTGAGTCGCTGATCGGCCTGCGGGCCGGCCGCGAGTTCCCGATCCCGGGCACCGAGATCACGATCCACAAGGGCAAGAAGGTCAGCCAGACCCACCTCGCCGCCCTCAAGAAGGCCGGCGTGCCGGCCATCGAGATCGACGAAGCGGAGCTGGCCGGCGCGCACGCCGCCTCCGACGTCGTCGACCCGAGCACGGGCGAAGTGATCCTGGAGGCCAACGAGCCGATCGACGCCCGCCTGATGCTGCAGGCGCAGGAGAAGGCCGTCGAGCTGATCGAGGTCTTCTTCCCGGAGAAGGACGAGACCGGCCCGGTCCTCTCGGCGACGCTGCGCAAGGATCCGATCCGCACCCACGAAGAGGCGCTGATCGAAATCTACCGCCGCCTGCGTCCGGGCGATCCGCCGACGCTCGAGAGCTCGCGCTCGCTCTTCGAGAACATGTTCTTCAACCCGCAGAAGTACGACTTCTCGCGGGTCGGCCGGCTGAAGCTGAACACCAAGCTGAAGCTGAAGACGCCGCTCGACGAGAAGATCCTGCACCCGCAGGACTTCTACGAGGTCATCAAGTATCTGCTCAAGCTGAAGCGGAACCCGGCCAACGTCGACGACATCGATCACCTGGGCAACCGCCGCGTCCGCTCCGTGGGCGAACTCCTCGAGAACCAGTTCCGCATCGGACTGGTCCGGATGGAGCGCGCCATCAAGGAGAAGATGTCGGTCTACCAGGAAATGGCTACGGCCATGCCGCACGACCTGATCAACGCGAAGCCCGTCATGGCGGCGATTCGCGAGTTCTTCGGATCGTCGCAGCTGTCGCAGTTCATGGACCAGACCAACCCGCTCTCGGAGATCACGCACAAGCGGCGTCTCTCCGCCCTCGGGCCGGGCGGCTTGTCGCGTGAGCGCGCCGGCTTCGAAGTCCGCGACGTCCACCCGACGCACTATGGGCGCATCTGTCCGATCGAGACGCCGGAAGGCCCGAACATCGGCCTGATCTCGTCGCTGTCGTGCTACGCGCGCATCAACGAGTTCGGCTTCATCGAGTCGCCCTACCGCGAGGTCAAGAACGGGCGCATCGTCGACTGGGTCAAGGTGCTGCACGCGCCCGAGGGCGGCAAGTACGCGCTGGGGGCGCTGGTCGAGGCCGACGAGGTGCTCGACGCCACCGGCCACCCGAAGCGGACGATGAAGGGCTACGAGTTCGAGGCCCATCCGTTCTACCTGTCGGCGTGGGAAGAGGACCAGTACGTCATCGCCCAGGCCAACGTCGAGCTCGACGAGAACCTGCGCCTGGTCACCGAGCGCGTGACGGCGCGGGAGGCGGGCAACTTCAAGCTCGCCCATCGCGAAGAGATCCAGTACGTCGATGTCTCGCCGAAGCAGCTCGTCTCCGTCGCTGCGTCGCTGATCCCGTTCCTCGAGAACGACGACGCCAACCGCGCGCTGATGGGATCGAACATGCAGCGCCAGGCGGTGCCGCTGCTCCAGGCCCGGGCGCCGTTCGTCGGCACCGGCATGGAGTACATCACCGCCCGCGACTCGGGCTCGGTGGTGGTGGCGCGGCGCACCGGCACGGTCGACTACGTCGACAGCCAGCGCATCGTCGTCCGCGTCGAGGGTGAGAGCGAAGACTCCCCCGAGATGGGCGCCGACATCTACAACATGACCAAGTTCAAGCGGTCGAACCAGAACACCTGCTTGAACCAGCGGCCGATCGTCCGGGTCGGCCAGAAGGTCTCGAAGGGCCAGGTCCTGGCCGACGGTCCGTGCACCGAGCTCGGCGAGCTCGCCCTCGGCCGCAACGTGCTGGTCGCCTTCATGCCGTGGCGCGGCTACAACTTCGAGGACGCGATTCTCGTGTCCGAGAAGCTGGTGAAGGAGGACTACTACACCTCGATCCACATCGAGGAGTTCGAGATCGAGGCGCGCGACACCAAGCTCGGACCGGAAGAAATCACGCGCGACATCCCGAACGTCGGCGAGGGCTACCTCCGTGACCTCGACGACAGCGGCGTCATCCGCATCGGCGCCAATGTCAAGCCGGGCGACATCCTGGTCGGCAAGGTCACGCCGAAGGGCGAGACCCAGCTGACGCCGGAAGAGAAGCTGCTCCGCGCCATCTTCGGCGAGAAGGCCGGCGACGTCCGCGACGCCTCGCTCGTCTGCCCGCCGGGCATCGAGGGGATCATCGTCGGCGTCAAGATCTTCTCGCGCAAGGGCATCGAGAAGGACGAGCGCGCCAAGTCGATCGAGGCGGAAGACCTCGAGATGATGGAGAAGAATCTCCAGGACGAGATTCGCATTCTCCACGACGAGGTGAAGAAGCGCCTGGCGCACATGCTGCGCGGCCAGACGCTGCGCACCGACCTCTTCGACGAGCACGGCCGTGAGCGGATGCTCAAGAAGGGCACGCCGATCACCGACGAGGTGCTCGATCCGCTGCCCTACGAAGCGGTCATCCGGATGCGCGTCGCCAGCGACGATCCGCGTCTCGACGAGGATCTGCGGCTGGTCGAGGAGCGCACCGAGCGCCAGGTCGAGACCATCCGCCAGGTCTTCGAAGAGAAGAAGGACAAGATCCGCCGCGGCGACGAGCTGCCCCCGGGCGTCATCAAGCTCGTCAAGGTCTACGTCGCGATGAAGCGCAAGCTGTCGGTCGGCGACAAGATGGCCGGTCGCCACGGCAACAAGGGCGTCATCGCCCGCATCCTGCCGGAAGCGGACATGCCGTACCTGCCGGACGGGACGCCGGTCGAGATCGTGCTCAACCCGCTGGGTGTGCCGTCTCGTATGAACGTCGGTCAGATTCTCGAGACGCACCTCGGCTGGGCGGCGCACGCCCTCGGCGTCTACTTCGCGACGCCGGTCTTCGACGGCGCGACGGAGAAGGAGATCAAGCTGTGGCTCGACAAGGCCGGGCACCCGCGCTCGGGCAAGACGCGCCTCAGTGACGGGCTCACCGGCGACCAGTTCGAGCAGGAAGTGACAGTGGGCTACATCTACATGCTCAAGCTGTCGCACCTGGTCGACGACAAGATCCACGCCCGCTCGATCGGACCGTACTCGCTCATCACCCAGCAGCCGCTGGGCGGCAAGGCGCAGTTCGGCGGTCAGCGCTTCGGCGAAATGGAAGTGTGGGCGCTCGAAGCCTACGGCGCGGCGCACATTCTCCAGGAGCTGCTCACCGCGAAGTCCGACGACGTCACCGGCCGCGCCAAGATTTACGAGGCCATCGTCAAGGGCGACGCCAGCTTCACGCCGGGCCTGCCGGAATCGTTCAACGTGCTCATCCGCGAGCTGCAGGCGCTGTGCCTGGACGTCGACCTGATCAAGACCAAGAAGCGGACGATCGACGTGCCGCCTCAGCCGCCGTTGGCGGAGCCGGAGCCGGTGGCGGGGTGAGGTGAGGCTTCACCGCACCCCGTCCGTCGCCGCCCGTGAGGGCGGCGGCGGACACCACCAGTAGCCGAGAGCCGGAGTTCGAGGACACCACATGAGACCCTTTCCCGAGCGCACGAGCGCACTGACGTCCGACTTCGACGCCATCCGGATCAGCCTGGCGTCGCCGGACAAGATCCGGCAGTGGTCGTTCGGCGAGGTGACCAAGCCGGAGACGATCAACTACCGGACCTTCAAGCCGGAACGCGACGGCCTCTTCTGCGCCAAGATTTTCGGCCCGGTCACCGACTGGGAGTGCCTCTGCGGCAAGTACAAGCGCATGAAGCACCGCGGCGTGATCTGCGACAAGTGCGGCGTCGAGATCACCCAGGCTCGCGTCCGCCGCGAGCGCATGGGCCACATCGAGTTGGCCACGCCGGTCAGCCACGTCTGGTTCTTCAAGGGGCTGCCGAGCCGCATCGGCCACCTCCTCGACATCTCGCTGCGCGACCTCGAGCGGATTCTCTACTTCGAGGCCTACGTGGTCGTCGAGCCGGGCGGCACCGAGCTGAAGCCGAACGAGCTGCTCAACGAGGACCAGTACCGCAAGGCGCGTGAGGAATACGGCGCCGCCGCGTTCCGCGCCCAGATGGGCGCCGAGGCGATCAAGGAGCTGCTCAAGCGCGTCGCCATCGAGGACCTCTCGGTCGACCTGCGCGAGCGGATGAAGACCGAGCAGTCGGCGCAGAAGCGGCAGAAGTTCGCCAAGCGCCTGAAGGTCGTCCAGGCCTTCAAGAAGTCGAGCAATCGTCCGGAGTGGATGATTCTCGACGTCATCCCGGTCATCCCGCCCGAGCTGCGCCCGCTGGTCCCGCTCGACGGCGGCCGCTTCGCCACGTCCGACCTGAACGACCTCTATCGCCGCGTCATCAACCGCAACAACCGGTTGAAGAAGCTGATGGAGCTGAAGGCGCCGGACGTCATCATCCGCAACGAGAAGCGGATGCTGCAGGAAGCGGTCGACGCGCTGTTCGACAACGGCCGCCGCGGCCGCGTCCTGCGCGGAGCCAACAACCGTCCGCTCAAGTCGCTCTCGGACACGCTCAAGGGCAAGCAGGGCCGCTTCCGTCAGAACCTGCTCGGCAAGCGCGTCGACTACTCCGGCCGTTCGGTCATCGTCGTCGGCCCGGAGCTGCGGCTGCACCAGTGCGGCCTGCCGAAGAAGATGGCGCTCGAGCTGTTCAAGCCGTTCATCTACAACAAGCTCGAAGAGCGTCAGCTGGTCGCGACCATCAAGCAGGCCAAGGAGATGGTCGAGCAGCAGCGCCCGGAAGTGTGGGACGTGCTCGAAGAGGTCATCCGCGAGCACCCGGTGCTGCTCAACCGCGCGCCGACGCTGCATCGCCTCGGCATCCAGGCGTTCGAGCCGGTGCTGGTCGAAGGCAAGGCCATTCGTATCCATCCGCTCGTCTGCACGGCGTTCAACGCCGACTTCGACGGCGACCAGATGGCGGTCCATATTCCGCTCGGACCCGAGGCGCAGATCGAGGCCTTGGTGCTGATGATGTCGTCGAACAACATCCTCTCGCCGGCGAGCGGCGC
>JBDSLU010000515.1:0-2517 GCA_039916225.1 Vicinamibacteraceae bacterium
CGGCACTCGGCGACAAATCGCCCCTCGTCGCCGATGCGCGACGCCGTCTGGTGGATCTCTACGTCGCGGCCAAGCGGCCGGCCGACGCCGAGGTCTGGCGCAGTCGGCTGCCGCCGGCTTCCTGAACGCGACCGGAGCCGCGATCGTCGCCGCTACAGATAGCTCAGCCACCAGTCGCGACGTCGGGCCTTGACGGCGGATACCCAGCGGCACAGGGGATAGAGCGCGATCACGACCAGCACCCACACCGCGTAGACACCCGGCAGGCTGAGGCCATAGCCCCTGGGGAACAACTGGAAGACGGTGAGGAACTGCCATGGCTCGAATCCCTGGAGGGCTCCGAGCACCGCGCTGCCGGCGTGCAACACGTAGAGGTGGGCGACGTAGAAGGCGAACGGCGCTCGGCCGAACGTCACGAGCCGTTCCTGGATGGCACCGGGCACCAACTCCGCGAGCGCGCACAGGATCGCCGCTGGCCCCAGCGTCATCAGCAGGAACAGCAGGCTGGGCGGGTATTTCGTCGTGTTGAGGAAGTCGATCGCCGCACGGACCGGGCTGGCATCCCACTGCCACGGATTGGGGTCGCCGTAGAGGCCGGTGGCCCGGATGAGCACGAAGGCGACGCTCGCCGCGATGCCCGACGCGAGCAGCAGCGTCTTTCGCCGCGCCGGCGGGGCCTCGAAGACGCTCGCCGTGCCGAAGCCAAGCAGCATGACGCCGATCCACGGCAGGAGCGGATAAGTGACGCGAATCAGAATCGGTCCGACAAGGTAGGTGGTCTGCGAATGCAGGAACGCCCACCACGGCCCGCTGGTAGCCGCATCGAGGAGGCTGGTCTGCGGCCATACCGGGTCGAGCAGGTTGTGCCCCAGCACCACCGCCGCGCCGAGCCAGGCGCAGGTCCGCCGGCCGAGGCCCTGCGCGGCGGCCAGCATCATCATGCTCGCGCCGATGGCGAAGATGACCTGCATCGGGACCCGGACGATCCCGCCCAGTTCCTCCATCCCGCCTGGCGAGAACGTCCAGGCGGTGGAGATGATGACCGCTTCGATCAGCACCAGCCAGGCGCCGCGCGAGAACAGGAAGCGCCCCAGTTCCCCTCGGCTCTTGCGCCCGACCATCAGGCCGGCGCTGGTCCCGGCCAGGAAGACGAACGTCGGCGCGCAGAAGTGCGTGATCCACCGCGTGAAGAAGAGCGCTGCGCCGATACTCGGGTTCGCCGCCGGCTCGAGCTCGCCGGCGGACATGAAGAAGTCCCGCGAGTGATCGATCGCCATGATCACGATCGCCAGGCCGCGCAGCATGTCGATGCTGGACAGCCGGTAGGCGCGCGCGCCAGCCGTCGTGGAGGATTGCCCGTGCTCGGGCATCACTGCGGGGTCGAGGACGGCGGGACGATGCCCTTGATGCGCAGGTAGGTGACGAGATTGCCGTAGTGCTCGTTGCCGTGCGCGATCACCATGGTCAACTCGTTGGCGCGGGCGGACTGCCACTGAGTGGGTGGCTTGCCGATCGTCAGCAGCTGCAGCGCGTTCTCGCTGGTCAGGCCCGCGAACGCGTCATCGCAATACGCAAACGCGTCCTTCACCGCCGGCACCAGCGCCGCCTTGTCGGCGAGCGTGTCGAGATGCCTGCCGGTCGCTGGATTGTCGCCGCCCTTCACCGCATGACAGAAGCCGTACTGCACGTCGATGATGTGGCCGAGCAACTGCGCGTAGCTCATGACCTCGGGCACCGGCTTGAAGGCAAAGTGCTCGGCCGGCATCTTCTCGGCCGCGCCGATGACGTAGCGCTTGATCGAGGCGTACTGCCCCTGCAGGTAAATCGGATAGGTCTGAGGCGGCCGCGGCGGCGGCGGCGCCTGCCCCGACACGGACACCGCGGCTACGACCAGGACCGCGGCCAGACATTGCGCCCATCGTCTTTCGATCATCATGTGGCTCCTCCGAGTGCGGATCTGCCGTCGCCTGTAGCAGACGCCAGTGGTCTGGAATTGGTTGGATTGGGGCACACGCGTGAGACCGCTGCTGGCGACGGCGGACGTCACCGCCGGAGGTGGCGGAACGCGGCTCCCGCGGCGACGAACCAGCCGCCGGAGGGTGTGATCGAGCGGCCAGCGGACACATCGGCGGCGACATCGTCGCCAAACAGGTGCGAGGCTCCGGCGTCGAGTGCCCATCGGGAGAGCGCTCCCTCTGAGATGCGGTACGCCTCGACGTAGACCGACCCTCGGTCGTGCCAGGTCCGGCCGAGGGCCGCACTCACGGCTGTCGCTCGCAGCCGACCGCCGTCACCGGCGCCGTGGGCTGCCACCTGCGCCACTCCGCTCAGATCCCACCCGTCAGCCGGCGAGAGGGCCCACAGAAAGCCGAAGGAGGGCTCGACCGACCCCCTCGTGAACTCGCCGGTGCCCCCGGGAAGCGATACCTCCGGCAAGAGCGCCATATCCATCCGGCCGCCCAGCACGCGCGGCAACGCGATCTTCGCCGCGGCGCTGACGTCGGCGTGCCCGCGCTC
>JBDSLU010000516.1:0-10238 GCA_039916225.1 Vicinamibacteraceae bacterium
CCGGGCAATCGCCCGCGCCACCGTCACCGGACCGACGCCGAGCCGCGCGATCAGGTCGCGGCTGCTCGGCAGGCGATCGCCGGGGGCCAGGGTGGCGACGTCGCCGCGCAGGGTTGTCATGACCCGATCGGTACTGCTACTGTCTTCCATGTCGAACGATAGTAGCGCTTTTGCACCGATTCTGGAACCACTCCTCGACGTCGCCGCCCTCCGCGCCGACACCCCGGGGTGTGACCGCGTCACCCATTTCAACAACGCCGGCTGCGGCCTGATGCCCCGCGCCGTGCTCGACGCCCAGGTCGAGCACCTGGCGCTCGAGGCGACGATCGGCGGCTACGAGTCGTCGGCCCTTCGCGGCGCGGCGATCGCCGACTTCTACGCCGCCACCGCCGATCTGATCGGTGCCCGTGCCGAAGAGATCGCCTTTGCCTCGTGTGCGACCCACGCCTACAGCAAGGCGCTGTCGGCGATCGCGTTCGAGCGCGGCGACGTCATCCTCACCACGCGCCACGACTTCATCTCCAACCAGATTGCCTTCCTGGCCCTGCGCCAGCGGTTCGGTGTCGAGGTCGTCCATGCGCCGGACGCGCCCGAGGGCGGCGTCGACGTCGAGGCGATGGCGGCGTTGATGCACGCCCGGCGGCCACGCCTGGTCGCGGCCACGCACGTGCCGACCAATTCCGGCCTGGTGCAGCCGGTCGCGGCGATCGGCCGGCACTGCCGCGAGCTCGACCTGCTGTATCTGGTCGACGCCTGCCAATCGCTCGGCCAGTTCCCGCTCGACGTCGAGGCGATCGGCTGCGATCTGCTGACCGCGACCTGTCGCAAGTGGCTGCGCGGGCCGCGCGGCTCGGGCTTCCTCTACGTGTCGTCGCGGCTCCTCGATCAGGGCTTCGAGCCGCTGTTCATCGAGATGCGCGGCGCGACGTGGGTGGCCGAGGACCGCTACCAGCCGGTCGCCACCGCGAAGCGCTTCGAGGAGTGGGAGCTGAACTACGCCGGCATCATCGGCTGCGCCGTCGCCACCCGCTATGCGCTCGCCGTCGGCCTGGACGCCATCGCCGCGCGGGCCCCGATGCTGGCGGCGCGCCTGCGTCGGCGTCTGGAGGCGATCCCCGGCGTCCGCGTGCTGGAGCACGGCGCGCAGCTGGCGGCATCGGTGACGCTGGCGGTCGCCGGCTGGGAGTCGCAGCCGTTCAAGGACGCGCTCGACGCCCGCCGCATCAATTCGGCGCTCAGCTACCGCGACTACGCCGTCTTCGACTTCGGCGACAAGGACGTCGACTGGTGCTCGCGGCTGTCGCCGCACTACTACAACACCGAAGCGGAAGTGGACCTGGTCGCGGACGCAGTCGCGGAGATCGTCGCCGCCGGCCTATGATCGGGGGACTGTGATCGACTGGCTGCTCATCGTCCTGCCCGGCATCATCTGGGGCGCGTCCTTCCTGTTCATCGCCGAAGGCCTGACGGCGGTGCCGCCCGACGGCGTCACGTTCATCCGGATCCTGGTCGGGTTCCTCACCCTGAGCCTGGTGCCTGGGGCGCGGAAGCCGATCGTGCGCAGCGACTGGACGCGCGTCGCCGCGCTCGGCCTGCTGTGGTTCGCGTTCCCGATGAGCATGTTCCCGCATGCGGAGCAGTGGATCTCGTCGGCGCTGACCGGCATGTTGAACGGCACCGTGCCGCTGTTCGCCACCGCAGTCGCCGCGGTGCTGCACCGGCGCTGGCCACCGACCATGGTCGGCGTCGGCATCGCCGCCGGGCTGTTCGGCGGCGTGCTGATGGCCTGGTCCGGCCTCGGCGCCGGCGGCAACAGCGCCGTGGGCATCGTCCTGGTGATCGCGGCGTGCATCTCCTACGGCTTCGCCGTCAACCTCGCCCGGCCGCTGCAGCAGCGCAACGGCGCCCTGCCGGTGGTCTGGCGGGCCCTGCTGGTGGCGCTGATCCTGACCGCTCCGCTGGGCCTGCCGCGCGCGCTGCACGGCCACTGGACACCGCGCTCGGTGCTGTCGCTCCTGGCGCTGGGCGCGCTCGGCACCTGCGTCGCCACCGTGATGACGACGATCGCGGCCGGACGCCTCGGCGCCACGTCGGCCTCGGTGTCGGCCTATTTCATCCCGGTGGTGGCGCTGCTGCTCGGCGTCCTGGTCCGCGACGAGCACGTCGCCATGCTGTCGCTGATCGGCGGCGCGATCAGCCTGGTGGCCGCCTGGGTCGTGCGATGGGCCTCGATGAAGGCGGCCGCGGCGCCCGCATCGGTGCCGTCTCCCGTCGCCACGGCCCTCGCGAAGTAACATTCGCGGGACACCGATCCACGGCCCGGCCGCGGTGGACTCCCGCCAGGCCCAACGACCATGCCCCACGGGCTCGATCCCCTGCCGATCGACGCGCACGTCGACGCCGTCGTCGACGCCGTGCGCCGGCATCGCGCCGCCGTCGTCGTGGCGCCGCCTGGCGCTGGCAAGACGACGCGCCTGCCGCCGGCCCTTGCCGCCGACGGGCCGGTGCTGGTGCTGCAGCCGCGGCGGGTCGCGGCGCGGGCCATCGCCCGCCGCATTGCCGACGAGCGCGGCTGGACGCTCGGCCAGGAAGTCGGCTGGCACGTGCGCTTCGAACGCCGCTTCACGGCGGCGACGCGCGTGCTGCTCGCGACCGAAGGCATCCTCACCGCGCGTCTGGTCGACGATCCGCTGATCTCCGGCGTCCGCACCATCGTCCTCGACGAGTTCCACGAGCGCTCGATTCACGCCGATCTCGGGCTGGCGCTGGCGCGTCAGGCGTGGGCCGCGCGCGATGATCTGCGCGTCGTGGTCATGTCGGCGACGCTGGCCGCCGGTCCGGTGGCGCGCTTCCTGGACGACTGTCCGATCGTCGAGGTGCCGGGCCGGCCGCATCCGCTCGATATCGCCTACGCGCCGGGCGAATCGGTCGCCGAGGCGGTGCGCACGGTCTGGCCGGGCTCGCGCGGCAGCGTGCTCTGCTTCCTGCCCGGCGCGCCCGAGATCCGCCGGGCGCACGCCGAGGTCGCGCAGGCAGTGCCGGGCGCCGAAGTCGTCGACCTGTTCGGCGCGCTCGATGCCGACCAGCAGGACCGCGCCGTCCGCGGCTCGGGCCGGCGCGTGATCCTCGCCACCAACATCGCCGAGACGTCGCTGACCGTGTCCGGCGTCGACACCGTCGTCGACACCGGGCTCCACAAGGTGGCTCGCTACGACGCGACGCGGGCGCTCGACACGCTGGACACCGAACGCGTGTCGCAGGCCAGCGCCGATCAGCGGGCCGGCCGCGCGGCACGCCTCGGACCAGGACGGGCGCGGCGGCTGTGGGACGCCCGCGATCGCCTGAGTCCGCACGGCGAGCCCGACATCGCGCGCATCGATCTTGCCGGACCGCTGCTCGACCTCGCCGCGTGGGGGACGGATGCCGATGCCTTCGCGTGGTTCGAAGCGCCGCCCGCGGAAGCCGTCGCCGCCGCTCGCGCGCTGCTGCGTCGCCTCGGCGCCATCGACGGCGCTGCGCTCACACCGCTGGGCCGGCAGATGCAGGCGCTGCCGCTTCCGCCGCGACTGGCCCGCATCCTGATCGAAGCGGGCGGCGCCCGGGATGCTGCGCGAGCCTGCGCCATCTTGTCGGAACGCCAGCTGGTGCCGGCCCGCCGCGAGACGACGACCTGCGATCTGCTGGGCTCGCTCGACGCCTGGGCGTCGCTGCCGCCGCACGTCCACCAAGTGAGCCGCCAGATCGAAGATCTCGCCGGCGGTCTCTCGGCGCGGCAGGTGCGGCGCGGCGCCTTCACCGAGGTGGATCTGCGCCGTGCGCTGTTCGTCGGCTACGCCGATCGGCTGGCCCGGCGCAGGGACGTGCAGGGCACGACGCTGGTGCTGGCGACCGGGACAGGCGCGGTGCTCGGACGCGAGAGCGGCGTGCGAGATGGCGAGTTCGTGGTCGCGCTCGACGTCCAGGCGCCGACGCGTCCGGGCGATCCCCACGCGCTGGTCCGCGTCGCCAGTCGGGTCGAGCCGGAGTGGATCGTGCCGACGCAGATCGCCGTCGAGCACGCCTTCGACGCGCGCACGGGGCGGGTCCGTGCCTGGCGCCGCGAACGGTTCGATCGGCTGGTGCTCGCCGAGCACGCGCAGGCGCCTGAGCCGGCCGCGGCGGCGGAGGTGCTGGCCGAGGCCTGGCTGGCGAGGGAGACCGACGAGACCAACGCGGCCTGGCTGCGCCGGGTCCGCTTCGCCGGCCTCGACATCGACCTGCCGGCCTTGGTGCGGCAGGCAACCCCAAGCTCGACGTCACTGGCGGACGTCGACCTCGCGGCGCACGCGCCGTACGCGCTGACCCGCGACCTCGAGCGGCTGGCGCCGAGCCACCTCGACCTGCCGAGCGGCCGCCGCGCGGCGCTGCTCTACGACGCCGACGGCACCATCTCGGCGTCGGCCAAGCTGCAGGAGCTGTTCGGGCTGGCCGAGACACCGCGGGTGGGCCCGGCCGGCGTGCCCGTGGTGCTGTCCCTGCTCGCGCCGAACGGCCGGCCGGTACAGACGACGCGCGACCTGCGCAGCTTCTGGGATCGGACTTATCCCGAGGTGCGGAAGGAGCTGCGCGGCCGGTATCCGCGACACCCATGGCCCGAAGATCCGTGGACGGCGACGCCGACGGCGCGGGTCAAGCCGCGGCCCCGCTCGTAGTGGCACGACACCAGAGCTTTGCAAACGCCGGCCCGTCCAATAGACTGAGAGTTCGCCCTGCCCAGCGCGGGGCGTCCGAGGGCGGCCGTACCGCGGCCCGGACCTTGTGCAATGGCAGCCTCCGAACCGCGTCAGAACCGGAAGGTAGCAGCGCTAAGCAGTGTCTGTCATGTGCCGCAGGTCATCCGGGTCGCGGTAGGGCCGCTCTCCTCACGATGTCATCGCCTGTTCGCCTGACCACCACCCCATCGACCCCGACTGACCCGAGCTGACGTGTCGTACCAGGTACTCGCCCGCAAGTGGCGGCCGCAGCGTTTCGACGAGGTGATCGGGCAGAAGGGCGTCACCCAGACCCTCCGCAACGCCATCGCCACCGGCCGGATTGCGCAGGCCTTTGTGTTCGCCGGCGCTCGCGGCGTCGGTAAGACCACGACCGCCCGCATCCTGGCCCGCGCCCTCAACTGCGAGAAGGGCCCGACCCCGGAGCCGTGCGGCGTCTGCGACACCTGCGTGGAGATCGCCGAAGGCCGCGACCTCGACGTGCTCGAGATCGACGCCGCGACGCACACCGGGATCGACAACATCCGCGAAGTGATCATCGACGGCCTGCAGGTGCGGCCGGCCCGCGATCGCTACAAGGTCTTCATCATCGACGAGGTGCACCAGCTGTCGGTGTCCTCGTTCAACGCGCTCCTCAAGTCGATGGAGGAGCCGCCGCCGCACATCGTCTTCATGATGGCGACGACCGAGCTGCACAAGATCCCCGATACGATCCTGTCGCGGGCCCAGGTCTTCGAGCTGCGCACGATCGGCACGCGCGCCATCATCGACCAGCTGCGCCGCATCGCCGACGCCGAGAAGGTGAACATCACCGACGAGGCGATTGCGCTCGTCGCCCGTGCCGCCGAGGGCAGCATGCGCGACGCGCAGAGCGCGCTCGACCAGGTGATGGCGTTCGGCGGCGCCGAGATCGACGGGACGACCGTGTCCGAGGTGCTCGGCCTGGTCGAGCGCGAGGTGCTCCTCGACGTGCTCGACGTGGTCGCCAACGACGACGCGCCGCGCGTGTTCGACGTCGCCGGCCGGCTGGTCGAGTCCGGCCACGACCTGCGCCACGTCTGCCGGGAGCTGTCGCGCCTGGTGCGCGACCTGATGGTGCTGCAGGTCGACCCCGATCGGACCCAGGATCCGGAGTTCGCCATCGAAGGCGATGGCGAGCGGCTGCGGGCCGTCGCGTCGCGCTTCTCGCGCGAGGACCTGCTGCGCGCCTTCGAGCTGGTCGCCAAGCTCGAACAGGACGTCAAGGTCGCCGCCCAGCCGCGCTTCCATCTCGAGATGGCGCTGCTGCGGTGGGTGCACTTGCGCAAGCTGGTGCCGCTTGCCGCGCTGCTCGAGGGGCAGAGCGGAGGCGGCGTGCCGCTGTCGCTGCCGGTGTCGCGGCCCGCGTCGGCCGCGCCGCCACGACCGGCCGGGCCATCGGCCACACCGACGCGGCCGTCTACGCCGGCTCGTCCCCCAGCGCCGTCCGCGTCGAAGCCGGCGGGGCCTGTTCCTGTGGCATCGGCGCCGGCCGCTCCAGCTGCATCCGCGGTCGCCGCGCCGTCGGCGCGTGACCTGCTCGTCGACGACGTGTCCGACGCGGCGCTGGCGAGGTTTCGCGACGCGTTCCTCGCCGAGGTCAAGCGATCGCGCGGCCAGGCCGACTGGGGCATGATCTTCATGCCGGCGCGCCGCGTCGAGGTCGCCGTCGGCTCGGTCACGTTCGTCTACGAATCGCAGCCCAAGCTGATAGCCGGCCGCTTCGAGGCCCTCCGTGCCGGGCTGACCGAGCTGGCGACCTCACTGGCAGGGCGGCCGATGACCGTGTCCTGCCGGGTCGAGGCCGGGCCGGCCGCGGCGGCGCCGAGCGCGCACCAGGGCGAGAGGGATCGACTCAAGGCCGCGGCGATGGCCGAGCCCGCCGTGCAGAAGCTGCTCGACGTGTTTCCGGCCGACATTCGCGACGTCGAAGAGGTGAAGGAATGAATATCCAGCAGATGATGAAGCAGGCCGCGAAGATGCAGGAGCAGGTGCAGAAGCAGGCGTCCCAGACGCGCGCTGAAGGCACCGCCGGCGGCGGCGCGGTCACTATCGTCATCAACGGCCTGAAGCAGGTGCAGTCGCTGACGATCGATCCCGAAGTCGTCTCGAAGGACGACGTCGAGATCCTGCAGGACATGATCATCGCCGCCTTCGTCGACGCCCAGCGAAAGGTCGACGAGGACATGAAGAAGCAGATGGGCGGCATGCTCGGCGGCTTGGGCCTGCCCGGCCTCTAGGCTGCCGCGCCCCCTGGTCCAGCCTCCTCGATGGCCCTCCCCGAATCGCTCCAGGCGCTCGTCGCCGAGCTGCAGCGGCTGCCTGGCATCGGCGCCAAGAGCGCGCAGCGGCTGGCGTTCCACCTCCTCAAGAGCCCGCGCGAACACGTCGATCGCCTGACCCAGGCGATCGTGCTGGTCAAGGATCGGGTAGCCCACTGCTCGGTGTGCCACAACATCACCGACAGCGATCCGTGCAGCTACTGCACCGGCGCCGACCGCGACCAGGGACTGATCTGCGTGGTCGAGGATCCGCAGAACGTCTCCGCCGTCGAGAAGACGCACTTCAAGGGCACGTATCACGTGCTGATGGGGGTGCTGTCGCCGCTCCAGGGCGTCGGTCCGGATGACCTGAAGATCCGCACCCTGCTGACGCGGGTCGGGCAGGGCCACGTCCATGAGATCGTGCTGGCCACCAACCCCACCGTCGACGGCGAAGCGACCGCGATCTACCTGGCCAAGCTGCTCAAGCCGCTCGGCGTCCGCGTCACCCGCATCGCCATGGGCGTCCCCGTCGGCAGCGACCTCGAATACGCCGACGAAGTGACCATGGGCAAGGCCATGGCCGGCCGCCGCGAAGTCTAGGTCTAGGCGTCGGCGCCGCGCCAGCGGGCCAGGAAGAACACGCCGACCGCGGTCCAGACGAGCATCCGGACCTTGCGAACCAGGGCGAGCGTGGCCCCGGTCGCGCTCGTGTAGCCGAGCACGGTCGTCAGCAGGGCCGATCCGGCCTCGTCCACGCCCAGCCGCATCGGCACGAACTTGAACAGGACGTTGGTCAGGCGGTTCGCCGTCTCGAGGATGAAGGCGATCAGCAGCGTCGGCGGCGTCGTGATCCAGGCCAGCGTCACGTAGACCTCGGCGACCCCGGCGGCGTGGTAGAGGCCTTCGAGCGCGACGACCGAGAACAGCCGGGCCGGATCCTCGCGGTGGAAGCCGTAGACGGTGTCCTCGAGCGTGCGCAGCTTCTCGAGCCGGCCGGCGAGCGCGTGCGGCGCCAGCTTCCGGCGGTGCAGCCAGTCGAGGAGGCCGGTCATTACCTTGACCTGCCGGCCGAGGATCCACGCTGCCGCGAGGAGCATCGCCAGCATCCCCCCGACCGAGACCAGGAAGACGACCTCGAGGCCGTGCGAGACGCGGAAGTTGTGCAGGAGCGCCAGCGTGCCGCTGACGATGACCACCGCCACCGTCAGCGTGTAGATCAAGTTCTCGATGGTCAGGCCGGAGACGGCCGTGGCGAGCGGCACGCGATGCCGGACATAGACGGCCTTGGTCGCCTCGCTGGCGAACAGCCCCAGCGGGGTCAGGTTGCCGAGGGCATCGCCGGTGAGGAAGGCGGGGAAGGTGTCGCGGACGCGGAGCCCGGCCGCGGGCGGGGTGCATAGCGTCCAAGCCCAGGCCCGGACCAGCAGACGCAGGCCCGACAACAGGATGACGACCAGGAAGCCCCAGCCGACGCTCTGCATCCCGGCGCTGACCTCGTCCAGCCGGGTCTGCCGCAGGGTCAGCGCGAAGAGCGCGGCGCCGAACAGGGCCGCGGCGACGCTCCCCGGCGTGACCCGCCGGCGCTTACGCTCGCCAGGCAGGGGCCCGCCGCGGTCGTCCTCGCTCACGACCGCCATCGTGTTCCGCGCCGTTCCCGGCGTCAACTTGCGATTTGTGGCGCTCGATTGCGTGGCGCGACGCGGGGGTCCGCAAATCGGCTCCGGCGTCTATAATCGGCCCGTGCTCCCCGCCGCGTACCAGCTCCCCGCCGCCGCGCTCCTGCTCGGCGGGGGACTGCTGGCGTGCTTCGTCGGCCAACGGCTGTTCCGGGTCGTGCTGGGCATCTACGGCTTCGTCACCGGCGCGCTGATCGCCGCGACGATCGTCGGCCCGTCGACGGCCGGCACGCCCATCCTCGCCATGCTGGCCGGGGGCGCCATCGGCGCGCTGGTGCTGATCCTGGCCTACTTCGTCGGTGTGGCGCTGGTCGGGGCGGCGCTCGGCGCCGTCATCGTCCACGTCATCGCCGCCCAGTTGACGCGCGAACCGCATCCCGTCGTCGTCATTCTCGGGACGGTCGTCGGGGCCATTGCCGCGATGGCGTTACAGCGCTACGTCATCATCGCCGCGACCGCCTTCGGCGGCGCCTGGACGGCCCTGGTCGGCGCGATCAGCATGATCGGCAACCGGGCCGCGCAGGTCACCGACGGCTGGGTGCTCTATCCGCTCCGCGTGCCCCAGGGGCACGAATGGATGTGGGTCGGCTGGATCGTGCTCGGCGGCATCGGCGCCGCCGTCCAGCTCTCGAATCGCCCGCGCGCCGCCAAACGCTGACGCGGCCGCTGCGGGTCCCTCTCGGACCGATCGCTTCAAGGAGATTTCGAATGTCTGTGTTTACGCGCAAGGTGGACGTGTTCTGGAACGGCGGCATCATGGACGGCAAGGGCGAGGCGAAGGCCGGAACCGGGGCGTTTTCGCTGCCCGTGACGTTCCCGTCGCGCATCGGTGAGCCGGCCGGCAACACCAGCCCCGAGGAGCTGCTGGCGGCGTCGCACGCCGCGTGCTACGCGATGGCCTTCAACGCCACGCTCGGCCGCAACGACGCCAAGGCCGCCACGACGCACGTCACCGCGACGGTCAGCGCCGAGAAGACCGACGCCGGCATCAAGGTTGTGTCGTCGGCGCTCGAAGTCGTCGTCACCGGGCTCGAAGGCACCGACGCCGCTGGCCTCGCCGAGCTCGCCAAGAAGGCCGAAGGCGGCTGCCCGATCTCGAACGCGATCCGCGGCAACGTCGCGGTGACCGTGAAGACGAGCATCGCGCAGAACGCGTAAGCGGTTTCGGCTGGCGCGATGGTCATCCTGATCTTCGGCGCCACCGGCTCGGCCGGCGGCGGCGTGCTCCAGGCCTGCCTGGAGTCGCCGGCCGTCACCGAGATCCGGGCCATCGCGGGCGGCCGCTGGTCGTCGCGCACCCTGTTCCGCCAGGGCCCTTGCTGCTCAGACGTTTCGGTTGCGCGGCGGAGCTCAAGCCAGCTAGAATCAAGGGTCTGCCGCACTTGCCGGTCCGGTAGATCCGCTGGGGTTTCGCGCCTCGGCGTCCCACCACACGTTCCTCGGTAGCTCAACGGCAGAGCATCCGGCTGTTAACCGGAGGGTTGCTGGTTCGAATCCAGCCCGAGGAGCCAATCTCGCCTGCGGCGAGA
>JBDSLU010000517.1:0-12697 GCA_039916225.1 Vicinamibacteraceae bacterium
GGCCCTGACCACCGCCTACGCCGCGGTCGGCAAGATGTTCACCGCCGGCTCGATCGCCGCCGGCGGCGACGTCCTGGCGATGAACATGCCGATGGATCGCGACGCCGACCACTGGACGCGCGACTTCGCGTCGTTGAAAGCGAGCGTCGGCACCTGCGATACCACCGCGCCGATTACGCCGACCGCCGCCCTGTCCGGCCGCTTCACGTGGACCTGCGAACGCGGCCGCGTCAGCGGCTCGCTGCTCCTCGCGCCGACGCGCCAGCCGCGCATCCAGGCGCTCGATCTGTCGCGGACCACGCCGTGACGCGTGGTCGGCGCGCGCTGGCCGCGCTCGCGTTTGCGATCGCGCTGCTGGCGTCTGCCGAGCGCGCCGTCGCACACCCGGCGCCGTTCAGCTTCCTCGATCTGCGTATCGACGCCGGCCGCGTCGATGGATCGCTCACCGTCCATGACCTGGACGCGGCGCACGAGCTCGGCCTGCCGGACATCGCGGCGCTGCTCGATCCGGCCGCGTCGGCACGTCACGGCGCGGCGCTCGGCGAGATCCTGAGCCGGCGGCTGCGCATCCTTGTCGACGGACACTCTGTCGCGGTCACGCTGACGGACATGGCATCGGTGCCCGATCGCCAGTCGGTGCGCTTCTCGCTGACGCTCTCGGGCGCGGCGAGCGGGCGTCCCGGGCGGCTGGCGGTCGACGCGACGCTCTTCCCGTACGACCGCCAGCACCAGACCTTCGTGAACGTCTACGAGGACGGCACGCTGCGCCACCAGGCCATTCTCGACGCCCGCCGTTCGGCGATGGACTACTACGCTGGCAGCTGGCCGGGCGTCGCGGCGGTGCTGGCGACGTTCGTCGCGGCCGGCATCCACCACATCGCGATCGGACCCGATCACATCCTCTTCCTGGTCGGCCTGCTGCTCCTGGGCGGCTCGATGGGCCGGCTCGGGCTCATCGTCACGGCCTTCACCATCGGCCACAGCATCACCCTGTCGCTGGCCGCGCTCAACGTCTTGGCCCCGCCGGGATCGGTGATCGAGCCGGCCATCGCCCTGAGCCTGGTCCTGGTGGGGGCGGACAACCTGTTGGCCGGCGACCATCAAACCAACCAGCGGCGGGACCTGCGAGCCCCGATGGCGGGCCTGTTCGGGCTGGTGCACGGCTTCGGCTTCGCGGCGGTCCTGCGCGAGTTCGGCCTGCCGCAGGCCGCCATTGGCTGGTCGCTGTTCGGGTTCAACCTGGGAGTCGAGCTGGGCCAGCTCCTGCTGGTCGTGCCCCTGGCCCTGATCCTGGCCGCCGTCCGGCGTCAACGCCCGATGGTGGCCCGACGTATCGCGATGGTAGGCTCTGTCGTCGTCGCGCTGGCCGGGGCCTTCTGGTTCGTGCAGCGCGTCTTCTTCCCTGAGGGCATCGCATGAAGCGCACGCTGATTCTGTCGTCGATCGTGGTCGTGGCCGTGGTGGCCGTCGCCGGGCGGTCCCTGCTGGCGCAGCAGCAGCCGGACGGGCCGAAGGTCGCCGCCATCGAGAAGGTGAAGGACAACCTCTACATGGTCACGGGCGGCGGCGGCAACACCGCCGTGTTCGTCACCGGCAACGGCGTGGTGCTGGTCGACACCAAGCTGGCCGACTGGGGCCAGGCGATCATGGACCAGGTGAAGACCGTCACCGACAAGCCGGTGACGCACATCATCAACACCCACACGCACGGCGATCACACCGGCAGCAACGACTTCTTCCCCGCCTCGGTCGAGATCGTCGCCCACGCCAACGTCAAGACCAGCATGGCGAAGATGCCGCAGTTCGCCGACGCCTCGAAGGCGCACGCACTGCCCGACAAGACCTACACCGACAAGATGACGGTGCTCGGCGGCAACGAAGCCATCGACCTCTACCACTTCGGTGCGGCACACACCAACGGCGACACGTTCGTCGTGTTCCGCAACCTGAAGGTGATGCACTCGGGCGATGCGTTCGCGACCAAGGGCACGCCGTTCATCGATCGCGCCAACGGCGGCAACGGCGTCACCTATCCGGAGACGCTGGCCAAGGCCGCGGCCGGCATCAAGGACGTGGAGACGGTCATCCCGGGCCACAGCGCGGTCACGACCTGGGCCGCCTTCGTCGAGTACGGCGCCTTCAACAAGGCCTTTCTCGACTACAGCCAGGCCGCCAAGAAGGCCGGCAAGACGGTCGATCAGGCGTTTGCCGAGCTGAAGCTGCCGGACACGTTCAAGGACTACGCCGTCGCCCGCGCGAAGGGAAACATCGAGGCCATCTACGCCGACCTGCCGTAGCTCTCATCGGCCTTGGCTAACCTGGCCAAGGCGTCTACACTGCGAGGTGGAGGCCGTGTGAAGGTCAACATGCTCGAGGCCAAGAACCAGCTGTCTCGCCTCGTCAAGCGAGCGCTCGACGGCGAAGACGTCGTCATCGCCAGCAACGGCGAACCCATGGTCCGGCTGGTGCCCGTCGCCCGGAAGGGACGCCTGCGCGGATGGGGCCGTTTGAAGCACCTTGCCGCCGGCGTCGACGATGCCTTCACCCCTGAAGTCGACGCCGAGGTCGCCCGAAGGCTGCAGAACCGGGCGTGAGGCTGCTGCTCGACACCCAAATCGCCCTGTGGTGGCTGACCGCGAACCGCCGTCTGTCGAAAGCATCGCGCGACCTGGTGGCCACTTCGCACTGCGAGCTGTCAGTCGCCAGTATCTGGGAGGTCGCCATCAAGCATGGTCTCGGGAAACTGGCCATGCCTCCTGGGGCCTTTCGCGACGAAATGCTCGCAGCCGGAACGATTAGAATGTCCTTCAGGCCATGCCGGATTGCGTCCTGGCGGCCCTAGCTGGCTTTCTTCTTCAGCTGCGCGGCCAGGAAGGACACGAAGGCGTCCGACGCCCTGATGCGATTCTCGCGCTTGGTGAAGCCGTGCCCTTCATCGGCAAACAGCACGTACTCCACCGGCACGCCGCTGCCGCGCACGGCGGCCACGATCTCGTCGCTCTCGACCTGCAGCACTCGCGGATCGTTGGCGCCCTGCACCACGAGCAGCGGCACCTTGATGTTCTTGGCGTGGAACAGCGGCGAGATGCGGCGATGGCGCTCGGCGTCCGTGGACGGATCGCCCATCTCGTCGAAGAGCGCCTGCTTCTGCGCCTGCCACCACGGCGGGATGTTGGCCAAGGTCCTGACCCAGTTCATCACCCCGAAGATATTGATGCCGACCGCGAAGGCGTCGGGCTCGAATGCCAGCGCCGCGCCCACCATGTAGCCGCCGTAGGAGCCGCCGATGATGCCGATGCGCTCGCCATCCACCCACGGCTGCGCGGCCAGCCAGGTCTTGCCGGCCACGATGTCCTTGAGATCGACGTCGCCGTGGCGCTTGTCGTCCATGTGGTAGAAGCGCTTGCCATAGCCCGAGGAGCCGCGATTGTTCGCGGCCAGCACGGCGTAGCCGTGGTTCACGAGGTGCTGAATCATCGCCGAGTAGCCGGTGCGGCTCTGGCCGCCGGGGCCGCCGTGCACCATCACCAGCGCCGCGACCTTGGCGGCTGCGGACGCCCCGTGCGGCTTGTAGAGAATGCCCGGGATCTCCAGCCCGTCGAAGCTCTTGTAGCGCACGACCTCGGTCGCCACCAGGTCGGATTCCTTGATCTGCGGGTTCAAGGCCTTGGTCAGGCGCGCGCTGCGGCCGGCCGCCAGATCGACCGTGTAGACGTCGTTCGGCGAGGTATCCGAGCTCACCATCAGCGCCAGGCGTTTCTCGTCGCGTGAGAACCTGATCTGCGACAGGTCTCCCGGGGGCAGGCCGGGCACTTTGACCGCCTTGCCGGTGGTGCTGTCGAGGATGGCGATCACCGTGCGGGCATCGTCGTTGGTGGCTGAGATGCGGTAGCGGCCCGAGTCGGAGTACGCGACATTGGAGACGTCCCACCGGGCCGCGACCAGCGCCGCTCTCTGGCCGCTGGCCAGATCGTAGGTCCACGCCTGCGTGAACTCGCCGTGCTCGTCCGTCGCGTAGACGAGCTGTTTGCTGTCGGGGGTGAAGGTGAAGGCACCGTGGCTCACGTTGCCTTCATGCTTGGTGATGAGCGCCGGGGCTGCGTCTGGCTGGCTGGTGTCCAGCAAGTAGAGGTCCGAGTCGGCGCTCGTGCGCGGCTTGATCAGCGCGACGTAGCGGCCATCGGGCGACACCGCGGCAATGCCGAGCGCCTGATCGTTGCGGAACACCATGCTGCGCTGGTAGTCCTTCGTGGCGTAGCGATAGAGGTCGAACGCCTTGGGATCGCGCTCGTTGGTGCTCACGAAGAACGAGTTGCGGTCGGCCGACCAGTCTTCGAAACTCGCCTTGGCTTTCTCGCCCGGCGTCAGATCGCGCGTCGTGCCATCGAGCTCGCGCACGTAGAGATGGCTGATCTCGTTGCCGCCCTTGTCCGCCGTGAACAGCACGCGCGCATCCCGCGGAAACCAGGACACCGCGTATGTCGAGTCGGTGGTCGACTTCGTGAGGGGCTCCCTGCCACCATCCGCGCTCAGCGCGTAGGCGTTGAAGATGCCGGTCTCGTCCGACGACACCAGAAGCCGGCGGTCGTCCGAGGACCAGGCCAGGCCGCCGGCCAGCGAGTAGGAGGTCGTGGTGAAAAAGGCCCTGGCGTCGTGCGCCGCCGGCTTGCTCCGGACGGCGCCGGCCTGGGCGGGACGCACGGCATCGGCGCCGGCGCCGATGCCGGCCAGCAGCGACATCCCGGTGCACGCGATGAGAAACGATGCCGTTCGGATCACTGTTTTCGCCTCTTGGATTGAATGCGGCTGGGCAGCGCGCGAGGCTACGATTGTCGAGCCTCGGCCGTGATGCAAGCGGAATCGTCGCTTGGATCGGATCCTACGCCGGCGCGTCCCCGGCCTCGTCGAGGACGGTGGTCTTCACGGTCACCGTGAGCCCGAGATAGTCGTCCGGCGCACCGGTGAACGTCCCAGAGACCGGCATCACGCCGCGCGGGTGCGTGCTGACGCCGGTGACGATGTGATGGGGACCGGTGACGTCGCCGAGCGTTGGATCGAGTCCGCGCCAGCCGAGCGTCGGCAGGTAGACCTCGGCCCAGGCGTGCGTCGACGCGACCGCCGCCATCGAGGCGCGGCCGTGCAGGTAGCCGCTGGCGAAGCGTGCGGCGACGCCGCGGGCACGGGCCGCCTCCATCAGCAGCGTCGCCATGTCGCGACACGATCCGGTTTCGAGCGTCAGCGTCTGCCCAGGCGACTGGGTGCCCTTCTCGGTCCGACGCTGGTAGGCGATCGTCGCGTGCACGCGTTTACAGAGCGCCAGCATCGCGCCTTCGGCGTCGAGCGGATCGCCGGCCGGTTCCGCCTTCAGCCACGTCTGGATCGCCGGCACGTCGTCGAGATAGGTCGACTGCGCATAGACCGACGTCACGCCCGATTCGAGCGGGTCGTAGTGCGGCGGAAACGGGACGTGCCAGGGCTCGTGCCGGGCCCGCGTCGGGAACGGCGAGAGCCGCTCCAGCACGATGTCGTTGACGATCGTCAGCGCGTCGGCCGGCTCGAGCCAGTCGACGAGCGCGATCGAGTTGCCGAACACGTCGCGCACCCAATCGATGGTGGACGCCGGGGTCAGCGTCAGGCGCATGTGCTCGACGCGCACGTCGTGTCCTTCGCGCGGACGCAATACCAGCCGGTGCCGATGGAAGGTGACCGGCCGGGCATAGTTGTAGCGCGTGACGTGCTCGATGTGCAGACGCATCGGCGAGCGGGAACTCAGGCCGACGGCGCCAGCGCGACGCCGCGGCGACCGAGCTGCCGGCGATTGATCGGGGTAAACGTCTGTCCCTCGCCGAGCTGGCAGCCGACGACCATCTGCCGGCACATGACGTTGCCGAAGATGCTGGCCACGGCGGCGTCGGCGGCGTCGCGGCCGGCGCCGATCCGCACCAGGCCGTTCAGGTGGGCGAGTTCGGTCGCGTCGAAGATCGTCCAGCTGCCGCCGATGAAGCACTCGAAGCAGGCGTGGAAGTCGGGCGGTTCGAGCTGGTAGGCATACCCGGCGAAGTAGCGGGCCGGGATGTTCAGGGCCCGGCACAGGGCGATGCCGAGGTGCGAGAAGTCGCGGCAGACGCCGGTCCGCTGGGTCACGGTGTCGAAGGCCGAGGTCATCGAGTCGGTGGAGCCGGGCTGGTATTCGACGTTGGCGTGGATCCAGTCGCAGATGGCGACCACCTTCTCGTGCGGGTTCTCGATCTTGCCGAAGAGGTCCCAGGCCAGCCGGCTCAGCCGGTCCGACTGGCAGTAGCGGCTGGGGAACAGATACGGGATCGTCGAGGCGCTCAGCTCGGCGACCGGCGTGTGTTCGACCGCCCCGGCCCGATAGGTCTGGAAGTCGCAGTCGACCGACGCCGTGTAACGGACCGACAGCACCGGGTGCGGGCCGGTTTCGAGGCGGATGAACCGGTTGTCGGTGGCGTCGGTGAACTCCGCGACTCTGACTCTCGGCTCGACCGTCAGTTGCTCGTCGAGGATCACTTGCGAGGCGTTGCGCTGCGCGTGGATGTTCAGAATCAGCGTAGATGGGAACTTCGCTTCGTACTCGAGCTCGGCGGATACCCGGAACAGCATGGTGGTTCAGCTTAGAGCAAACGCCGTGCCGGAAGCTCGTCGATTGCGGCTCGAGCAGCTGGGACCAGCCGTCACGTGCGCAGCAACTGGGGCAGTTGGTCCAGGAACGCGCCCACCGCTGCGATCTGCCGCCGTTCGGAGATGAAGGCGAACGCCGACGGATCGATGGTCCGGCGGCCCTTCGGCGACAACGGATCGATGGCCGCCGGCAGCACCGGACACGCCGCGATCAGCGCGAGCAGCGTCGTCCAGGCCGGCAGGTCGAGGGTGGCGAGGACGTCCAGCGCGTCGCGCGCCTGCCAGGGCGTGCCGCCGCGCAGGTGCCGCAGAAGTGTGGTGCGCAGTGTGCGGAGGTCCGCCTGGGTCTCGGGATCGTGCAATGGCAAATCGGCGATCGCGTCGAGGAGACGGCCCGCCGCGTGGGCACAGACGTCGTCGTAGAGAACAGTCCAGCCGACCTGAAAGACGGTGACGAGATCGTGATCGACCAGGAAGTCGTCCGGCAGCGAGACGGCGATGCCGCGCGACGCCGGCCAGCACTCGAGGCCGAGATTGCAGGTGGCGAGGACGGCATCCGAGGCCTCCTGCGCCGTGAGCGGCCGGTCGTCGATGGCGCAGCCGGCCATCAGTGCGTTCGCCAGCCAGGCGATCTCGTCCTGTCGCGCGACGGTCGCCAGCGGATCCCGGGCGAACGCCTGCTGCATGTGGGCGTGGAAGCGCCCCAGCGCCGATCCGCGGGCTGATTCCTGGGCTGACGCCGCTCCGAGCAACGCGAGCGGCGGCGCCGCGATGACGCCTTCGTCGACGAGCAGCTCGAACACGGCGGCCGTCGCGGCCTCGGTGGCGGCGTCCGCGGGCGACGTCGCTGCCGTAGTCGCACGCGTCTCGGATTCGCGCGGCGCGATCGCTGGCGCGCGCACCGCCGGCTGGATCGCCGGCCGCAGTATCGCGCTGGCCGGCTGGGGCGCGCCGGCGTCGAGCCGCATACGCCGTGCCGATTCGACGAACGCCCGGCCCTGCGCGGCCGAGACGAAGCCGCGCGCTTCGCGTCGCTGCTCGCGCTCGTCGGCCAGGTCGAACATCGCCTGACCGGCACCCGTGAGGAGCACGTCGAGGCCGTCGACCTCGCGCCGCGAGTTCGACAGTTCGGGGCAGCGCCGCATCAGCCGCGCGAAGGCGCCGTGATGGGAGGCGCCGAGCTCGACCAGCAGCTCGACGATCGCATCCCACGCATCCGGGCGGCGGGCGATGAGTCGACGTCCGGCGATGTCGCAGGCGAGGCCGCCGTCCGGCTCGATCACCGCGGGGATCTCGGTGCCGTCGGTGGTTTCGTAGCCATCGAGTGTCGCGATGTCGAACACCCGGACGTGCTGCGACAGGCCTGCGGCGACGAGCTCGGTGTCGAGCCCGGCGACGATTCGCGCCGCCACGTCGGTCCCCTGCGCCACCAGCACTTCGAGCCACACGCCGAAGCGATCCGCATCGAACTGCGCGTCGAGTCCAGCCGCTGGCGACCGCCACAGATCGAGGTCGAAGACGTGCGACACCTGGGCCGGCGTCGCCAGCGCCACCAGCCCGCCGCAGTCCTCGAGCCCGCATCGCTCGATGACGCGGTGCAGCACCTCGGGCGGCAGCCGCGGCGCGATCTCCGCGATCCGCGGCGCATCGAGGATGCGTTGCAGAAGAGGACGCCGATGGCCGGCTTGTTCGCCACTCGTCCGCAACAGACCGACGCCTCCACCTTCGGTTCGGCGTTCGGTTCGATCGAGCAATCGCGTGCCCTTGCCGCGAACCAGCGCGGCCTTGCCGGTGCGCTCCTGCATGCGACCTCCGGGAAAAGGTTCGACGAACGGCAGTCGGTGGACGGGTCGCCCAGTCTAGGGAAACCGCGAGGCGAAAGGCAGTCTGTTTTCGCGTCGGGCCCGGTGGTAGAATGCATACAGGTCGAAGCAAGTTCCCCCGACCCGAATTCCCCCCTCGGTCAGTTTTTCGGGTTCGTGTCGCGTGACACAATGTGTGCGCGAGATGCCGCCACCCGCCATTCACGTCGCCGGTATCCGCAAGGTCTACGGACGGACCGTCGCCGTCGATGACGTCTCGTTCGACGTCCAGCCGGGCGAGATTTTCGGCCTGATCGGCCCCAACGGCGCCGGCAAGACCACGACCATGGAGTGCGTCGAAGGCTTGCGCGCGCCCGACCGCGGCACCATCGCCGTCCTCGGCCTCGACCCTGGGCGGGACGCCGCGGCCCTGCAGCAGCGGATCGGCGTCCAGCTCCAGGAGGCGCAACTGCAGAAGCGCATCAAGGTGTGGGAGGCGGTGGACTTCTGGGCCTCGCTCTATCGCCGCGCCGTCGACGGCAACCACCTGCTCGATCAGCTGGGCCTGACCCCAAAGCGCGATGCCTGGTTCATGACCCTCTCGGGCGGGCAGAAACAGCGCCTCTTCATCGCCCTGGCCCTGATCAACGATCCCGAGCTCGTCTTCCTCGACGAGCTGACGACCGGCCTGGATCCGCAGGCGCGGCGGACCATCTGGGACCTCGTGCGGGGCATCCGCGAACGCGGCAAGACGGTGTTCCTGACGACGCACCTCATGGAGGAAGCCGAGCGCCTCTGCGACCGCGTCGCGATCATCGATCACGGTCGTATCGTCGACATCGGGGCGCCGGCCGATCTCGTCGCCCGTCATTGCCCGGATCGAACGGTCGTCGTCACCACCGGCGATGCGCTTGCCGTCGACCGGTTCGGTGCGATTCCGCGCGTCGCAACCGTCACGCGCGACGGCCAGGTGGTGACGGTTCGAGGGAGTGGCGCCGACCTGGTGACACAGGTGATCCACTGCCTGGCCGAGTACCGCATCCCAGTGGACGACTTCCGCACCGAACTGCCGACGCTCGAGGACGTCTTCCTCAAGCTGACCGGTCACGCCATCCGCAACTGAGGCCGATACCTGATGCTGCGCGGTCTGTGGCGCCTCGCCTGGCTCGAAATCAAGATCTTCCTGCGTGAGCCGCTCGGCGCGATCGGCGGGATTGCCATCCCAGTCGTCGCCTTCGTGATCATGAGCCGCTTTGGCGGACCGAAAATGGCGAACGTGCCGGGCGTGCCGCGTTTCATCGCCGCCGACCTGCCGATCTTCGCCGGCTTGCTCACCATCGCCAGCGTCGTGCTGTCGTTCGTCGCGATCATCGCCATCTATCGCGAAGGCGGCATCCTGAAGCGTCTGCGGGCGACGCCGGTCCGGCCCTACACGATCCTGACCGCGCATGTCGTCGTGAAGCTGCTGTTCACCGCCGTCACGCTGGCCGCGCTGGTCGTCGCCGGACGCCGCGTCTACCCGCTCGAGAGCGGCGTGCCGATCGTGTCCTTCGCCGTCGCCCTCCTCTACAGCACGCTGTGCATCCTCGCGCTGGGCTTCCTCATCGCCAGCCTCGTCCCGACCGCGCGCTTCGCCCAACCGATCGGCACGCTGATCCTGTATCCGATGCTCGGTCTGTCTGGCCTGTTCCTGCCCGTCGAGGCGCTGCCCGCCGGCTTGCGCGAACTGTCGCGCCTGCTGCCGCTGACCTACGCGGTCTCGCTCCTGCGCGGCATCTGGCACGGCGAGGGCTGGCTCGCCCATGCCGGCGACGTCGGCATCCTGGCGGTCATGTTCGTGGCCTGCCTGGCCCTGTCGACACGGGCCTTCCGCTGGGAGTGAGGCGTCGACGACGCGATACGTCGAGCCCTGGACGGACAGCGGCTAGGGAAGGATCGGGGCGTCCATCTGGGAGACCAGGCCAATCCAGAGGAGGATGAAGAATGGGCCGGCCCCTGCCATCAGCTTGATGACCCACGTCGGTGGCGTGACAGGGCCGACTGCGGCCCACAGGCCGAGCTCCTCGATCGTCGCGGCACCGTCGGCGAGCACGACCCACCACGCGAGGACGCACGCCTGCAGGAAGCTCAGCGTGAGAAAGGCGAACACGAACGGGTTGCCGTCCTGCGGCCGGAAGTAGTGGAACACGGTGGGGGTGTAGCCCAGCTGCTGGCCCAGCCCGATGACGGCCAATGGAATCGCGCTCATGATGGCGAAGGTGCGCAGGTACCGCTGTCCGGCCGCCTTGCGATCGGGGCTCAGCATAGCGGCGTCCAGGCTGCGCCGCGCCTTGACGTAGTTGGCCGCCGTGATGGCCAGGCCGATGGCCCAGAAGTACGCGAAGACGAGCCGAAGCGGCGCCGGCGCCTGCACGGGATCGGTCACCTGCGGGCCTCTACGACGCCGACGGCGTGTTGCTTGTTGAAGGCGACCAGCTGCGCGAACGCCTGCTCCTTCGGGAATCCGTCCATCTGCTCGTCGGCGCTCGCGCCTCCGGCGCGGTGGACCGGCCGGCGGAGAGCGGCGCCGAGGACGGCACGCCAACGTTGCATGGCACGCAGCGTGAATCGCCGGGCCGTCGATGTCAACGCCAGAGGTCGGCGACGTGCCTCCGCAATCCGTCCGCCCGACCCAGGTCCGGGTCGACCTCGACGTCCGCGTCCTCGCCTTGGCCAACCTGGCTAACAAGCTACACTCATGCGAGAAGATCGCCATGAAAGTCAACTTCCTCGAAGCGAAGAACCAGCTCTCGCGACTGGTGAAGCTCGCTGATAGTGTGGATGCCGCGTTCACGCCCGAGCTCGAGGCGGACATGGCTCGGAGCATCCAGGGCCGATAGTGAGGCTGTTGCTCGATACGCAAGTCGCGCTCTGGTGATTGACAGCGGGTCCGCGGCTGCCGAACGGCAGAACAACTTGGAGACCGAGGTCAGGGGCCTGGTATCGATCCTCGCGGCGGTGGCGTAGGACGTGAGAGACGCCAGTCCGCCATCCATGATCCGAATCCTAATCGCGACGCTTGTCTTCCTGTCACTCGCAGCCGCCTCGGCGCTAGCTCAAACCTCGGCCACACTCGTCGGCATCGTCCAGGACGCCCAGGGCGGGCGCCTCCCTGGCGTGTCCGTCCGCATCCGCGACGTGGCCACCGGCGTCGCCCGCGACATCGTCACCGACACGGAGGGCCGCTTCCGCGCCGCCGCGCTCCTGGCTGGCGAATACGAACTGCGGGCGTCGCTCCAGGGCTTCCGGCCGCTGCTCCAGAGCAGCCTGCGGCTGACCGTCGGCGAGAGCGCGGCGGTGACGCTGACGCTGCAGGTCGGCACCGCGGAAGAAGTCACCGTGCAGGGCACGACCGCGCTGAACACGCAGACCGGCGACCTCAGCTACCTGACCGATCAGCGGACCATCGAGCAGATCCCGGTCAACGGCCGCAACTACACCGACCTCATGCAGCTCCTGCCCGGCGTGACGGTGTTCCCGAACCGCGACAACGGGTCGGTCGTCGCGCACGGCCTGGCGATGAGCGTCAACGGCCAGAACCCGCGCACCAACACCTACCTGCTCGACGGCACGCTGCAGAACGACTTCACCAACAGCCCGGCCAGCAGCGCCGCCGGCACGGCGCTCGGCATGGAGACGATCCGCGAGTTCCGCCTCGCCTCGAACAGCTATAGCGCCGAGTACGGGCGCAGCGCCGGCGGCCAGGTCAACGTGCTCACCAAGTCCGGCAGCAACCGCCTCGCCGGCACGGCCTTCTGGTTCCACCGCAACGACGCGATGGACGCCCGCAACTACTTCGACGTCGACGGGAAGCCGAGTTTCTGGCGGCACCAGACCGGCGGTACGGTCGGCGGGCCGCTGCGCACGGATCGGCTGTTCTTCTTCGGCGGCTACGAAGGCCTGTTCGAGAATCTCGGACGCACCGTCGTGACGACGGTCCCCGATGACAATGCCCGGCGCGGTGTCCTGCCCACCGGCCAGGTCGCGATCAGCCCGAACACGTTGCCCTACCTGCTCGAGTTCCCGATCGCCAACGGCCCGTCCCTCGGCGGCGGCCTGGCCCAGCACCGCTTCGGCTTCGACCAGGAGCTGACCCAGCACTTCGCCCAGGGCCGCGTCGACGCGGTGCCGACGGCGGGCTCGCAGTTCTTCCTCCGCTACACCATCGACGACGCCGAGCAGGCCCTGCCGACCGACTACCCGCAGTTCCCGCG
>JBDSLU010000518.1:0-5165 GCA_039916225.1 Vicinamibacteraceae bacterium
CATCCGGCGGCCCGCTCGGGGGCACGGTGGGCCGACGCCGTCCAGCGACGGCGTCGGCGCTTCCTCAGAACGCGGCCCGAAGACCGACGACCCCGGTCCGTCCCGGCGCGCGCCAGCCGGACGTGAAGGCCGTCTCGTCGGTCAGGTTGTCGACTCGCACGTAGGCGCGCAGGTCCGCGGCGCCGACTGGGGTCAGCCGCACGCTGCTCGACACGCCGACGGTGGTCACGCCCGGATACCGGTACGCCCGGGTGCGGCCGCGCGCGAAGAACGAGCCGTACGACTCGCCGCCGGCCAGCAGATCGAGCGTGGTGTCGACGCGCGACGACCACTGCCGCGTCACGTAGAGCGACGCCGTGTGCTCCTGCACACCCGGCACGCGGAAGAAGTCGGGCACCGTCAGGGCGTCGTCGGTGCGGGCGCGGGTGAAGGCGTAGGAGCCCGAGACCCGCAGGGTCGACGTCGGCCGGACGTCGACGGCGAGCTCCAGGCCCTTCGACGACCCACCGGAGCCGTTCAGGTAACCGAGGAAGCGCCCGAACGGATCCGTCGATGGATCGATGCCGCCGGAGAAGTCGAACGCGGTCAGCGACTGCACGTCGATGACGAACGCCGACGCCGCGATCTGGACCCGGCCGCCGGCCAGCGTCTGGTCGACGCCGGCGTCGAACGAGCGATAGCGATCCGGCCGCAAACGCGGATCGCCGTAGGCCGAGTAGAACACCCGCCCCGTCGCCGGATCGCCGAAGAAGCCGCCGCCGAAGCGCTCGTAGAGGGCCGGCGCCCGATAGGCGTTGCCGACGTGGCCACGTACCTTGGTGCCGCTGGCCGGAATCAGATAGGCCACCGACACGTCGCCGGTCAAGGCGCGCGGCGCGCCCTCGACATCGACGTCGTCGTAGGGATGATCGGCCCCCGTCGCCGACAGATCGAGCTCGCCCGAGCGGAAGGTCTGCAGCCGCCCGGCCAGCGCGACCTGCAGCCGGCGATCGAGGGCCGAGACCTGCGCCGCCCCGAACAGGGCGTGCGCCGTCTGGCTGATGTCGGTCGTGGTCCGCAGCCGCGCCACCACGGCGTTGTCGTCCTGCCGATCGGCGTAGCGCTCACGCTCGAACTCGTAGCCGCCGGTGACCGTCAGCCACGACGCCGGCTGAACGTGTCCGCGCGCATCGACGGTGTCGATGGTGCCGTCGAACTCCGACACCGCCAGCGTTTCCGTCTGGAAGCCGGGCCCGAGCGGACCGGCATCGTAGCGGCGATGCGTGCCGACGCGCTGATAGCTGGCCTGCCAGCTGGCGCGGTCCGACTCGACGCGGCGCAGTGTGACGGCGGTGGTCTGGAAGTGCGAGGCGCGGGCGTTGTCGGGATCATTGCGACCGGGCAGGAACGTCGCGTCGCCGACGGCGAAGGCCTGACCAGCGTTCGCCCGGGCCAGTTCGTCGAGCGACAGGCCGATCGCGTCGACGATGGTCTCGTCAGGAATGTTCGTCGCCGGGACGCCGCCGGCGGTCGGGCTCGTGTTGGTGCGGACCCGAGCGCTCGATCCGTAGAAGCGGACGCCGAGGCTCGTCGCGGCGTCGAGCTGGCCGCGCACGCTGCCCTGCCCGCCGACGTTCCGCGCCCGATCGTCGCCGTCGACACCATCGCGCACCAGCCAGTGCAGCGCGCCCGCCGAGTAGGCGACGCGGCCGCCGGCCAGCGAGCCGGAGGTGGCGCCGCGGACGCGGCTGTGTCCGAGCGACCCGAACTCCAGCTGTCCTTCGCTCCGCTGCGGACCGCCCTCGCGCGTCACGATGTTGATGGCCCCGCCGACGGCGTTGGTGCCGTAGAGCGAGGACGCCGAGCCGCGCAGGATCTCGACGCGGTCGACGTCGACGATGGCCAGGTTCGACCAGAACCCCGTGACGTCGCCCTGCGTCGAGGCGGCGTCGCGCAGGCGGACGCCGTCGACGAGCACGGCGGCGCCATCCGAGCGCAGGCCACGGAGGCGCACCGAACCAAGCTGGCCAGGCCCGCCCGAGTCGCGCACCTGGACGCCGGGCGTGAGGCGCACCACGTCGGCGAGCGACACCGCGTTGCGCGCCGTGATCTCCTCGCTGTCGATGACGGTCACCGCCTTCGACGTCTCGAGCGTCGACTGCGGCAGCCCCGAGGCGGTGACGACGACCGTCTCGCGCACGCCGGCGGCGCCGAGTTCGACGTCGTGCGTGACGGTGCGGCGGCCCGACACGCTGACGATGGCCACGTCGGCGCGGAAGCCCACCTTCTCGACCTCGACGACGTAGTCGCCGGCTGGCAGCGCGGCGATGGTGAAGGTGCCGGCGGCATCGCTCGCCGTGCCGCGATTGACGCTGCCGTCCTCGCGGCGGACGCGGACGGCGGCGGCGGCGATGGCACCGCCATGCCCGTCGGTGACGCGGCCGGTCAGGCCGACGACGTCAGCGGCGGCCGCTGGCGCGCCAAGGCAGGTAGCGAGCAGCGCCGTGATGGTGGCGAGGCACACCGCACGCCAGCGGTGTCGCCGCACCGCGGCGGGGTGGAAGGAACGGATCGAGTCGAGTACCGCGTCGGGCATGTCTATCTCCCAGAGCGGCAGACAGTCCACGACAACAGGCGTGCGACGGGAATCCAGGCAGACGCGGACGATGGACGCCAGTGCATGCTTTCTGTTCTCCGCAGAAAGGCAGCCAACTACGCCCTGGGTAGGTCTCCTGGCTCGGAGGCTGCTGCGTGTGGGAACACGCCGCGGGTCGCTTCACCTTCCCTGGCCGGGGCGTCCGACAGGATCGGACCTCAGCACCAAGTGGTATCGAAACGACCGGCCTCGCTCACAGTGGCGGAACCGCGCCGGACTCGCACCGGACTTCCCCGTTATGCCCGTCGTGGGCACCCAAGGCAAGGAGACGATATCACGCGGCCGCCAGCGCGGCCATGGCCAGCAGGGCCGACAGGACACCGGTCGCGCCGATCAGCACCACGGCGCGGATCACGTCGCTGCGGCTGGACGCCGGCGGATCGTCGGGCTGGCCGATCCACACGTCCGTGACCAGCACGCCGCGCAGCCAGATCGGCCCGACCAGCCGGCGGCGCAACGCTCCGGCCGCGGCCGCCTCGCTCCACCCCGAGTTCGGGCCGGGCAGCACGGCGTGCTGCCGCAGGCCGACGGTCAGGGCATCCGCGGCGGCGCAACCGGGAATCGCAGCGGCCGTCGCGGCCAGCAGCAGCCAGGTGAGGCGGGCCGGCAGGTAGTTCATGACGTCATCGAGGCGGGCGCCCGCCCACCCGAAGCGCAGATAGCGCGGCGTGCGGTTCCCGACCATCGAGTCGAGGGTCGACGCCACCTTGAACAGCACCAGGCCCGGCACGCCGCCGACGGCGTACCAGCAGACAGCGCTGGTGAAGCCATCGGTCAGGTTCTCGGCCAGGCTCTCGATCGCGGCCCGCCGGCACGCCGCCGCATCGAGCCGGTCGGCGTCGCGGACGACAAGCGCGCCGACGGCCGCACGGGCACCGTCGAGATCGTCGGCGCCCAGCGCCCGTTCGACGCGCCAGACGTGCCGCAGCAGATCGCCGAGCGCCATCAGGCTGTAGACGACGAAGGCGTGCACCACGAACGCCAGCCAGGCCGGCCCACGCGCCGCGCCCAGCACCGCGGCGGACCACAGCGCCACCCAGATCGCGGCGACCCCGATCGCCAGGCACACGCCGCCGGCGTAGCCATCGGCGCCCACCCGTCGCAAGCCGCGCTCGACCGCGGTGATCGTCGCGCCGATCAGCCGGATGGGATGCGCGGGATAGGTCGGATCACCGATCGCGAGATCGAGCGCCACGGCCGCGCCGAGCACGAGCGGGCTCGGCGCCAGCGGCGCGAGCCACGCCGGCATCACGGCGCCGGCCACTTCTCGCGCCAGCCGAGCGCGAGCGCGGCGGCGACGAGCGGCAACGGATCGAGCGCCTCTCCACCGTCGCCGACGACCGCCGCGGCGAGGGCTGGTCGCGCCGCATCATGCAGCACGGCACGGAACTCGCTCCAGCGCCCCGGCGCGGCGGCGAGGCTCACCGCCAGGGTCGCCGCCTGCTGCACCAGCGCGTCGGCGGCGATGCTCGCCGGCAGCGTGCCGTAGCGGACGCGGTCGATGACCGACGCGATGGCGTAGGCCGCACCGGTGACGAGCGGGTCCATGAGCACGGAGATCTGGTTGCGTCGCAACAGCTCGAGCGCCGTGCCGTCGAGATGCGGGACCACCGCCGCCATCAGCGCCGGCTCGGTGACGCCGAAGCGGCCGAGCGCGTGGCACACGCCGCGTGTGTAACTCGCTTCGAGTCCGTTCTGCCAACGCAGCGCCTCGAGCGTCGCGCGCTTCACCGCGACGCCGATGATCTCGCCCAGCTTCATGTGCGGGCTGGTCGACGTCAGTGCCGGCACACCGCTGGCCGCGAGCGGCGCGGCGACGCAGTACTGATCGGTGCCGGTGCCGGTTGCCAGATCGCGGGACGCGCGGCTCGGAATGGCCAGGCGGGCCAAGGCCGCGCTCTTGGCCTCGGTCATGGTCATCACCGCCCGGGCCAGGGCCGGCGACGTCAACGGCCGGCTGACGACGAGGATCGTGTTGATGGTGCCGGCGACCGCATCGGCCCGCACCACGCCGTCGGCGCCCTCGCGCCAGCGAGCCGGATCACCGGCGCAGGTCGCGTTGCTCTGCACGCCCGCGGTGACGATCGCGGCCGCTTCGACGTCGCCGTCGCGCTCCCGCGCGATCGCCACGTAGTGCATGTTGGCGGCGGTGCCCATGACCGCCGTGCTGTCGGGCACCGCGCCGATCTCGGCGCACACCCGCTCGTGATAGCGATCCGGACCTTCGTCGAGCATCAGGTGGGCGCGGGCGTCGTGGCCGGCGCCCTCGCAGCTCTGATGATTGACGAGCAGTCGCACGCCGGAGGCCTCGCCCCCGGTCCGCGCCGATGTCGAGATCACCCGGTGTGGTCCATCGAGGTCGACGACGACGAAGCGACCCGCCCGCCGGATGCGTCCGGTCTCGAGCGTCGCCAGCACTTCCCAGTCCATGCCCTCCCCTTTCACGCGCCTGCCGCGGCCGTCATTCTAGTGGCCCGTATCAGTTGGTTCGGTAGTGGATCTCGGGCGCGGCGCCCGGCTGGCCAGGCGC
>JBDSLU010000519.1:0-15955 GCA_039916225.1 Vicinamibacteraceae bacterium
CTGTTCGGCTGGGCTGTCGGCCTCCCGTCACTCACCACCCTCTTCCCGGGCTGGCTCTCGATGAAAGCCAACACCGCCTTCGGTCTGCTGCTGAGCGGCGTGGCATTGGTGCTGGTCCCGGCAGGGACGAGCTGGGCAAAGCCCGTTCGACTCGGCCTGGGCAGTGCGGTCCTGGCGCTGGGAGGCGTGACGTTCGCGCAGTACGTCTTCGGATGGAGCGTGGGCGTCGACGAGCTGCTCGTCCGCGACGCCGGCACCACTGACTTACCGGGTCGGCCGTCGTCGATTGCGGCGGTGAACTTCGTGCTCATCGGCGCCGCCCTTCTGGTCCTCGACGTCGGCAAAGGCTGGCGGGTCCGGCCGACCGAGTCGCTATCGCTGGCGATGGGGCTCCTCGCCTTCGTCGGGCTCGAAGGCTACGTCTTCGGCCGCGAGTCGCTCTACTCCGTCCCCGCTTTTTCGACCATCGCGCTGCACACGGCCGTGGCCTTCGTCGCGCTCTCGGTCGGGCTGTTCGTCATCCGGCCGACCGGCGGCCTGATGGGCAGCATCACCGCGGACGGAATTGGCGGCGCCGCGCTGCGTCGCCTGCTGCCGATTTCGTTGATCGCGCCGATGGCGCTCGGCTGGGCTCGACTCCACGGCGAGCGCGCCGGCTACTTCGACGCCATCACCGGCCTGGCGCTGATCGTGACGGCGATGGCGGCGTGCCTGATGCTGCTGGCGTTCGTGTCGATCGCGCCGCTCGCGGCCGTCGAGGCGACGAGCCGTGCCGCCGAGCAGGCGGCCAACGCGAAGATCCGGCGGCTGAACCGCGTCTACGCGGTGCTGAGCCATATCAACCACGCCATCGTCCGCGAGCGGAACCTGTCCGCGGTGTTCGAGCGCACCTGCCGCATCGCCGTCGAGCAGGGCGGCTTCTCGGCGGCGTGGGTGGCGCTGGCCCCCGAGTCGGGAGTCAGCACCCTGACGATCGCCGCCGATGCCGGCGCGCCGGGGCACGCGCAGGCGCTGCGCAGCGCCGTGGCCGATCCGGCCTTCGCCACGTCGGCGCCCGCTCGAGCGGTGGCCGATGGGCGCCGGATCATCGCCAACGGCGACGAGGCGAGCGACAGCCTGCTGCAGGCGTGTCCGCCGCTCGCCGCCCTGGCCGCCGAGTACGGGTATCAAGCGGTGGCCTGCTTCCCGCTGCGCTCGAACGACATCGTGCGCGGCGTCCTCGTCCTGAGCTCGCCCGACCCGGCGCTGTTCGACGCGGACGAGGTGCGGCTGCTCGAGGAAATGGCGATGGATGTCGGCTTCGCCATGGAGGTCAGTCAGGCCGAAGCCGAGCGGGCCCAGTCCGCCACCGCACTCCGCGAATCGCAGGGACGCCTGGAGCGCGCCGTCCGCGCCGGCAACGTCGGGCTCTGGGAATGGAGCCTGGTCTCGAACGCGGTCTACTACTCGTCGCAGTGGAAGCGTCAGTTGGGGTTCGACGACGCCGATGTCGCGGCCGACTTCGAGGCCTGGCGCGGCCGCATCCATCCTGACGACGTCGAGCGCGCCATCGCCGCCATCGGCGAGTACCTGCGCGGCCAGGCGCCGCACCTCGAGGTGGAATATCGCTGCCGGCACAAGGACGGCAGCTATCGCCACATGCTGGCGCACGCGACCGTGCTGCTCGACGAGCGCGCCGGCCCGGTGGCGCTCCTCGGCGCGCACGTCGACGTGACCCGTCACACCGAGTTGCAGGCGCAGTTCCTCCAGGCGCAGAAGATGGAGAGCCTGGGCCGCCTCGCCGGCGGCATCGCCCACGACTTCAACAACCTGCTGACGATCATCAACGGGACCGCCGACCTCGCCTTGCTGCGCGTGGCGGCGGCCGGCCAGCGCGACGACGACTGGCGCGGCGTCCGCGATGCCGGCGAGCGTGCGGCGACGCTCACCCGCCAGCTCCTGGCCATCAGCCGCAAGCAGGTGCTGCACATCGAGGTGCTCGATCCGAACGAGGTGCTCGGCGGCATCGAGGGCCTGCTCCGCCGGTTGATCGGCGAAGACATCCTGCTGCGCGTCGCGCTGGCGCCCGACGTGGGACGAGTCAAGGCCGACGCCGGCCAGATCGAACAGGTCGTGGTGAACCTCGCCGTCAACGCTCGCGACGCGATGCCGCGCGGCGGCATGCTGACGATCGAGACCCGGCCGGCGGAAGTCGTCGGCACGATGATGGCGGCGGAACGATCGCCCGTCGCCCAGGGTCGCTACGTCGTGATCGCCGTGACCGACACCGGCGAGGGCATGGACGAAGCGACGCAGGCCCGCGCCTTCGAACCGTTCTTCACCACCAAGGGCCCGGGCAAGGGCACCGGCCTGGGCCTGTCCACCGTCTTTGGCATCGTCCGCCTGTCCGGCGGGGCCATCCGCCTCCGATCGGAGCGCGGCGTCGGCACGACGCTCGAGGTCTACCTGCCGAGCGTGACGGATGCCGCGCGGCGCACCCGCAGCGGACCGCACCAGACGGTCGTACGCGGTACCGAGACCATCCTCGTCGTCGAGGACGAGCCGGCGCTGCGGCTGGTGGCGCGCAAGATCCTCGAGAACGCCGGCTACACGATCGTCGTGGCGTCGAGCGGCGACGAAGCCTTGACCATCTTCCGACGCGCGGTCACACCGATTCACCTGCTGCTGACGGACGTGGTGATGCCCGGCATGAGCGGGCCGACGCTGGTCGGCCGCCTCCGCGAGGAAGGCGGGCGGACGAGCATCCTCTACACCTCGGGCTACGCCGACGACGCGCTGACCGCGGAAAGCGGGCGCGACGAGCGCATCCACTTCCTGGCCAAGCCCTACACCGGCACGACGCTCCTCCGGAAGGTGCGCGACGTGCTCGACTTCAAGCCAGCTGCCGCCGGCGGCTCCCCCGTCTGAGTCCGGGCGGTCAGCGCGTCTTGGCGCGTGACTTGGCCGCCTTGGTGGCCGGCTTGGTGGCCGGCTTGGTGGCCGGCTTGCTGGCCGGCTTCCTGGCCGCCGCAGCCCGTTCAGCGACACCGACCGCCTCGCGCGCCCACTCCAGGAGCGCGTCGCCGTCCTCCAGGATCGCCGCCGGCACCGGGTAGTACGACATCGACGCCATGCCGTCCGGGCTGAACGGCTTCAGCCGGCGCCGCGTGTAGCGCGGCCGCGTCCGATCGTCGACCTTGAGGTAGAGGACGCCGTCGTCGATCAGGGCGAAGAAGCGCTCGCCGCAATAGAGCCCGACGCCGCCGAACATCCGCCGCGACCGGAGCGCGCCGACGCCGGCGAGCTGATCGAGCATGAACGCGAGATCGCCCTCGCTGACGGCCATCGCTAGTCGCCGCTGCCCTTGAAGTGATCGTCCTCGTCGGCGAACAGGACGTTGAAGCTGGTCAGCGAGCCGTAGCAGCCGGTGATGTAGCTCTGGATCTTGACCTTCTGGTCGTCGTCGATCGAGAGCGCGTTGATCTGCTGCTCCAGCGTGCGCAGGCGATTGCGCATCATCACGATCTTGTGGAAGAACGTCTCGATCGGCCAGGTCTTTTCCTGCAGCGAGGCATTGGCCGGCCGGATGGCCAGGGTGCCGCCGCGCCAGCGATCGGCGGGTGCGACCGGCGTCAGGCCGGTTTCCTCGCGGATGATGCGGCGCAGCAACGATTCGAGCTCGACGGGACCGTGCATGGGCACCTCGACGATCAGGGCGGGGTCGGCGACTTCGCGCGCGCCGACCAGCGGGAAGGGGTCGTAGTCGCGCGGCGCGGCCGGCTCGCTGGCGCGCGACGCCATCGGGCGCGTCTGGCCGCGCGAGCTCGCCACGTCCCGCGACGCGGTGTAGGCCTCGCGGGGCGTGTCGGACCCGCCGCCGCGATAGGCATGCTGGCTGGCGCAGTAGTCGCACTGCACCCGCAGCGGCCGCACGCCGTCCGGGGTGGCCACGATGATCGTGTGCTGCCGATCGACCTTGCAGGCGCGGCAGAGGTCCTCGACGGTCTGGCCGGCGCGGAACGTGGGCGGGGTCACGGCGTGATTCTACGGCAGCCGGCTCAGGACGAAGATCCAGAACGGCAGCGTGAAGGCGTAGCAGAAGGTCGAGATGACGATGGCCGTGGCCGACTCGGCTTCGTGGGTGTGATAGCGCTGCGCGAAGATCAGCGCGTTGGCGCCGACCGGCAGCGCCCCCATCAGCACCACGATCGACAGCGGCAGGCCGGACAGGCCGAAGCCCCAATGCGCCACCAGCAGCACGAACGCCGGCTGGAGGAGCAGCTTGATCGCCACGAACACCGCCGACGGCGCCAGCCGCGGCGCCAGGCCGTAATAGGCCAGCGACAGACCGATCACGACGAGGCTCACCGGCACGACGCCGAGGCTGAGCAGTTCGAGGACGTTCTCGATCACCTTCGGGATCGGCAGCCCGGTCACGTTCCAGATCCAGCCGATCAGCAGCGGCAGGACGACCGGATGGATGATCGTGTTGCGCAGGGTGCTCAGCGCCATCGCCGCGATCGACGGAGCCCGGGCGTCGCGGGCCCGCGCCCGCGCCAGGTCGAGCTCGACCATCACCGTCAGCGTCGACAACAGCGTCAGCCCGTGCAGCCCCATCACCGTCACGTGGATGCCCAGGCCCTCGGCGCCATAGAGCGCGGTGACGATGGGGATGCCGACCTGGGCCGTGTTGCCGAAAATCGAGGTGATGGTGCGCACCGTCGGCAACGCCGGCAGCGCCGCCGGTCGATGCCGCTGGCGGTACCGGTGGATGCCGTAGAGCGTGAACAGCAGCACCTGGACCGGCGCGAAGTAGGCCAGCAGGGTGCGCCACGGCAGCGTCGCCATGTCGAGGCGCGCCGTGGTCAGACACAGCAGCGCCGGAATGAAGATGTAGAAGGCGGAGTTGGCGAGGACCCGGGCCGGGTCGTGGACGCCGACGCTCCCGCCAGGGCCAGCGATGCGAGCGTGATCGGGCTCGGGCGCCGCGCCCAGCCAGCGCAGCCGCCCGACGATCCAGGCACCGGCGACGACGACGAAGATGGCGAGGAGCTTGGTGGCGGCGTCTTCGTTCATGCCGGCGGCGGCGTCGGGTTGCCGCGCGCCAGCGCCTGCAACTCGTCACGACGCGCCACCGTGAACTCGACGAAGCAGCGCGCCGCCGCCGACAGCGGCCGGCCGCTGGTCACGAGCTGCACGACGCGCGACAGCGGCTCGCCCTCGATCGGCACGCGGGCCAGCGTCCCGGCTTCGACTTCCTCGCGGACCGCCCACGCCGGCAGCAGCGAGACGCCGACGCCCTGACGCACCATCAGCTTGATGAAGAAGGTGTCGTTCGACTCGAGGACGGTCGCCGGCACCACCTTGGCCTTGTCGAAGAAGGCGTCGGTGGCGGCGCGGATCGAAGCGCCGCGCTCGAACAGGATGAACCGCTCGCGCGCGATCTCGGCGGCGTTCGCCGCCGGCGCCTTGGCCAGCGGGTGCTCGGCGCCGGTGACCAGCCACAGCCGATCCTCGAACAGCGGCGTCACCTGCAGCGACGGCGCAACCACCGGCCGCGAGGCGAAGCCGACGTCGACGGCGCCATCGAGGATGTCGACCAGCGTCTGATCGGTGCTCGGCGTGGTCCGGAACGACAGCAGGATGCCTGGGTGCTCGCGCATGAACGCCTGGAACAGCGGTGCGAAGAGGTAGACGAAGGCCTGGGTGGCGGCGGCGGCGTGGACCTGGCCCGTCGGCGCCGTCGATGCCGCACTGCCCTGCCCGGCCAGACCGTCGAGATCGTCGAGGATGCGCGAGACCTGCGACAGGGTGCGCTCGCCGAATCCGGTGAGCCGGACGACGCGGCGGCCGCGCACGAACAGCGGTTCGCCGAGCTCGTGCTCGAGCGCGCCTATCTGCCGGCTGACCGCCGACTGGGTCAGGTTCAGGCGCTCGGCGGCGCGCGTGAAGCTCTGCGTCTCGGCGACGGTGCGAAACGCGCGCAGCTGCGTGAGCTCCATGTCGGCAATCCTCCCCAGCGAATAGCGGTCATGACGCACGGCGAATGCCGGCCATGTCCCGTCGTCGGCCTGGCATGTCCTCCATGCCGAGCCGCCATTGGACTCCGCCCAATGCGGGCCCTATTGTAGTCGCAGGCTGCATTTCGGAGGCCGATCCATATGTCCATCCGTACCCGCGCTCTGCCCCGCCGCTATCTCGTCGCCAGCGACTTCGATCAGACGCTCAGCTTCAACGACTCCGGCGTGGTCCTGAGCGCACTCATCGGCGCCGAGCGTTTCGAGAGCAAAGTCGCCGGCCTGTCGCGCGCCAGCTTCGTCCAGCAGGGCGCCGAGCTCGCCTACCTGCTGCTCCACGATCCCGAGTTCCGCCAGGTGCGCAAGGAGCACCTTGTCGAAGTGGGACGCCGCATCCGCCTGAAGCACCACATCGACGTCCTCACCCGCATCCTCGCCACCGGCATCGACGGCATCGAGTGCGTCTACAACGTCATCTCGGCGGCGCCCGAGGAAGTGATCCAGTCGGCCCTCGAGGGCATCGTCCCGCCGGAGCGGATCCACGGGACGAAGTTCCACTACGACCCCGACACCGGCGAGATCCGCGGCATCGCCCGCGTCCCCGCCGGCTACGGCAAGGTGGCGGTGCTCGGCGAGCTGCAGCGGACCCTGGGCATCCCCCGCGATCGCGTCATCTACATCGGCGACGGCAGCTCGGACGTCCACGTCATGCTGCACGTCAACCGCCGGGACGGCCTGACGATCGCGGTGTCCGACACCCGCGACATCGCCCAGATCGCCCGGCGCCAGGTGCTGTCGGAGGATGCGGCCAGCGTGCTGGTGCCCATTCTCGAGGACATCGCCGGCTGGGAGCCGGAGCAGATCCGCGGGTGTTTCGAGGACGCCGGCCTGGTCCTGCAGGAGTGGGATCGGATGCGGACCGACGTGGTTTCGATCCGCGCCGCCGATCCGGACGGCCGCGACGAGCCGGGCGCGCTGGCCAATCCCGCCTAGCCCCGGCGGCGACGGCGGACGTCGGGTCGCTGGCCCGCCGCGATCCAGACGCAATAAGATGCTCGGCATCATGCCGAATCCGACGGCCGTCCTGCGCCTGCTGCCCCTCGCCGCCTTCGCCGTCGCCTCGCTGAGCGTCGCCGCCTGCCAACCCTCGGCACCGCAAGGCTCGAGCACGCCCCCGGCGGCGCCGACGCCGCCCACCGCGCCAGCCGCGGCCAAGGCCTCGGTGAGCAAGGGCAGCTTCGGCACCCTCGCCGACGGCACGGCCGTCGATCTCTACACCCTGACCAACGCGCACGGCCTCGAGATGCGCGTCACCAACTACGGCGGCATCATCGTGTCGTTGAAGGTGCCCGACAAGAGCGGCGCCCTCGGCGACATCGTCCTTGGCTACAACCGGGTCGACGACTACGTGAAGGACACGCCGTACTTCGGCGCCATCGTCGGCCGCTACGGCAACCGCATCGGCGGCGCCAGGTTCACCCTCGACGGCAAGGCCTACAAGCTGACCGCCAACGACAGCGTCAACACGCTGCACGGCGGTCTCAAGGGTTTCGACAAGCGGCTGTGGACGGCGACGCCGGTCGAGCGGGCCGGCGGCGCCGCGCTGCAGCTGTCGCTGACCAGCAAGGACGGCGACGAAGGCTACCCCGGCACGCTGCAGATGACGGTGACCTACACGCTGACCGACGCCAACGCGCTGGTCGTCGACTACCTGGCCAAGACCGACAAGGCGACGCCGGTCAACGTGACGCAGCATTCCTACTTCAATCTTGCCGGCGAGGGCGTCGGCACCATCGACGGTCACGTGATGCAGATCCACGCCGACCGCTACGCGCCGGTCGCCAAGGGCCTGATCCCGACCGGCGAGCTGGCCGCCGTCGAAGGCACGCCGCTCGACTTTCGCACCCCCACCGCCATCGGCGCGCGCATCGCGTCGCCGCATCCGCAGATGGTGCTGGGCGGCGGCTACGACCACAACTGGGTGATCAACTGGCCGGCGGGCATGGCGGCCGACAAGCTGGCGCCGGTGCTGCGCGTCACTGAGCCGACCACAGGCCGCACCCTCGAGGTCGAGTCGACCGAGCCGGGCCTTCAGTTCTACTCCGGCAACTTCCTCGACGGGCATCACGTCGGCAAGAGCAACCGCCCCTACGTGAAGCGAGCGGCCTTCTGCGTGGAGACGCAGCACTTCCCCGACTCACCGAACCAGCCGGCCTTCCCGTCGACGATCGTGCGGCCCGGCACGGACTACCAGTCGCAGACGGTGTTCCGCTTCGGCGTCGAGAAGTAGACTCGGCGTCGACGCCGTGGATGCGGGGCGGGCATTCCCTCCGCGCTCCACTTCCGCAAGCCGGTAGACCGCGCTCCGGCTGAAGTTGGCCGCGGGCGGGCGCCACACGGCGGCGCCGGCGCGGCCACAGCTGCCATGCCGGACCGAAAGCGGTCGCGCCTTCGCGGCGACCTGCCGGCCCCGGCCTGCGCGCGGTCTACGCTGACGCTGGCGTCGGCTTGCTCCAAGTCGCGCTCCGGGAACGCCCGCCCCGCTGCACCGAGGCGTCCTGAGCCGCAAACGTCATGCGAGTCGCAGCCACGACTCATCCCGGAGAGCCCAACAGCCCAGGCGGGCACCACGACGCAGCGGTACATCGAACCGTCCTCCCGGTAGCATCGCTTCGGTCGCAGGCGGTCAATGCAGGACGCGAGCGCGACCAAGTCGCGGTTGCCGGTCAACGCCGAGGCAGGAGCCGGCATTGCGGCGCAGGACGCCGCCGCCGTCGCGGGGCGGGCGTTCCCGCAGCGCGACTTGGAGCAAGCCGACGCCAGCGTCAGCGTAGGCCACGCGCAGGCGGATCGACGGCCGGTCGCGCGAAGGCGCGACCTGATCTTGGCCGGCGTCTGCAGGGCGGCCGATCGCGCGAGGCAAGGCCGGCTGCAGCCGGAGCGCGGTCTACCGGCTTGCGGAAGTGGAGCGCGGAGGGAATGCCCGCCCCGCCTTCAGGGCGTCTAACGCGAAACGAGATCGATCGACTCTAGGCGGCGGAATGAGAGCTGGTGATGACGATCTGCCCCAACACCATCGACATCCCGTGGCGATCGCGGCTCGCGGAGCGCTTCCCGGCGGCAGCTACGCCAGCGCGAAGAACGCGACGAAGGCGGCGGCCGACGCCGCCATCAGCGGGTGGACGTCGCGGATGCGGCCGTTCAGCGCCATGATCGCGACATAGGCGATGAAGCCGGCGCCGATGCCATGGGAGATCGAGTAGGTCATCGGCACCATGACCATCGTCAGGAAGGCCGGGATCGCGGTCTCCAGGCGGGCCACGTCGATGCGGCCGATCTCGCGGCACATCAGCAGGCCGGTCAGGATCAGCGCCGGCGCGGTGGCGACGGCCGGCACCGCCGTCGCCAGCGGGGCGAGGGCCATCGAGGCGAGGAACAGCAGGCCGACGAAGACCGAGTGGAGGCCGGTGCGGGCGCCCTCGGCCACGCCCGCTGCCGACTCGATGTAGGAGGTCGCCGAGCTGGCGCCGGTGGCGCCGCCGATCAACGCCGCCACTGCGTCGATCGCCAGCACCCGCTTCAGGCGCGGCATCATCCCGTCGCGCCCGGTCAGCCCGGCCGCGTCACCGAGCGCCGTGACGGTGCCGACGGTGTCGAAGAAATCCACCAGCACCAGCGAAAACAGGAGCGGCACGAAGCGCCAGTCCAGCGCCGCGCGCACGTCCGCCTGGAAGAACGTGTCGAAGCGCGGCCAGGCGACGATGTTCCCGGTCCAGGCCATGTAGCCGGTCTGCATCGCCGGAATCGACGCCGCGGCGATGGCGACGAGCATCGCCCCGGACCGCCCGCGCGCCAGCATCCAGGCGCCCGCGATGAAGCCGACCATCGCGATCAGCGGCCCGGCTGACGCCCAGTCGCCGGCCGTCACCGGCGGCAGGGTCAAGTCGGGATACTCCGACAGCGCCGCCACCGTCGACGTCGGCACCACGACGATCTTCGCCTGAACCAGGCCGAGCAGCACGATGAAGAGGCCGATGCCGACGCCGATGGCCCGCCGCAGGTCCACCGGAATCGCGCGGGCCACTGCCTCGCGCAGGCCGAGGAGCACGAAGGCCAGCACGATGGCGCCGTCGAGCACGATGAGTCCCATCGCGCCCTGCCAGCTGCCCATCGCCGGCGCCACCTGGAAGGCGATGAAGGCGTTCAGGCCCATGCCCGGCGCCAGCGCGATCGGCACGTTGGCGCCAAGCCCCATCAGGATCGAGGCCAGGCCGGCGGTCAGCGCCGTCGCCGCGACCGCCGCATCGGCCGGCACGCCGGCGGCGGCCAGGATCGACGGGTTGGCCACCAGGATGTAGGCCATCGTCAGGTAGGTCGCGACCGCGCCGCGCGCCTCGCGTCCGACCGTCGTCCCGCGCCCGGCAAGATCGAAGAACGCGGTCACGGCGTGTTGCGCCGATGTTTGAGGAACTCGTAGGCCGCCGGCAGCACCGAGACGAAGACGATCCCGAGCATGACGAGGGAGAAGTTCTGCTTCACGATCGGCACGTTGCCGAACACGTAGCCGGCGCCGACGCACACGCCGACCCAGATCACCGCGCCGAGCACGTTGTAGACCGCGAACGTGCGGTAGGTCATCGAGCCGGCACCAGCGACGAACGGCACGAACGTCCGCACGATCGGCACCCAGCGGCCGAGGACGACCGCCTTGCCGCCGTACTTCTCGAAGAAGGCGTGGGCCTGGGCCAGGTGATTGCGGTTGAGGAGCTTGTGCAGGAGGCCGGCGGCGTCGCCCGCCGAAAACACCTTCGGGCCTATGTAGTGGCCGACCGAATAGTTGACGGCGTCACCGAGGACGGCCGCGATCAGCAACAGCACGACGACGAGCTCGACGCGGAGGATGTGCTGGCCGGTGTCCGGATTGATGGTCGCCGCCAGCGCGCCAGCGGCGAACAGCAGCGAGTCGCCGGGCAGGATGGGCGTCACCACCAGGCCTGTCTCGGCGAAGATGATCAGGAACAGCAGGCCGTAGAGCCACGGGCCGTACTGGCCCGCCACCTGCGGCAGCAGCGTGTCGAGGTGCAGGAACAAGTCGATGAACGTCTGCATGCGCCGGCCATGATACCTTCGCCCCGATGTCGTCCGACTACGCCGGCCCGTTCGTCTCGATGGCCGTGTTCTGTCAACGTCTCGACCGGCAGCCCGACGGCACCGTCGACGTGATCGGCGTCGTCGACGGCGTCTCCCTGTCGGCCGACGCGGATCAGGGCGGCGATGCCTTCGACGCGACGGCGCCGGTCGTCCGGCTGCTCGGGCTGGTCTCGATCCGGGCCGGCGAGGCCCGCGGCCGTCACACCCTCTCGCTGCGGGCGCACTTCCCCGACGGCGAGCTGGGCGCCACCCTGACCCGCCCCCTCGATCTGACCGATCAGGCGCCGGGCGCCACCATCGGCTTCCCGTTCGAGCTCGAGGCCCGCGACACCGGGACCTACTGGTTCGACGTCGCCTACGACGACACCCAGCTGCTCACGCGGATCCCGCTGGTCGTCGAGCGCGGCTGACCGCGCGCCATCGTCACCGATCGAAGTCGGCTAGACTCGCGGCCAGCGAGTCGGTGCGCGACGTTCGGCAACCCATCGACCGGGAGGGTAGTGGCATGGCAGCAGTTCTGGTCACGGGCGCCAGTCGAGGCATCGGTAAAGCGACCTGTCTATCGCTGGCCCGCGCCGGTCACCGTGTCTTCGGCGCCATGCGGGATCCGGCGAGGGCGCCGGAGTTGAGCGCGTCGGCCGCGGCGGAGTCTCTGCCGATCAGCGTGTGGTCGATGGACGTCGATTCAGACGAGTCGGTCCGGCGTGGCGTGGCGGACATCATCGCCCAGCACGGGCCGGTCGATGCGCTCGTCAACAACGCCGGGATCGAGCGCCGCGGTTCGATCGAGGAATTGCCCCTCGATGACTTCCGCGCCGTCATGGAGACGAACTACTTCGGCGCGATTCGTTGCATGCAGGCCGTGCTGCCCGGCATGCGGGCTCGGGGCAGCGGCTGCATCGTCAACATCTCGTCGGTCGCCGGGCGCATCTCGAGCTCGCCGCTGGGCCCGTACGCGGCGTCGAAGTTCGCCCTCGAAGCGATCAGCGAAGCCGTGGCCCAGGAAGTGAAGTCCCTGGGAATCCGGGTCGCCGTCGTCCAGCCCGGGATCATCAGCACCGACATGGCCCATGCCATCGCGACCACGGCTTCGGCGTCGGTTTACCCGCACGAGCGGCGGTTCGCCGATCTGTTCGCCGCGTCGCTGAAGACGCCGACCAGTCCGGAGCTCGTCGCCGATACCATCCGCGCCATCGTCGAGAGCGACTCGCCGCGCTTCCACTACCCGGTCGGCCCGGACGCGGAGCCGTTCCTGGCCTGGCGCGCCTCGATGACCGACGAGCAGTGGATCGAGTGGAACGCCGCCGACGACGACACCTGGTACGCCAACGTCAAACAGACCTTCGGCCTCGACGCGCGCCGTCCGCAGACGCAGTCAGCGGGCTGATCAACTCCCCACTTCCAACTTCCAATTTCCAACCCCCAAGCACGAACTCCCCGACGGTTCAGGAGAACTCCCAATTCCAAACTCTGGTGGGGAGGCTTTCGTGGGAGTTGGGAGTCGGGAGTTGGGAGTTGGGAGTTGAGTCAGGGCGACTTGACGTCGATCAGCGGCGTCGTGTCCAGCGTCTGCGGGCCGTTCTCGGTGCACACCGCGAACGTCGAGCGGTACATCGAGACGCCGGCGTACTCGCCCTTGATGTTGAAGGCGTAGAAGTTGAGCCCGAACTTCGGGTTGCCGTCCGGCGTCAGCAGCCGCTTCTCGACGGTGTTCGCCTTGACGCGGCGCAGCGCTTCCAGGCACGCGTCCTTCGGGTGCTTGCCCCGCCGCATCTCCTCGACGATCAGGAACGAACACAAGCCGTAGAGATTGGCCTCGCCCCGCCCGGTCGACCCGGCGGCGCCGACGGCGTTGTCGACGTAGAGGCCGGCGCCGAGGATCGGCGAATCGCCGACGCGGCCGGGAATCTTCCACGACAGGCCGCTGGTCGTCGTCACGCCGCAGATCTCGCCTTTGGCGTTCATCCCGTCGCAGTTGATCGTCCCGTAGACGTGCTCGGGATGGATCAGGCCGTCGCGCACCATCGCCCGTCGGGCGCGATCGCCGGCGTCGGCGCGCTTGGCGGGATCGAGGTAGTGGTCGGGATCGGCGCGGCGCCGCCATTCGAGATACAGCTGCCGCGAGTGCGGCGTGTTGAGATCGGGCTCGACGGTGAAGCCGTTCAGCAGCGCGAATCGCTGCGCGTCCTTGCCGACCAGCAGGTGGTGATCGGTGGTCTGCAGGATCAGCTTGGCGACGGCGGCCGGTGTTTTGATGCCCTCGAGGCAGGCGACCCCGCCGGCGCGCTTGAGCGGCCCGTGCATGCAGCACGAGTCGAGCTGGACGACGCCCTCGGCATTGGGCAGGCCGCCGTAGCCGACACTGTCGTCGAGCGGATCGAGCTCGTTCAGCGAGACGCCCTCGACGACCGCGTCGAGCACGTCCTTGCCTTCCGTGATGCGGCGGAAGGCGGTGGCGACGCAGGCGTCACCGCCGCCGTTCTTGAAGACGTTGCCGTTGGCCGAGGCGATGACGATCGGCTGGACGGCAGCGGGGATGAGGAGGGCGGGGGCTCTGCCGGCCACGAACGTGGCGGCGGCCCCGGCGTGGACGAACTCACGGCGGCTCAGGCGTGTCGTCATGACGGCATGGTACATTAGGCGCTTTCCTTCGACCGTCAGACCCATGTCCGATCAGCCTGCCATCACGAGACCCCCGCTCCCCGATCGTATCGGCCGCATCGCCGAGCTCGCGTCGGACATCTGGTGGGTCTGGAACCCCGCGGCCCGCAGTGTCTTCCGGGAACTGGACTACGGCCTGTGGCGGAGTTCGGCGCACAACCCGGTGCGGCTGCTGCGGCTGATTCCGGCGGAGCGGCTGGAGCAGGCGGCGCGCGATCCGATCTTCCTGGTCCGCTACGATCAGGCGATCAAGGCCCTCGATCGCGCCCGCAGCGGCGACGGCAGCTGGTGGGCGCAGCGCCACGGCAACGGGCCGATGCGCGGCATCGTGTATTTCTCGGCCGAATTCGCCCTGCACCAATCGGTGCCAATTTACGCCGGCGGCCTCGGCGTGCTGGCCGGCGACCACTGCAAGGAAGCGTGCGATCTCGGCCTGCCCTTCGTGGCCATCGGGTTCATGTACCCGCAGGGCTACTTCCACCAGAGCGTGTCGTCGGAGGGCTGGCAGGAAGAGCGCTACCGTCGGTTGAACTGGGAGGACGCCCCGATCGAGCCGGCGTTCACGCCCGACGGCAAGCCGTGCGTCATCGCCGTCCCGCTCGGCCAGCGCACCGTGCTGGTGCAGATCTGGCACGCCAAGCTGGGACACACGCATCTCTACCTGCTCGACACCGATCTCGAGGAGAACGCGCCATGGGATCGCGAGCTGTCCGCCCGCCTCTACGGCGGCGACCGCGAGACGCGCATCCAGCAGGAGATCATCCTCGGCATCGGCGGCGTCCGCGCCGTCCGCGCCCTCGGGCTCGATCCGGCCGTCTGGCACCTCAACGAGGGCCACGCCGGCTTCGTGGTGCTGCAACGCATCCACGAGTTCCTCGAGCAGGGCCTGTCTTTCGAGGACGCCCTGACCCGCGTCCGCCAGAGCACGGTCTTCACGACGCATACGCCGGTCCCCGCCGGCCACGACGCCTTTCCGTTTCATCAGGTCGAGACGCACCTCGCCGGCTGCTGGGGACACCTCGGCGATCGGCGCGAAGACTTCCTGGCGCTCGGCCGCCACGACAACGGCCACGGCACGCAGTTCAACATGACGGCGCTGGCGCTGCGCTCGTCGAACTACGTCAACGCCGTCAGCCAGCTGCACGGCGAAGTCACCCGTGAGATGTGGGCGCCGTTCTACGCCAAGCCGGTGAACGAAGTGCCGGTCGGAGCCATCACCAACGGCGTCCATCTCGGCACGTGGGTCGCGGCCGACATGGGACGCCTGTTCGATCGCTATCTCGACTCGCACTGGCGCGAGCGCTGCGACGACCCGTCGGTGTGGGAACGCATCCTCGCCATCCCCGATCACGAGCTGTGGCAGCTGCAGGGCGAGCTGCGCAAGTACCTGATCACCTTCGTGCGCGAGCGGGCCCGCGAACGGTGGATGCAGGAGCGCGTCAGCGCCGGCCGCGTCGTCGTCGGCGGCACGCTGCTCTCGCCGGACGTCCTGACCATCGGCTTCGCGCGACGGTTCGCCACCTACAAGCGCGCCGAGCTGGTCTTCCGCGAGCCGGATCGCCTGGCGCGCATCCTCAACAACCCGCGCAAGCCGATGCAGATCATCTTCGCCGGCAAGGCCCACCCGGCCGACGACGGCGGCAAGCGTGTCCTGCAGAACATCTACCGCTACGCCAGCGATCCGGCCTTCGGCGGCCGCGTCGCCTTCGTCGACGACTACGACCTGCACGTCGCGCACTATCTGGTCCAGGGCTGCGACGTGTGGCTCAACACGCCGCGCAAGCCGCTCGAAGCCAGCGGCACCAGCGGCATGAAGGCGTCGATGAACGGCACCGTCAACGTCAGCATCGGCGACGGCTGGTGGGCCGAGGGCTACACCGGCAGCAATGGCTTCCTGATCGATCCCGGCATCGAGACGGCCGACCAGGACGCGATGGACGCCGCCGACGCCAGCGCGCTCTACCGGCTGCTCGAGGAGCAGATCGTGCCGGCCTACTACGAGCGCGACGAACAGGACGTGCCGCGCCGCTGGGTCGGCCTGGTCAAGGACGCGATCCGCACCGTCGCGCCGCGCTTCTGCACGCGCCGGATGGTCAAGGAATACGTCGAGCGGATGTACGAGCCGGCCATGGGCCTGAAGCGAGAGC
>JBDSLU010000520.1:0-3605 GCA_039916225.1 Vicinamibacteraceae bacterium
GGACGGACGCAGGCCGATATCCGTCGGGAAGCAGCCGCGATCGGCAACGACCGCATGACGCTCGACATCGTCGAGCGTCTGCCCGCAGCCGAGGTCTCGCAGCGCGTCGGCGCCTGCAAGGTGTTCGTGTTCCTGTCGCGCAAGGAAGGCGACAGCAAGGCGCTGGTCGAGGCGATGTTCGCCGACGTCCCGGCCATCGTCTACGACAAGACGGTCGGTGGCGCGCCGAGCCGGATCAACGCGTCGACGGGCGAGCTGTCGTCCGACGAGGACCTGCCGGCGACGATCGTCCGCATGCTCGATCGCCATCACGAGTTCGCGCCGCGCGCGTGGGCGCTGGCCCACACGGGCAGCGCGTTCACGACCCGCCGGTTGAGCGACGAGGTGCGGCGCGTGGTCACGGCGCAGGGCGGGCAGTTCGTCGAGGCGCTGGTCGAGAAGACCAACTCACCGAACCTCGCCTACAAGGACCCGGCGAGCCGCGCCGCCTTCCAGGCCGATTACGATCTGATTGTGTCGATGCGCCGCACGGGACCGCGCAGCTGAGGAAGGCCGCCGGACACACCGCCTGTGTGTGCCCGGCGTTCGAACCGAGGGCGAGACTAGCTGCCGACGATGCGGACGTTCGTCGGGGCCGCGATCGTCTGACCGCCGCCCGCGCCGAGCATGTGCCCGCGGGTGCCGATGTAGTTCACATAGCCTGCCGTCAGGTTGCCGTTGGCGTCGACCATGTTGTCGCCGGGATTCGCGACCAGGTTGTTCAACAGCACCACCCGCGACGCGTCCGAGACGCTGAGGTGGTAGACGTGCGAGCCGGACGGCGTGCCCGGGTCGCTGTTGACGATGACGTTCTGCGACAGGCGGAACGGGCCGTCCGCCGAGTCCGTGTTCCGCACCTGGACGCGACCGACCAGCGTGTTGCGCTGCACGAAGACCTGCCCGGCCATGCCGTCCTGGTTGAGGTCGACGGCGACACCACCGCGCGAGTTGTTGAAGACGATCTCGCCGTTGGTGGTCGACGTGTGCATGTTGCCGCCAATCGCCGCTTGAGTGATGGTGTGCAGCGTGTTGCCGCGGACGCTGAAGCTGCGGATGTCGTTTTTCAGCTCGATGCCGACCGGCGCGTTGTAGTGGACGGTGTTCTCGATGAGCAGCTTCTCCTGCCCGTAGATCTTGATGGTCACGGAATCAGCCGCCACGTTGTAGAACGAGCTGTCCTGGATGACCATGTTGCGGGCCGGCGTCGGCTGCGTGACCGTCATGATGAAGGCGGCGTTGCTGCCGTCGCCACCGACCCGGAGGTCGTGCATCCGCAGACGGCGGAAGGTCGAGAAATCGCCCGACTCGACCTGGAAACCCATGATCGAGGCGTTGGTCGTCTCGAAGCCGTCGATATAGGTATTGGCGCCGCTCAGGCGGATGAGCGGACCGTTTTCAACGCCCGCCTGGTAGCCGAAGTTGATGATCGGCGACGCGCCCGGGTAGGCGATGAGGATGTTCGGGCCGCCCCACTGGACGCGCTCCCACGGCGTGCCGACGCTGGTGCGCGGCAGGTTCAGCACGTTGTAAGTGCCGCTGCGGAAGTAGACGATGTCGCTGTCAGCGGCGCCGTTGACGATGTCGCTCATCGTGCGCCACGGGCTGCCGACCGAGCCGTTGCCCGACGCCGAGCCGTTGACCGCGTCGACGAACTTGAAGCCCGCCGTCGACACCGTGATGCCCCACGTCGCCGAGACCCGCGCACCTTCCGAGTCGACCACCGTGATCGTCGGCGAGGCGGTGGCCTGGGGGTTGGTCCAGTTGATCTCACCGGTCTGGGCGTTGATTGTCATCCCCGCCGGCGCGTTGCTCAGCGTGAAGGTGAACGGATACGCGCCGCCCACCAGTGCCGCCCGGATGTTGTAGACGATGCCCGGGTAGGCCCGATAGATGCGGTTGCCAGACGTCATGCCGCCGGTGCCGGCCGCCTTGATGTTGGTCAGCTCCAGAGGGAAATTGGCCGCGTGCGCCGACTGGGCGCCCAAGCAGAGCAGCCCGGACACGATGGCGCACGTCAGACGAGAACCGAAAAACTGCATTCACTCCCCCTCAATCGCGACCGTGGGGCGGGTTGAGCACCCGAATCCGACGGCCGCCTGTCTCTACGAGAACCGCATCGCGGCCATCCGTTCACCGGACGCCGCGTGCTCGCGGGAGTCACAGGGGCAAGGGGCATGCCAGAGGGCGGAAACCGTCATTGGCCGTCCTGCGGGTCCGCAAGTCCCGAAAGGCTATCGTTCTTACCTACTGACCGGACCGTTCACCCGGTCCGAGCCCGAGCGATTTTGAGGCTCGCATTACAATATTGTCAAGGGCGGGAACGTCAGGGTTTCAATCCTGTGCCGGTCGAGCTGCTTGTGGCGCCCGTCCCCACAGGATGGGCGCCAGCGCTTCGTGGACCTTGCCCGCGAGCTCCGTGACGGCCGCCAGCTCGGCCTCACTTCGGGCGGCTGGCGCCGTCGGCGTGAGCAGGACGACCACCCCGCCGTTCGTCCGCTGCCGCACGGCGGCGCTCCACACGGTCCGGGCCTTGACCGCATAGGCGCTCGTCACCGGTGCGCCGTCGAGTTCGTACCAGAAGACGCCGGTGCGAACACCCGGCCTGGCGTTGAGCTGGACGATATTGCCGCCCGACGCGGCCGGGCCCAGGGATGGCGTCTCGCCGCGGGTCGCCCGGTGCAGCGGACCGGCGTAGTGGCTGGTCAGCTCGCGTCCCTGTGACTGCGAAGCGAAGTAGGCGATGGAGACGTCGACGATCAGACCGGAGCTCGAGCGGTAGCGGCGGAAGACCTCATCGTCGGCACCACGCCACCACGTCTCGCCGACACCCGCGAGCGGCTCGGCCATCCAGTCGCCGAGGCGATTGGGGAGCGCGGCCAGCGGCCGCCCAGCGGGCACGGGCGACGCGACGATGCGCATCGGAAAGAATCCAACGATCAGGAAGACCACGGCGAGCGCACCGGCTCGCCACACGGCGCCGTCGGCGACGCGGCGATCGACGATGGCCGGTGCCAGCGCCGGGGCGGTCGCCGGCCGACCGCTGTCGCGCGACAGGAGCCGCAGGCCGGCGAACAGCACGACGTAGCCGATGCCCGAGACGAACAGGCCGTGCAGGACGTGCGCCGGACCGTGTAGCGGCGACCCGACTTCGAAGTAGGCGAGCACGCCGATCGTGGCCACGCGCAGGCTGTTCGAGAGCGCGGCCACGCCGATGGCCGACGTGACCAGCAGCAGCCGCCGGCCGTTGGTGGGCAGGTAGAGATAGGCGAGCGGAACACCGAGCGCGAGGATGGCGATCAGATAGTTGACGCCCGAACAGGCGCGCGCCACTTCGAGGGTGATGTTGGGCAGGTAGAGGAACGTGCCCTCGCGATAGGCGGGGACACCGACCGCATGCAGCATCTGCACGCCGAGGTTGGCCGACAGCTGCTGGAAGGGCAGGTGCAGCGGCTCGGTCAAGGCGTCCCAGAACGGCACGATCAGCAGCAGGTAGGCCAGTGCCATCCACACCTGCCGCAGCTGCAGCTCGGGACGACGCCGTACCTGCCGGTCATCCCGTTCGAACA
>JBDSLU010000521.1:0-16753 GCA_039916225.1 Vicinamibacteraceae bacterium
CAGCCGGCGGGCTCCGGCGTCTCCGTGACGCAAAAAGCGCGGGAGGCTGACGACGGCGACGGCGCACGGGAGGCATCAGTCCTTCTCCACAGCCATCGGTGAGCGCGGGCTACCGGCCCCAGCGACCTGGAATACTCGCACCGCGTCAGCGGCGTCGACTCCTGACGGGGTGCGAAGGCACGGCGGCTCGCCGCCCAGCCGTCTCGCTGCCCCGCCCGGCTACGGGACCCGGGCGACCTTCAGGCCGGCCTTCTGCAGCTGAGCGACGATGCCGGTCGGGCCGGCGTAGTGGGCGGTGCCGACGGCGAAGAAGAAGACCGTTGCCGGCTGCTGCTTGCGCAGCGCCAGGATCCGCTCGGTCATGTGCGTGTTCCGGCGGGTGATGGCGATGTCCTGGAAGCGCGACATGAGCGCCGTGTCGCCGGCCATCGCCTCGTCCATGACGTGGGAGATGACGGCCATGTCGCCGGAGAGATAGGCGTCGATCAGTTCCTGGGTCTGGGTCCGCGCGCCCGGCTTGACGCGCTCGATCTCGTCCAGCGTCAGCTCGAGCATCCGCGTCTGTTCCTTGACGGAGAAGCTCTCGAAGACCGCGATCTGCTCGTCCGGCGTTTCGAGGGCCCCGACCGTCTTGCCATCCGCCTGCGCGCGGCTGTAAAGCATCGCGTCGAGCGGCTGCTTGCCGGCCATCATGTCCGGCAGGAACTCGAGCAGCGACAGCTGCGACATCGCGGCCCACGGCTTCATCCGCTGGAAAAGCGGGCCGAGGATGGCGCCCATGCCAGCGTGGTCGGCGCCCAGCGTCTTCTCGGCGGCGGCCGTCATCCGGTTGTAGAGCGGCTCGCCGATGACCTCCGACAGCTGCGTCCCGTCGGGCAGCATCACCTTGCCCATGATGCCCATCTGGGTGCCGGCATCCATCGGGATCTCGGTGTAGAGGGCGGTCGCCTCGCCGTAGGCCTTGAGGACGGACGGCGGCAGCGCCAGCACCCGATCGTCGGGGACATGGATGGTGCCGAAGAGGTAGATCGGGGTCCGGCCGTCGACGCGCCACAGGAACGGTCCCTTCCCGGCCGCCGCGCCGGCGTCGTCGGTCGCCTCGGCGGCCCCCGCGCTGGCCGTGCCCGAGGCAGCCATGGCGTTCCAGGCCGCTTCAGGGCTGGCTTCGGCCGGGCCGGCGGCTGCTGGCGACGTCGCATCGCCTCCGGCGCCAGGCTCTCCGGGCGATGCCCCGGCGCCGGCCGCCAGGACCGGGGTGGCAGCGGAACCCGACGCTGGCGCGTTGCTGGCGGACCGGGAACAGCCGGCCAGGGCCATCGAGGCGGCCGCGAGGAGGACGGAAGCGCGTCGGAACACGGTCATGACTCCTGACGGGTCTGCGCCCGGCCACTCACGGCCGGCGGACGGGTCGGTGAGTATAATCGGCACATTGGCCGGGCCACCCGCGACAATCGGCCGCTACGAGCTCCGTGAGCGCATTGCGCACGGTGGCATGGGCGTGCTCTATCTGGCGTTCGACCCCGTCACCGAACGCGAGGTCGCGCTGAAGGTGCTGCGAGTCGACAGCGACGATCTGCGCGAACGATTCCTGCGCGAGGCTCGGCTGGCCGCCCGCCTGCAGCACCCCAACATCGTCACGATCTACGACGTCGGCGCCCACGAGGATCAACCGTTCATCGCGATGGAGTTCATCGCCGGCGAGACCCTCGGCGAGCTCGTGCATCGACGCGCGCCGCTGGCGCTGTCGAGGCGGATCGCGCTCATGGAGCAGGTGTGCGTCGGCCTCGCCTACGCCCACCGCCACGGCATCGTCCACCGCGACGTCAAGCCGGCGAACCTGATGATCAGCCGCGATTCGGGCGTGCTGAAGGTCCTCGACTTCGGTGTCGCCGGCCGCGTCGACGCCGATCCGGGCACGCAGATGCTCATGGGGACACCGAATTACATGTCGCCGGAGCAGGTGGTGGGCCAGCCGTCCGACCATCGGAGCGATATTTTTTCGGTCGGCCTGGTCCTCTACGAGCTCCTCACCTACCGGCAGGCCTTCAGCGGAGAGTCGCAGCAGTCGATTCTCTTGAAGGTGCTGAACGAGTCTCCCCAGCCGCTCGCCGCCCTCGTGCCGGGTATCGACCCGTCGCTGCCGGCCATCGTCGACCGCGCCCTGGAGAAGTCCGTCGACCGGCGCTACCCCGATCTGGAGGCCATGCGCTCGGACCTGTCGCGGGTCGGCCAGCGGGTCGTCGCCGCCGAGACCTCGCACGATCTCGTCGGACGAGGCACGGTCGCGGCCCGCGGCCGGGGCCGCGCCGGCCGGGTGCCGCTGCGCCGCCCCGAGCCGCCCCCCGCGGCTCCGGAGACGGCCGTGGAGCCGATCCCGGGCTCGCTCTCGGACTCGCTCTCGGGCTCGCTCTCGGGCGCGATCGGCTCGGCGGTCGCGGCGCCAGGTGCGGGCGCCGGCGCCGCCGCCCGGGCCCGGACGCTCGAGTCCGACGCCGCCGCTGCATTGGCCGCCGCCGAACGGGACGCCTACGAGGGACGCTTCGCCGCGGCGATCCGCCGGCTCGAGGCGATCGGGCCGCACCCCGAGATCGACGGCGCGCTGCGCCATTATCGCCAGCAGGTCGCCGCCCGCGACGCCGCGCGGGCCCAGGGTGGCGCGCGCGTGATCACCGACGTGATCCGCGCCCACGTCGGCGGCGTCCGCGCCGCGCTCTCGGCCGGCCGCTGGCGCGAGGCGCAGGAACTGCTGCGGACGCTGGAGCGCGAGGTGCCCGCCCCCGACGACCCTGGTACGCCCGCCGACCCCGCCACGACCGCTCCGGCCACGGCGCACGACGGTCCGCCGTTCGATGGCTTCGCCGAACACGAGCCACCGCCGATGCGGCGTGACGACGAAGTGGCACACTATCTATCCCGCGCGAGGCGACGGCTCGAAGCCGGCGACGTCCCCGCCGCGCAGTCGCTCCTCGACGCCGCCCTCGACGTGACCCGTACGCCATGAAACTGCCGCAGGCCATCGATCGGTATCGCGTCCGCGAGCGCCTCGGCCAAGGCGGCATGGGCGCCCTGTTCCTGGCCCTCGATCCGGCCATCGATCGCCTCGTCGCGATCAAGGTGCTGCGGGTCGACAACCCCGACGTGCGCGAGCGCTTCCAGCGCGAGGCACGGCTGGCGGCGCGGCTGCAGCACCCGAACATCGTCACCGTCTACGACGTCGGCGAGCACGACGGCCAGCCGTTCATCGCCATGGAGTACATCCCGGGCGAGACGCTGGCCGAACTGATCCGCCGGCGCGCGCCGCTCGATACGCGACAGCGCGTCGAGATGGTCATCGAGATCTGCAGCGGCCTGGCCTTCGCGCACAAGCACGGCATCGTGCACCGCGACATCAAGCCGGCCAACCTGATCGTCAGCCGCGACTCGAACATCCTGAAGATCCTCGATTTCGGCATCGCCCGGGCCGGCGAATCGGGGCTGACGCAGATCGGCATGGTGATCGGCACGCCGAACTACATGTCGCCCGAACAGGTGCGCGGCGACGCCATCGATCATCGCAGCGACATCTTCGCCGTCGGCCTGGTGCTCTACGAGCTGCTCGTCTACCGCCAGGCCTTCGAGGCCGAGACGCAGCCGGCCGTGCTGATGAAGATCCTCAGCGATCAGCCGGCGCCGCTGGCGATGCTCGATCCGCTGGTCGACGCCGGCGTGGCCCAGGTCGTTTACAAGGCACTGGCCAAGAACCCCGCCGATCGCTACGCCGACCTCGGGGCGATGAAGGCCGAGCTCGTGCGCATCGTCCAGCGCCTCGAAAGCGAGGCCAGCGACGGCCGCACGATGATGATGGCGCCGCCGCCGCCGCGCGGCATGCAGATCGTGCCGACCAATCCGCCGAACCAGTCGGGCTCGTTCGATCGGGTGGCGCGGCACTTCGCGGCGATCGAGGCGGCCCTCTCCGCCGGCGACGACGCGCGGGCGCGGCAGGAGCTGCAGCTGGCCACCCAGGCGTCGCCGGGGCATCCGCGACTGGGCGAGATGGGCGCCAAGATCTCGCAGGCGCGCACCGAGCGCGAGCTGGCGCGATCCATCGGCGAGGCCCGGGCGCGTCTGGCCGCCGGCGCGCTCACCGAGGCCAACCAGTGGCTGACGCGAGCGCAGAAGGTGGCCCCGCACGCCCCCGAGGTCGCCGAGCTGCGCCAGGAGATCGAGCGCGCCGCCGACGGACGCGAGCAGGAGCGCGATCGCCAGCGCCGCGTGGCCGCGGCTGTCGCCCACGCGCGCGAAGCGTTGAAGACCGGCAGTGTCACCACCGCCATGCGCGCCGTCACCGAAGCGCTCGGCCTCGATCCATCCGATGGCGCGGCGCTGGCGCTGAAGGCCGAAATCGACGCGTCACGCGGCGGCCCACCGGCCGTTCCCGCGGCGCCCGGCACCGGGTCGAATCGCGTCGTCGGTCCGCCGCCGCCCGCGTCGGCGCGAGCGCTGACCGGCAGCCAGGCACGCCAGCTCTCCGGATCGCGCCCTGCGGCCGTTCCCCCACCGCTGTCGGTGCCGCCGCCGATGCCGCCCCATGAGCTGCCGCTGCACCCGCCGACGCTGGCGTCCGCCGCCGCGGCCGAGGCCGCCGTCCCGGCCCGGCGCTCGTCGAAGCTGCCGTTCGCGTTCCTGGGCATCGCCGCCGTGGTCGCGATCGTCTTCGGCTTCGCCGCGCTCTTCATCTGGCGCCAGGTGTCGGCCCGCCTGTTCCAGGGTCCGAAGACCGTGCAGGAGGCGCCGGCCACACCCGGTACCCCTGGGGCCACCGAGGCGCCATCGACGTCCGAGCCGCCGCCGACGACGGCGACGACCGAGCGGCCGACGCCCACTCGACCCCCGACGACGCCCACGCCCGCGCCCGCGAACGAGCCGCCGGTCGCGCCGCCGACGACGCCGCCGTCCGAGGACGCGGCGCTGACCGCGCGCCTGGCCCAGGCGCTCACCGAGTTCCAGGCGCAGCGCACGGCGTCCGCGCTCAACACGCTGGCCAGTCTCATCGACGAGGCCCCGCAGCGCGACGACCTGCGCCAGACGGCCGAGCAGTGGGCGCGCACGCTGCAGGCGCGGGCCGGCGAGGTCCGGGCGACGGCCCGCAAGCCGGCGCAGCTGCCGCCGGTCATGCGCATGGCCGACGGCTACGTGCTGCGGGGCGAAGCCGAGCTCGGGGCCGGCGATCCGATCGCCGCCGGGCGCGCCTTCGACCGCGGCCGCGACGCGTGGGCGACGATCGTCGCGCGACAGGTGTCACGCGGGATCACCGAGGCGCCGTCGAACCCGGAACCGGACCCGACGCCCGCCGAGCCGCCGCGCACCACGACCCGCGAGCCGGCGCCGCGCGAGCCCGAGCCGTCCGCTCGCGACGTGCAGTCGCTGACGCCCGAGCAGGAGTTCGAGCGCGCCAACATCATGCGGCTGCTGCAGTCGTTCAAGCGCGCCTTCGACAGCCGCAGCGGCGACTCGCTGCGGCCCATCTGGCCGACGTTGTCGGCGAGCGCCGCCCAGGGTTACCAAGGGCAGTGGCAGAAGGCGCTGTCGCAGCAGTGGACCTACAACAGCGTCCACATCCGCATGGCCGCGGACGGCAAGCGGGCGACGGTCGAGACCGAGGTCACCGTGACGTCGCTGACGCCCGGCGCCCGCGAGAACTCGGTCGAGCGGCGGCGGGCGACGTTCAATCTCGAGCGACTCGGCCCGCTCTGGGTCGTCGCCAACGTCAGCGGAATCTGATTGTGGCGGCCGGTCCACTCCGGACCGGCCGCGGGCGCCCTTCAGCACGTTCGGCTGCTCCTCGCGGCGCTGGGCGCGCCGCGGCGCCTCACGTGGGGCGCCATCTGAATCACTGCAGCTTGGTCGCCAGCAGGTCCGAGCCGGCTGCCCACAGCTGACCGTTGGCGTTCCAGTACATCGCCCGCTCGACCACGATCGGCGTCGCGCCGAGGCTTTCGACGATGGCGCTGAACCGCGTGCCGCGCGGCACGCGCATGTAGGTCGCGCTGGGCTGTGCGTCCGACGTCACCACCGGCACGTTGAACCGCGAGTTGGCCGGCACGCTGAAGTCCTGGCTGACCGAAGCGCCGGTCTCGAACAGCAGCGTGACCCGCACCGTCGCCGCGACCCCGGCGGTATTGGCAACGAGCAGGAACGTCGCCGTGTCCTCGGGCAGCAGGCCGACCTCGCCGTCGCCGACCGCCCACTTGGTCCCGGTCGTCGTCGCGCCGGCGGCGTTGTGCGCCTCGAACCACGCCTGGCCGTGCGGCCACCACATCGAGCGCTCGGCCAGGAACGTGACGCCGTTGGTGGACGTCAGCCGCATCGACACCGCGGTGGCGTTCAGCTGCGCGTGCTGCTCCTGCACGTTGATGGTGGTGCGGCTGTTCGGCTGCAGCACGTAGGGCCGCGTGACGGGGGCGCCGGACGGCAGCAGATAGGTGACGGTCACGTTGGCCGGTAACGCGTTGGGGTTGGCCATCAGCAGGAACGTGTCGAAGAACGACCCGGTCGCGCCCTCGGCGAAGAACCAGTCGAGCGACGGGCTGGTGACGCCGGCGCTGTCGTGTCCGGCGGCGAAGACGCCAGTCGCCGACGAGTACATCGCGCGCTCGACGATGATCGGCACGGCATTCAGGCTCTCGACGACGGCCGAGACGTCGGTGGCGCCGAGGCCCGGCTGCTCGTCGACGGCGATGGTCGCCCGGGTATTCGGGTTGACGACGATCATCTGCTCGATCGGCGCACCGGCCGGCAGCAGGTAGCGGATGCGCACCGACGCCGCCTGCGTCGGGCTCGGGTTCTGGATCAGATAGAACAGCGCGAACGATCCGTGCGTGGCGCCTTCGGCGAGGTACCACGTCAACGATGGCGCCGGCGAGCTCGATTCGGCGTGGGCTCCGGCCCGCGACTGCTGATCCCACCGCATCGTGCGATCGACCACCACCTGCACGTCGGACTCGATGACGGTCGAGACGTTGGCCGATTCGAGGCCGGGCAGCAGCCGCAGGTCGATCGTCCGGCGCGAGGTGGCCGGCACGACGAGGTAGTGCCGCACGATCTCGCCCAGGCCGGTCTGGAAGCGGAACAGCACGCGGGCCGGCGTCGCCCCCGGATTGGCGACGACGACGCGGGTGTCGAAGAACGAGCCGGTCGCGCCCTCGGCCAGGTAGCGCGTGAACAAGCCGCGTGGATGCGTCAGCGCGGCGCATTCCTGGGCGTTGGTGCGGCCGTCGCCGTCGCTGTCGAGCGCGCCGTCGGTCGCGTCGAGCGGGCTGAAGCCGTACTGCAGCTCCCAGATGTCGGCCATGCCGTCGAGGTCGTCGTCGTCGGAAGTGAGGTTGCAGGCCAGGACCGGCGCGGCCAGCGGCTCGTACTGGAACACCTCGGTCGACGTACCGCTCGTCGTCGTGACGACGACGTCGGCGGGCCCCTGCGCGCCGGCCGGCGTCACCGCGACAATCTGGGTGTTGCTGAGGATCTGCAGGCCGGTGGCCGGCACGCCGCCGACGGTGACGGTCGTGGCCGGCGTGAAGTTCTGGCCGCTGACCGTGATCGCGGTGCCGCCGGTGATCGGACCGGAGCTGGGCGTCAACGGCTGGGTGACCGGGGCCGCATTCACCGGCGCGAACTCATAGGTGAAGGACGAACTCGACATCGCGGTGGTGCCGTTGCTGTTCTGCACCACGATGGACGCCGGCCCAGCGGCATCGACGGGAGGCGTGGTCACCCCAATCGAGGTGCCAGCACCATTGACGATCGGGCTGATGCCGGCGGCGGCGCCGAAACGGACGGTGGCGCCGACACTGAAGCCCGAGCCGGAGATGGTGACCGTCGTGCCGCCGGTGACGGGGCCGGTGGCGAGCGCGAACGAGGTGATCGTCGGCGTGATCAGCCCGCCTACGTAGCTGTACTCGACCTCGTTGGTGGCCTCGTTGGCGACGATCACACGCACCGGGACCGGGCCATCGACGCCGCCGGGCGCGGCCGGCACGGTGACGCGAAGCAGGGCGCTGTTGACGAACTGGACGCCGGCGCCGAGGTTGATGTCGTTCCAGCGAACGACCGACTGCGCGGTGAAGTTGGCGCCCCACACATCGACGACGTTGCCGCCGGTCGTCGGGCCCGATGACGGCGACAGGGCGCCGATCGACGGCGTGCCGTCGCTGTCCTCCGGCGTCTCCTCGACCTCGATCACGGGCTCGCCCCCGCCGGTGCCCGGATCGGGCTCGGTGGTGTTGCCGGTGGTGTTGCCGTCGCCGCTGGTCGCCGGATCCTCGGTGCTTCCGCTGGGCGGCGCCGGCGGGACATCGGCCGGCGGCGGGGTGTCGGTCGTCGGCGAGGGCACCTGGCCAGTCGTCGACTTGCCGTCCTCGCTGAGGGCCAAGGTGATGGGCCCGTTGGGAGCGGATGCGCCGCTGCCGCCGCCGTTGACGGCCTGGGTGCGGAACAGGAGCAGGTTGCCGTTGCCGCTGATGACCGGCGCGCCGCTGGCGCCAGGCAGGTCGAGCCGGCTGTCCTGGCTCAGACGCCGGGTGACCGCGCCCAACTGCCGATCGTAGATGAAGATGTCGCGGACCCGGTTGCGATCGTCCGGAGTGCAGGTGCCGTCGACGACCTGGGCGTTGTTCGCCGCCGTCGCGAACACGACGAAGCGACCATCGTAGGTAATCGACGGATCGACGCTGTGATTGGTGAGGTTCTGCTCGCAGCGGTTGCTGCTGACCAGCGAGGTGTTGATGGCGCCGGGCTCGTCGAAGACGCCGTCCTGGTCGGTGTCCCGATCGCGCAGGAAGATGTCGGAGATCGGCCCGGTCTGCTGGGTGCCGGGATTGCCGCCGGCGATGTCGTCGGCCAGCGACTCGAACACGACGAAGCGGCCGCTCAGGCTCATCGCCGGATTGCGGCTGTGATTGCCGGCCGTCACGCCGTTGATGTTGGTGCTCATGGCGCGGGTGATCCGGCGCTGCCGGTCGAACACGAACACGTCCGTGTGGCCGTTGGGGTCGCTGGCCAGCAGGTTGGTCGCCGCGGACTGGTAGGCGATGTAGCGGCCGTTGCCGCTGACCACGGGATCGCTGCTGCCGCCCCCGATGGCCTGCGTCGGCAGCGCCACCGGGCCGACGGTCAGTCCCAGATTGACCCGCTCGGTCGCGACCGCCCCGATCTCGTCGAAGATACCGTCGCCGTCGGCGTCACGGTCGTGCAGGAAGACGTCGGTCAGGCCGTTGGTGTCACCGGGCACCAAATTGGTCGCGCGCGACTGGAAGGCGATGAACCGGCCGGTGGCGCTCATCGACGGGTTGGTGCTCTCGCCGCCGAGCGCCTGCCCACCGGCCGAGGCGATGCTGACGCGGCGGACCGCGCCGTTCAGGCGGTTGCGCACGTAGATGTCGACCAGCCCGTTGGTGTCGTTGGCGGCCAAGGCGAAGCGCGACTCGAAGGCGACGTAGCGACCGTCGTAACTGAACGACGGCTTACGGGCGCTCGCCATGCTCCGGCGGGTGCGGGCGACGTAGAAGAAGGTGGTGGTCCGGATGGTGCTGCCGCTCGTCACGGTGACGATGTAGGGCGTCCCGCTGACCAGTCGCGGCGGTGTGACGAAGGTCAGTCGGGTCGGGCTGTGCACGACGACGTTGGTCGGCTGCGCCGCGTTGATCGGGCCCGTCATCGTGACGGTGGTGTTGAACGAGCCGAACCAGCCGACGTTGGCGAGGACCTCGACGGTCGTCCCGCCGCTCGGCCCCCCGCGTGCTGGCGTCCGGGCCTGGATCGACGGCGCCGGCTGGGCGGCGGCCTGGGCCGCGCTCGCGACCAGAAGGAGGAGCACCAGCAGCGCTCGACACGCCATCTGCCAGCCCGCCAGCCTGGGCGGGGGAGCGCCGGCGCCGGTGGCGGCGCCCCGGGTGGCGGTCGGCGCGGCGGAAAGGGATTGCCTGGGTGTCATCACTCGCAGCTCCTGCTCGCGTCCGCCGACCGCCGGCGGGTGCCCATCACTCTACGCACGCGTCACCTGTTCGCCAAAGGAAACCCGCACGTTGACTTCAACGACGGGCACTGCGCGGCCGAACGTCAGCCGTGTTGGTACCGGTCCATGGAAAGTGCCGTGGATGGCGGACTTGGAGGCCGGGCGCGAGCGCCTGGCACCCGTGCTCCAGAATCGCGGCTCTCCGACACCGGCGGGATTGGTCCGCGCACACGTGCGCGGCCGCTCGCCGCGGGCCGCTGTTCGCTGGAAAACCCCTGCGAATCACGCTGGTATACTCGCCCGGCGCGCGCGGCCAGCCCTTGGCTGGCCCGCGTCGTGCAGAGTGCCAGCCCCCGAGTAAGCACATGACGAAGATGCGAGAGCACTCTGAGGAGACACCGATGATGGAACGACAGCAACTGGCGGGCGACACGCGCCCCGAATCACGGGCGCGGCTGCGCCTGCGGGCGGCCGTGACCGCCTTCACCATGGCCGGCGCGCTGGCTGTCGCCGTGACGCCAGCGGCGGCGCAGTCGGAGGTCGGCAATCCCCGCGATGCTGCCCAGGCCACGACGGTCGGCGAGCTCGTCGACAAGCTGTTCGTGTTCCAGGCGCCCTACAACCCCCAGAACGTCGCCTTGTCGCTCGAGGACTTCCGCCGCCGCGCCGCCGACTCGCGTGAAGGCATCAACATCGGCATCGGCAACGCGCTGACGTCGTTCCCGCTCGGCGCGTCCTCGGCCGGCTTCACCTACCTGCAGAACGCGACCACCGGTGAGCGCGAGCTGAAGGCGGTGAGCTTCGGCCCGGTGTTCGTCGAGCGCTCCCTGACCAACGGCAAGGGCGTCCTCAACTTCGGCGCATCGTTCCAGGCGATGAAGTTCGACACCCTGCAGGGCCTCAACGTCCGCGACGACGGCTACGTCGTCGAGTCGCTGATGGGCACCTACTCGGATGGCTCGCAGGTCGGCGACGCGTCTCGCGTGCAGCTCGACATCGACAGCAAGCTGGTGCTGTTCTCGGGCAGCTACGGCGTGACCGACCGGTTCGACTTCGGGTGGGCCGTGCCCATCGTCAACCTCAGCGCCCGCGGCCGGTATCTGCACGACTACAACGGCGGCAAGGAGTGGGACAACAACGCGTCCTACATCAACCCCCAGGGTCAGCGCATCTTCATCCGTGACGTCTACCCCGGCAAGACCGGGACGGACACGCTGGTCGATCGCACCGTCAGCACGACCGGTCTCGGGGACGTCGTGGTCCGCGCCAAGTACGGCCTGGGCTCACCCGACGCGCAGGTGGCCGCCATCTCGGCGGACATCCGCCTGCCGACCGGCGACGAAGAGAATCTCCTCGGCAACGGCAAGGCCTCGGTGCGCTTCACGGTCGGCGGCAGCAAGCGCCTGGGCGAGAGCGCCTCGATCAGCGGCAACGGCGGCTACACCGTCGGCGGCCTGACCGACGAGATCAACTTCGCCCTCGGCGCCGAAATGGCGGTCCTGCCGTCCAAGCAGCTGACGCTGACCTTCGACCTGATTGGCCAGCAGCTCCGCGACACGATCACCGAGCTCGGCTTCGTCGAGACGGAGCGGCGGACCATCTCCGACGTCCCCAACGGCTTTCCGGCGCGGGAGACGCACTACAACTACGCGCTATGGGATCGCGGCTCGACGACGCTGCTGCGCGGGGCCGTCGGCGCCAAGCTGGCCATCGGCGGCAACTGGCTGCTGACTGCGGCGGCGCTGTTCCGCCTCAACGACAACGGCTTCCAGCCCAAGGTCGTGCCGTTCATCGGCCTCGAGCACACCTGGACGCGGAACTAGTCTCCTGGAGCAGACTGGTCGGTCTGGCGGGCGCCGAGTAGCCCGGCGAGGAGCAGCGGCGCCACCAGGCCGATCAGGACCACCGGGTACTGGAGACGGTACTCGGCCGAGGGGATGACCGGGATCAGCACCAGCGTGTGCAGGATCGCCGGCAGGAACGGCAACAGGGCGCGGCGGCCGAGCCGCCACCAGCCGATCCCGGCGCAGGCCAGCACGAGGACGAGGTGGAGGACCGGCCCCCACACCAGGTTCCGGACGATCGGCGGGACCTGCGTCGTCGTGTAGATGCGCCAGTAGACGCCGTTGGCGAAGGGGCTGAGCGGCGCCGTCACCAGCCCGACCTTGTTGGTGGCCGGGATGCCCATCGACACGAACGCGTGCGGCGCGAGCCGCGGATCCCAGATGAATCCGCTGACGCACCGCACGTGCCGGGCGACGATCATCGGGTGGTCGACGATGGCGTGCAGCCAGGCGGTCCGGAACGCCTCCTGCTGCTGGTCGAACAGGGCCGCTGGCATGCGCCATAGGGTCGGCACGACGTTCCGGCAGTCGTAGTCGGCGCGCCATTGATCGAGGGGTTGCAGGCTGGCCACCACGGCGCTGTCGGCCGGGCGCAAGTCGCCGCCGCCCGCCACCACCGCGGCGACCTGGTGGATCGCCGACTGCTGCCTGAGGACCGGGTGCACACGCCCCGTGTGCAGCAGCCAGGGCGGCAGCGTCAACCCCGCGACGATCAGGGCGGTTGCGGCCGCGGACGCCGCCAGCGCGACACCCCGGCGGCGTCCGGCGGCGAGCGCGACGATCCACAGCGCCGTCGCCGCCGCCACCGGCAGGCCGTTGTGGCGATAGAGCGCCACACTCGACAGCGCCACGATCAGGCCGATCACCGTCCCTGGTGAGGCCAGGGCCTCGCCGCGGGTCTGCGCGATCCGCCACCCGACGTAGGAGAGCCCCAGCATCCCGAGGGCGTAGGGCACGTCCTTCCAGAGCGTCACCGACATCAGGCCGACCGCGGGCGTGGCGGCCAGCGCCGCGGCGGTGAGCAGCGCCACGACGACGGGCGCGCCGGCGGCGACGCAGGCCCGCGCCAGCGCGAACATGAGCCCGGCCAGGACGGCAATCTGCGCGATCGCGACCGCCGCCGGCGTCAGCCACAGGCGGGTGATCAGCCAGTAGGTCAGCGTGTGAACCGGCGGATGGTAGGCGGTGATCTTCAGCGTCAGCAGCTGCGACCACTGATCCAGTGAATCGTCGCTCAGGATCCCCGGCCAGAAGCCAGCCAGGCTGGCCGCTCCCACGACGAGCACCGCCATCGCCGGCGCCGCGATCGCCAGCCGCCGTGCGGCGGCCGACACGGTTCCGGTCACGCCGGGCCGCCGGCGTCGGCGAGCGCCATCGGCACGTCGCCCACGGCTGTCATCGACGTAGGGATACGCGGCATCGGCTGTTCAGCAGGGAAAGCGTCGGCAGGATATCGACGCGCGACCGGCCGCGTCAATCGAGGCCGGAGCATCTGCGTCGCGAGGCCCAAATGAAAAGGGCGCAGCCTGACGGCTGCGCCCTTTTCTCGAACCGATGGATCGCCGGAACTGCCCGGCGACTTCGTCCCGATTTACTACTCGGCGACTTCGTCCCGATCCCGGCCGAAGCCCTCGTCGGCCTCGACCAGGTACTCCATCTCGCGCTCGAGATCGAGCTCCTCGGGCGACGGCGGCGGCGGCGGCGGCGGCTCGTCCGCCGGGATGCGCACGTGACGGTAGACCTCGAAGCCGGTGCCGGCCGGAATCAGGCGGCCCATCGTGACGTTCTCCTTGAGGCCGCGCAGGAAGTCGACCTTGCCGGAGATGGACGCCTCGGTCAGCACGCGCGTCGTTTCCTGGAACGACGCCGCCGAGATGAACGAGTCGGTCGAGAGCGACGCCTTGGTGATACCGAGCAGCATCGGCCGGCCGCGCGCCGGCATGCCGCCCTGCCCGATGATCCGCTCGTTCTCGTCGAGGAAGCGGAACCGATCGACCACGTCATCGTGGAGGAATTCGGTGTCGCCGACGTCCTCGATCCGAACCCAGCGCATCATCTGGCGGACGATCACCTCGATGTGCTTGTCGTTGATGTTGACGCCCTGCAGCCGGTAGACCTCCTGGATCTCGTTGACCAGGTACTTCTGCAGCTCGCGATCGCCGAGCACCTTGAGGATGTCGTGCGGGTCGCGCGGGCCGTCCATCAGCGGATCGCCGGCCTTGACGCGCTCCCCTTCCTGGACGTTGATGTGCACGCCGCGCGGGATGAGGTACTCCTCGGCGGCGTTGCCCGCTTCGTCCGGGACGATCGTCACCTTGCGCTGGCCCTTCGGGCCGGGGCCCATCTGCACCGTGCCGTCGATGGCGCTGATGACGGCCGCCAGGTCGCGCGGCTTGCGCGCCTCGAACAGCTCGACGACGCGCGGCAGACCGCCGGTGATGTCCTTGGTCTTGGTGGTCTCGCGCGGAATCTTGGCGAGCACCTGACCCGAGTAGACCGCCTCGCCGTCCTCGAGCATGAGGTGGGCGTGCGACGGCATGTGGTACTTGCGGAGCACCTTGCCGTCGGTGGTGCGGATCTCGATCAGCGGCTGCTTCTTGTCGTCGGGCGAGTCGATGATGATGCGCCGGGCCAGGCCGGTGACCTCGTCGACTTCCTCGTGCACCGTGATGCCCTCGATGACATCCCGGAACTTGGCGATGCCCGCTTCCTCGGTGAGGATCGAGAACGTGTACGGGTCCCACTCGAGCAGGACCGTGCCGATGTCGACCGTCGCGCCGTCCGTGACCCGCAGCTTGGCGCCGTAGACCACCTCGTAGCGCTCGCGATCACGCCCCTGCGGGTCCTGGATCACGATGCTGCCGGTGCGGTTCATCACCACCATGTCGCCGGTCGGCGTCGGCACCGCGTTGATGCCTTCGTAGCGCGCGATACCCGCGTGCCGCGATTCCTGACCCGACTGCTCCGAGATGCGCGACGCCGTGCCACCGATGTGGAACGTGCGCATCGTCAGCTGCGTGCCGGGCTCGCCGATCGACTGGGCGGCGACGACGCCGACCGCCAGGCCGAGCTCGACCAGCTTGCCGGTCGAGAGGTCGCGGCCGTAGCACTTGGCGCACACGCCGCGCCGCGAGGCGCAGGTCAGCACCGAGCGGATCTTGACCTTCTCGATGCCGACGTCCTGAATCTGTGACGCCAGCTCCTCGGAGATCTCGCCGTTCTTCTCGAGCACCAGCTCCCGCGAGAACGGATCCTCGAGCGCCTCCTGGGTGACACGACCGACGACGCGGTCGCGCAGCGGCTCGATGATCTCGCCGCTTTCGACGATCGCCCGGGCCTCGATGCCGTCCATCGTGCCGCAGTCGATCTCGTGGATGATCACGTCCTGCGCCACGTCGACGAGACGCCGCGTCAGGTAGCCCGAGTCCGCGGTCTTCAGGGCGGTATCGGCCAGGCCCTTGCGGGCGCCGTGCGTCGAGATGAAGTACTCGGACACCGACAGGCCTTCGCGGAAGTTGGCCCGGATCGGCGTCTCGATGATCTCGCCCGACGGCTTGGCCATCAGGCCGCGCATGCCGGCCAGCTGCCGGATCTGCTGCTTCGAGCCACGAGCACCCGAGTCCGCCATGATGTAGACCGGGTTGAAGGAGCGGCCGGTCTTGTCCAGCTTCTCCATCTCGCCGAACATGTCGTTGGCGATCTTCTCGGTCACCTCCGACCACACGGCGATGACCTTGTTGTAGCGCTCACCGTTGGTGATGGCGCCCTCGAGGTACTGCTGCTCGACCTTGATGACCTCGTCGCGCGCCTGCTGCACCTGCATCGGCTTGCTGGCCGGGATGATCAGGTCGTCGATGCCGATCGACAGCCCCGACTTGGTCGCGTAGGTGAAGCCCAGCGTCTTCAGCGAGTCGAGCATCTCGACCGTCTTCGGGATGCCGAACCGCAGGTAGCAGTACTGGACGGTCTGCTGCAGGCCCTTCTTCTTCAGCAGGCCGTTGATGTACGGCATCTCCGCGGGCAGCGCCTCGTTGAAGATGACGCGGCCGACGGTGGTGTTGATGATGCGGTGGTCGACCATGACCGGCTCGGCGTGGATGACGTCCTGGTCATCGCGCTGCACCGTCATGTCGCACAGTTCGCCGGTGAAGCGCAGCCGGATCGGCGTCAGCGTCTCGAGCTCGCGGTTCTCGAGTGCGACGAGGACGTCGTCGGGGTTGCCGAAGACGCGGCCTTCGCCGATGGCCCCCGACTTGGACTTGGTGAGGTAGTAGCAGCCGAGCACGATGTCCTGCGACGGCACGGCAATCGGCGAGCCGCTGGCCGGCGACAGGATGTTGTTCGACGACATCATCAGCACCGAAGCTTCGATCTGCGCCTCGGGTGACAGCGGCACGTGCACCGCCATCTGGTCGCCGTCGAAGTCGGCGTTGAACGCCGTGCAGACGAGCGGATGGATACGAATGGCCTTGCCTTCGACCAGCACCGGCTCGAACGCCTGGATGCCCAGGCGGTGGAGCGTCGGGGCGCGGTTCAGCAGGACCGGGTGCTCGCGGATGACCTCTTCGAGCACGTCCCAGACTTCGGGACGCTGCTGCTCGACCATCTCCTTGGCCTGCTTGATGGTGGCGACGAGCTGACGCTCTTCGAGCTTGTTGTAGATGAACGGCTTGAACAGCTCGAGCGCCATCTTCTTCGGCAGGCCGCACTGGTGCAGCCGCAGCTCGGGTCCGACGACGATGACCGAACGGCCGGAGTAGTCGACGCGCTTGCCGAGCAGGTTCTGACGGAAGCGGCCCTGCTTGCCCTTGAGCGTGTCCGACAGCGACTTGAGTGGGCGGTTGTTGGCGCCGCGCAGCACACGGCCGCGGCGGCCGTTGTAAAACAGCGCGTCCACGGCTTCCTGCAGCATCCGCTTCTC
>JBDSLU010000522.1:0-2769 GCA_039916225.1 Vicinamibacteraceae bacterium
ATGAGGCGCTCGACGAGCTGCCAGCCCAGGACGTCGCGGCCATGGGCCCGCGAGTGGATGAACTGCTGCAGGACCCGCGCGTCACGCCGGCGAGTCGGGCGGTGCTCGCGCTCCACTTCAAGGAAGAGATGACGTTGGCGGAGGTCGCTGCGGTCCTCGATGTTCCGCTCGGGACGGTGAAGTCACGCCTCGCCTACGGGCTGGCGACACTGCGCCGACATCAGACAGGTGAGAACAATGACTGATCAGGACGTATTGAGGAAGGCGTTGAACGAGATCGACAGCCTTCGTTATCGATGGGGCTGGACGTTCGGGATCATGGCGGCGCTGTCACAGGCGGCCTGGATCGCGCTGGGGATCAGCGCCGAGAGAGCGAGCGAGAAGCAGCTGATTCTGCTGGCCACGCTCGCGTTGGCGTGCACGGTATTCGGCGGTGTGTTCATGCTCGTGCTCCTGATTTTCAGGATGACGCACAAGCTGCTGCAGGCCATCGAGCTGTCGGGACGGCGAGCCTGAGCGTCCGTCCGCCTCCCATGGCCAGCGCGACGCCTCACGCCTTGGCCTTGTCCGCCGCGCGATCCCAGTCGAAGACTCGGCCTTCGCGCAGCGAGCGGTTGATGAGGTGCGCGGTGGCGGCGGCGCGATGGCCGAAGCGCGCGTCCTCGACGACCGGCTGGCGTGACTTCACCGCCGCGAGGAAGACGCGGACGTGCGTGACGATGTCGTCTTCCCCGACGACCGACCAGCGTTCACCGCCGGAGACGCGCTCCTGCCGGCGGCTGTCCGGAATCTCGCGGGCGCGCACCGCCGGGTCGGCGTAGTAGGCCTTCTCGAGCGCCTCCGGCCAGGATCGCACCACCCACCCGTTGCCGCCCTGGTCGATGCGCTCCTCGTCGAAGACGACGTCGTCGCCGCGCAGGCGAAGGCTGGCCTTGCTGCCCAGGATCTCGACGCCGGACGAGGAGCCGGCCTGGCTGTTCAGCGTGCACGAGAGCTGCACGGTGAAACCCTCGGGATAGGTGAGCGTGCCGACCAGCGTGTCGGGCACCTCGTGCGTCGTCTTGCGGACGAAGGTGCCGCCCGCGCCCTGGATGCGGGACGGCGCCTGGACGTCCATCACGAAGTGAATCCAGCTGAGGAGGTGCACGAAGAGGTCGGTGGCGAGGCCGCCCGAGTAGTCCCAGTAGCAGCGCCAACGGAAGAACCGTTCGAGGTCGAAGGCCTTCTGCGGCGCCGGGCCGAGAAACTGCTTCCAGTCGACCGTCTGCGGCGATGCATCGGGCGGAATGGGGTAGAGCCACGCGCCGCTGTCGGAATTGCGATGGTAGGAGGCGCGGATCATCGTGATCGCGCCGAGGCGCCCGGACGTGACCAGGTCGCGGGCCGTAGCCTGCAGCGCGCCGCTGACGCCCTGGCTCCCGACCTGCAGAATCCGCTTGTGACGGTCGACGGCGGCAATGACGTCGAGGCCTTCGTCGACCGTGTAGGTCATCGGTTTCTCGAGGTAGACGTCCTTGCCCGCCGAGACGGCGTCGGTCGCCATCCGCGCGTGCCAGTGATCCGGCGTGGCGATGAACACGGCGTCGATGTTCCGGTCGTCGAGCAGCCGCCGGTAATCGTCGACGATGGCCGCCCGGCCGCCGGCCCGCGCCTGGCCCCGTTCGGCCCGGCCACGGTAAGCGTCGCAGAGGGCGACGATCTCGGCGTTGGCGCCGCTGGCGGCAATCGCGTCGACCAGTTCCTGGGCCCGCGCCCCCATCCCGGCGAAGCCGATACGGACCCGGTCGCTGGCCGGCGCGGCCGCCCCGGGGCCCTGTGCAGAAGCATGCAGGCGGGCGGCCGCGGCCGTCGCCATGGTCGCGGCGAGGAAGGTCCGTCTGTTCATGGGCGGATTCTACGCCCGTGGCGGGTTGCCTGAATGTGCGCCCGGGGTGTCCGGAACGTTAGCTTTTCTGACGCGGCAACTATACAATCCGAGGCCAGCCACGATGTCCACCCGCATGGTGCGTCACCCGAATTCTGAACGGGGCTCCGACGCCGGTAGCCCTGCAGCCGAGGCGGCGACGCCGAACTCGGGGTCGGCGCACATCAGCGCCGACGCCACGATCTGCTTCTCGCGGGCCCAGACGCTGACGCAGCGCGCCGGCCGCGAAGCCAACCTCATCGTCATCGCCCATCCGAACCAGTCGATGCTGGGACGGCGCTTCCGCGTGTCGGCCGAGAGTCCGCTCGAGGTCGGTCGATCGAGCGAAGTGGCGCTGAGCTTCCCCGATGTTCCGTCGATCTCCCGGCGCCACGCGCGCCTGGTCTTCAACGACGGCGAGGTCTGGCTCCATGACCTCGGCAGCCGGAACGGCACCTTTCTCAACGATGAGCCGGTTCGCGATCAGAAGCTGCTCGCCAGCGGCGACCGCTTCCAGGTCGGCACGGTCGTCTTCAAGTTCCTGCACGAAGAAGACGCCGAGAACGCCTATCACGAGGCGATCTACAACCTGGTCATCCGCGACGGTCTGACCAACGTCTTCAACCGCCGACGGTTCCAGGAAGAGCTCGACCGCGAGTTCCAGCGCGCCCGCCGCTACGCGCGTCCGCTGGCCCTGGTCCTGCTCGACGTCGATCACTTCAAGCGCATCAACGACACCTACGGCCACGTCAGCGGCGACACCGTGCTGCGGACGCTGGCGCACGGCCTCGAAAGCCTGCTGCGGCCCGAGCAACTGCTGGCCCGCGTCGGCGGCGAGGAGTTCGTGGTGCTGTGCCCGGAAACGG
>JBDSLU010000523.1:0-7185 GCA_039916225.1 Vicinamibacteraceae bacterium
CCCGCCACCGCGACGGGTCGGCGATGCCGCCCGAGATCGGCGATCGCCCGATGATCACGACGGCGCACTTCAGCGGCCTGTCGCCGGCGCCGTGGAGCGGACCGAAAGGCTGGGACGCCGCGCTCACCGTCTACGACGACGCCGGCTACGGCGAAGAGGACGAGGACGACGAGGAAGACGAAGACGAGGAAGACGAAGACGAGCAGGCGGACGGCGACGACGGCGCCACGACGGGCGGAAAACGCTCGTGAGCCGGGAGGAGCGCCTCACCGGGCTCTGGCTGATCGCTGGACTGGCGGCGGTCTTCGCCATCGACTCGATGTTCCCGCTGGGCGTGGCCTCGGGCATGATCTACGTGCCGCTGCTCTTCGGCTGTCAGCCGGAGCACGGCCGCCGCTGGCTGATGCTGGTGGCCGCGGTCAGCACGGCGCTGATCGTCCTCGATCTGTCGCTCGGTATCGGCGGTGCCATCAGCCCGCCGTGGGTCTACCTCACCAACCGTGGCGGCTCGATCGCGGTGCTGTGGACGATCGCGCTGCTGTTGCGCCACAGCTTCGTCCTCGAGGCGGCGCACGACGCGGCGGTCGAGCGCGCCGCGGCTCTGGCCGAGCGGCGCGTGCTGGGCGGCCTGTTGCCGATCTGCGCCTCGTGCAAGCGGATCCAGCGCTCGGACGACGTCTGGCAGTCGCTCGAGGCCTACATCCAGGCCCACTCGGAGGCCTCGTTCTCGCACGGCCTGTGCCCGTCGTGCCTGGTGTCGCTCTACCCGGATCTGCCGCCGCTGCGGTAGCTCGGCCCGCACCATCCCGGGGTGCGGCTCACCGGCGCGGCGGACGGAGGAGGAAGTCGGCCAGGCGGCCCTCGAGCAGCCACGTCGGCGGCACCTCGTGATCGAGGTGATCGATCTCCGAGAAGCGGATCGTGGCGCCAGCGTCGGCGAGCGGCACGAAGGCGTGCCGATCGTGGCGGATCGGGTTGGTCTCGTCGCGATTGCCGTGGATCACCCAGAGCCGCGTCGCCGGCCGCACCGAGCTGGGCTGGTCCGCGCGCGGTACGCCGGCGATCGGGATCGCGGCGCTGAAGAACCCAGGTCGCGCGTGCAGCAGGTTCCACGTCGTCGACGCGCCCATCGAGAAGCCGACGACGCCGATCCGCTGCCGGTCGATCGGCAGCGAGGCAACGAGCGAGTCCAGGAGCGCCAGCGTCGCCGGCACCATGGCGGTGCCTTCGGAGGTCCGCGTGTCTCCGGTGGGCGGGCCCGAGTAGTTGGCGGATCGCGACGGCATCTGCGGCACGACGACGTAGGCGCCGTCGCGGGCGCGGGCCTCGTCGCGGGCCCAAACCAGCGCGAACGGCGTCAGCTGGGCGCGGTTGTCGGTGCCGATCTCGCCCGAGCCGTGCAGCACGAGGACGAGCGGCGCGCGCGTGCCACGAGCCGGCGCCTTCAGCGGTGACAGCAGCCGATAGGGCAGCGTGATGCCGCCTGGCGCGGCGAAGGTCTTCGTCTCGAAACGGTCGGCCAGTCCGGCTGTCCGAAGCGCATTCCGCGTCGTGCGGGCGGCCTCGATGGTCGTGTCTGCGGGCGCTTCGATCAGCTCGTAACGGGCCGAGGCCGTGCTGGCAGGGGGCGCGCGGCCACCGCCGGCGGCGACGAAGCCGGCCTTCCGCAGCGCCGTCCGGATCTCGGGGTTGGCCATGAACCAGCGCCACACGTTGCCCGTTCGCAGGTTCTCGGCGGAGAGCAGGGTGATGCCGAGATCGATGCCGATGACGTCGGGGTCGATCCAGTTCGCGGTCGGATGGAACGCATTGGCGAAGCCATAGCGGCCGTAGAGCCGATCACCGAACCGTGCCTTCATGTGCTTCAGCGCCGGCAGGGTGATGTCGGGCGCGAGCATCAGCGATCCGGCGGCGGCGCACGGCACCACCGTGCCATCGACCTGCGGATCCGACGGCGGGCCGCCCCACGCCTTGTAGCCGTCGCGGGCATCCGATGCGGTGATGCCCCAGAGCGTGTCACTGTAGCCAGGAAAACGGTCGCGCAGCGACAGGCAATAGCGCTGGTTGGCGCGCGTCGCGGCGACGCTGTTGGCGAACCAGTCGTGCGGCGCCTCGGGATCGCGCCAACGCCGGAAGTCGATCCAGGCGTGCGAATACTGGTGCAGGAACAGCGGGCCGGCGTGGGTGACGTAGCTGGTGCCGTCCCACGTCAGCGTCGGCCGGACCCAGGCGCGCCACGACGCCGCCGGCAGCGGGTGCGTCGGCGAGCCGATGCCCAGCAGATACAGCATCGACGCCTCGCTGAAGGCGTCCCAGCGGTGCACGATCATGCCGCTCTCGGGCCGCCAGCCGTGCGAGAGCAGCGTCGGGTGCCCGTTGCGCATCCAGTCGAAATCGACGCGGTGATAGATCGCCGTGGCCAGCGTGGCGATCACGGGATCGCTGGCGAAACACTGGCGCACGCTCAGCACGCCGCCGAGCAGCAGCGCCGTGTCGATCGACGACACCTCGCTCTGCCACTCGCGGGCGCCGGTGTACACGTTCAGCCAGTGGTAGAACCAGCCGTTCTTGTGCTCCAGCGTGTCGGCGAACGTGCGCAGCGTCACCCGCGTCCGCTCGAGGATCGCGTCCCGCGGCTGCCAGCCGCGCTCGGCGGCGATGCACATGCCGGTCAGGCCAAAGCCGACGGAGGCGATGCTACCGACCTTGACGTGGTTGTCACTCGACGGCGATCCGTCGGTGCGCGATCGATCCCGGATGATCCCGGTCGCCGGATCGGTCTGTTCCCAGAAGAACGCGAACGAGCGCCGCGACAGATCGTCGAGAAAGGCGTCGTCCGCGGCGAGAAGCTGGCCTGCCGTCGCCGGACGCGGTTGCGACGCGCCCGGTGACGGTGCGGCGACGCAGACCGTCACGGCGGCAAGCGCCATGGCGGCCCACGTCGTCGCGCGTCTCATGCCAGTGACGATCGAAGAGACAGCCGGCGTGGTCAGAACCCGTAGCGTATCCCGAACTGGAGGCGGCGACCCGGGTCGAGGACGTTGCGCGGGCGTCCGTACATCGGGTTGGTGTTCGGCGCTTGCGGCAGGAAGCCGTCGTACTCCGAGAAGTTGTCGAACGAGAACACGTTGACCCCCTCGAAGGCGACGCCGATCCGTTGTCGGCCGTTGATGACGAACTGTTTTTCGGCCCGCAGGTCGACGCTGCGGTAGGCCCAGGCGTTCGGGATGAGGAAGTCGAACTGCTCGGGCCGGGCGCCGTTGCGGATGAACCGGCGCTCGTTGATGCCGCCGCCGAGCGACTGATCGTCGAGGTTGAAGGGCGTGCCCGAGCCGAGCGTGATCAGCGTGCTCAGGAAGACATCCCACGGCGCCGCCAGGATGCCGGTCGCCACCAGGCGGTGCCGCTCGTCGGAGGCAGTGGCGTAGCGCGGGTACTCTTCGACCGTGGGGAAGTCGAGGCTGAACAGGTCGCCGCCATTCTGCTCGGCCCGGCCCAGCGTGTAGGTGAGGCTGTAGCCGTACTTGATCCGATCGCCGCCCAGCGGCTTGTCGGCCTGGAAGAACAGCGCGTCGTACCACGCCTGCTTGGCGTCGTTGGAAATCAGGATGTTCGAGAAGCCGGGGATGCCCTGGCAGCAGTTGCCGTCCGGACGCCGGTTGCCGAACAGGAAGGTGAAACCGTTGCGGCTGCGCACGCCCGAGTACGACGCCGACAGCGTGACCGGGCCGACGCGCTGGCGGACGCCGAGGCTGAACTGATCGGACACCGGCGGCCGCGTCTCGTTGTCGAGCAGGAACACCTCGGGGTTGGGTGCCACGCCGCTGGCGATCAGGCCGTCCAGGCCCGTCTGACTCAGGTAGGCCGGGTTCCAGACAATCGTCTCGTTGCCATCGCGCGGCGCGCCGTCGGCGGAGAAGCGGAACGTGCGCACGGCGAACTGCAGGCGGAAGCGCTCGTCGAGCGTGTAGTTGTAGAGGACGCGGTCGTAGTAGCGGCCCCAGCCGCCGAAGAGCACCGTCTTGCCGATGCCGGTGACGTCGTAGGAGAAGCCGAGTCGCGGCTGGAGAGCGCCGTAGAACGGCGGCCGGTTGCTGCCGTCGGTGAAATAGCGCGACCCGTCGACGAACGGCGCCGTCGCGGTGCGCACCGCATCCGGCGTGACGTAGTCGTTGTTGAGCATGTCGGACTCGTAGTCCCAGCGCAGCCCGAGATTCACCGTCAGGCGCGGGGTGACCGCCCAGTCGTCCTGGGCGAACAGGCCGAACTGCAGGTTGCTGGCATCGAGGTTCGGATCGCCGACGCCGTAGCTGGCTTCGAACGGGAAGGCCCAGCTCTCTCCCGAGCGATAGCGGAAGACCGGGTTGCCGGCGAAGTTCTTGCTCACGTCGTAGCTGTTCGTGCTGAGGACGAGGCCGCCCTTCATCGCGTGCGTGCCGTTCCACCTGGCAAAGCGGGTGACATCGTCGCGCAGGGCGAAACGCTGCTGGACGATCAGCTGATTGGTGTCGCGTCCGCCGACCCGCATCAGGCCCTGGAAATCTTCGCCGATGGTGCCCGGATTCTCGGGGCTCGGGTTCCAGCGATAGCGCTGGAACGAGAGGTAGACCTCGTTCAGCCAGTTACCAGACGTGGCGACCTGCCACTTGCCGAGCACGGAGTCGACGCGGTTGCGGACGTTCTCGGCGGACTCGAAGCTGGACTGGCTGCCGAAGCTGCGTATGTCGGTTTCGTTGCGCCAGTTGTAGGTCGCCTCGAGCTGCTGGCCGCGGCGCGGCTGGGCCGAGGCCTTGGCGAAGAGCAGCTTCTCGCGGAACGGGCTCTCGAACAGGCCCTCCTGCGCCTCGATGCGGGCCAGCAGCGCCGGCGGGGCGCCCGACGTGGTGCCGCGCGTTACGACCGCGTCGCGCGTCTGGCGGTTCTCTTCGTAGGACCCGAAGAACTGCGCCTTGTCGTGGACGATCGGCCCGCCGGCCGAAAAGCCCCACTGCCAGCGGTCGTAGGTCGGCCGCGGCTCGATCTGCTGCAGTTCCAGCACCTCGCCGACCCGCACCATCCCCTGGTTCTGCACCAGCGACTTGTTCTGGTAGAGGCTGAAGACCTCGCCGCTGAAGCGGTTGCCGCCGCTCTTGGTCACCGCGGTGATGATGGCGCTGCCGGCCTTCTCGTACTCGGCCTTGTAGTTCTGGGTCAGGACCTGGAATTCCTGCACGGCGTTCTGCGGGAACGGGTTGCCGCGGCTGGCGTCCTGGCCGACGACGCCGCCCTCGTTGATGTCGTTCTTGTAGCTGACGCCGTCGATGAAGACGTTGGTCTGGTTGGCCGAGAGCGCGCCGGCGCTGATCTCCTTGCGCGTCTCGTTGTCCGACACGCGCACCCCGGGAGCGAGGGCGGCGAAGTTCAGGAAGTTGCGCGTGCTCTGCGGCAGGTAGCGGATCTGATCCTCGGTGACGTTGGTCGCCACCTCCGGCGTCCGCGTGTCGATCAGGAGATCGCCGGTGACCTGCACCGATTCGACGACGAGGAGATCCGCAGAGATTTGGAAATCGGCGCTGATCGTCTGCCCGACGAGGACCCGCACCGTGCGTGACTGCGGCTTGTACTGCGGCAGCGAAACCGTGATTTCGTAGCTGCCCGGGCGAAGGCCCGGCAGCGCGAAGCCGCCGTCGCCGCCGGTCACCGCCTCGGTGGTGAAGCCGGATTGCGCGTCCTTGGCGCTGACGGTGGCGCCGGGGAGCACGCCGGTCTCGTCGCGGATGGTGCCGGAAATGGTGGCCGTAGACGATTGCGCCGCGGCGGTGGCGGCGAGCGCCAGGAGCAGCGCTATCACGATCCACTGGACCTGATTGCGGCCCCGTTGTGAGGCAGACATGAGACCTCCCGCAAAAGTATTGGATCCGCGGCTCAGTCATAGATGGGCTGTGCGGCCTTTACTAAAACGTTTAATCTACGCCAGTGGTCGAAGCGAGTCGAGGCCGGGATGCGGCTGAGATAGGCTGACGCCGTATGGCTGAGAAGGCGTCCCGCGCCCGTCCCCGCGCCCCGGCCGATTCGCGGCCGACGCTGCGGTCGCTCGCCGTCCAACTCGGGCTGTCACCGGCGTCGGTGTCGCTGGTGCTCAACCATGCGCCCGCCGCGAAGGCCATTCCCAAGTCGACCCAGGATCGGATCCGACACGCCGCGGCGGCGGTCGGCTATCGGCCGAACTCGTTGGCCAAGTCGCTGCGCCATCGCCGCACGCTGACCGTCGGCGTGATGGTGCCGGAGATCAGCGAGGGCTACTCGGCCCTGGTGATGAGCGGCATCGAGGACGCGCTGATGCACGCCGGCTATCTCTACTTCGTCGCCGGCCACCGGCACCGCGCCGATCTGATCGAGGAGTATCCGCGGCTGATGCTCGACCGCGCGGTCGACGGCCTGATCGTCGTCGACACGTCGCTGCGAGCGCCGCTGCCCGTGCCGGTCGTCGCCGTGTCGGGCCACGACGATCTGCCCGGCCTCACCAACATCGTGCTCGATCATGCGCACGCGGCCTCGTACGCGCTGGCCCACCTGAAAGGCCTCGGCCACCGGCGCATCGCCTACATCAAGGGTCAGCGCTTCAGCTCGGACACCGCGGTGAGGTGGACGACGATCCGCGAGGCGGCGCGGGCGCACCGCCTGCCCGTCGACAACGCGCTGGTCGGCCAGCTCGCTGGCGAGAGCCCGTTGCCGGATCTCGGTTACGCCGTGACGCAGCGGCTGCTCGCGGTCCGACCGCGCTTCACGGCGCTGTTCGCGTTCAACGACATTTCCGCGCTGGGGGCGATCCGCGCGATCCGCGAAGCCGGGCTGCGCGTGCCCGAGGACGTGTCGGTGGTGGGCTTCGACGACATCGCCAGCGCCGCCTACCAGAACCCCGGGCTGACGACGGTACGGCAGCCGCTCTACGAGATGGGGCAGCGCGCCGCGGACACGCTGGTGGCGCGCCTGGAGCGGCCCGACCAGCCGGTGCCGCAGACGATCAGCCTCGAGCCCTCTCTGATCGTGCGCGGCACCACGGCGCGCGCGCGTTGACGCCCCCCGGGGGAGGTAACGGAGGGGACGGAGGGAACGGAATCGCCACTGAGGAACGGAGGAGCGGAGGCCAACGGAGACTTTATTTTCGCGAGATCGGTGAGTCCAAGATTCTCTCCGCTAGCCTCC
>JBDSLU010000524.1:0-5948 GCA_039916225.1 Vicinamibacteraceae bacterium
CGGACGGCCCGTGTCGGTGCCTCGACCATCGGCGCGCCGGGCTGCGCCAGCGCTTCGAGGTGGAATTCGCCGGTCGGCAGCGGATCGCGCGACAACATCTCGACGAGGGACTGCAGCCCGTCGCGGATCCGCGACAGCCGCGCCTTGATATCCGGCGTCATGACCTCGCGCAGGAGGGCGCGATCCTCGTCGTTCGGAGGCCTGACGGCGGGGGCGGGCGTCACGCCTGCGCCCTCGAGCTTTCGCCGGACGCCGGCCAGCGTCAGCCCTTCCGCCAGGACGAGGTGCCGGATCTGCAACACCCGCTCGACGTCGGTCTTACGGTAGACCCGCGGGCCGCCCGGCGTACGCGACACGCCGAGCTCCGGGAACTCGTTTTCCCAGGAGCGCAGGACGTAAGGCTGGACCTTGGCGATCTCGCAGACTTCAGAGGCCTTGAAGGCCGTCTTGTCCGGGATGACGATGTCCTGGCCGCTCATGGCGATCGGGGGGCCGGTCATGGAAATCGGGCCGAGTATAACACGCGGAAACGTGCACCCGGACGCAGCCGCGGCGTTCGGTTCGGCCTGCCGTGTCGTTCCTTTGACAGGGTGGAAGTGTACAACTACGATGCCATCTCGGCAGGCCTTCCACGGCCTCGCACGAATCCCGGCTCCAGATGATCGGCACCGTTGTCTCGCACTACCGCGTCGTCGATAGGCTGGGTGCCGGCGGCATGGGCGTGGTCTACCGCGCCGAAGACCTCCGTCTCGGCCGTCACGTCGCGCTGAAATTCCTGCCGGAGACGATGACCTCCGATGCGCTCGCCACCGAGCGCTTCGAGCGCGAGGCGCGGACCACCTCGGCGCTCAACCATCCCAACATCTGCACGCTGCACGACGTCGGCGAGTTTCAGGGCCGCCGCTACATCGTCATCGAGCTGATCGACGGGGCGACGCTGGACAAGGTCCTCGGCGCCGGGGCGCTGCCCGTCGACCGCGTCATCGACATCGCCATCAACGTCGCCGACGCCCTCGACGCGGCGCACACCGAAGGCATCCTCCACCGCGACATCAAGCCCGGCAACATCTTCATCACCAAGCGCGGTCAGGTGAAGGTGGTGGACTTCGGCCTGGCCAAGATGATGGCGCACCGGAGCGGCCTGACACCGGTGGACATGACGATGGCCGAGCAGCACCAGCTGACGTCGGCCGGCATGGCCGTCGGCACGGTCGCCTACATGTCGCCGGAGCACGCCCGCGGCGAGGTCATCGATCAGCGGAGCGACCTCTTTTCGCTCGGCGTCGTGATGTACGAGATGGCGACTGGCGTCCAGACCTTCAAGGGCCAGACGACGGCGGTCATCTTCGACCAGATCCTGAACCGCGTCCCGGTGCCGCCCAGCACCATCAATCCGGACGTGATCCCGTCGCTCGAGCACATCATCGGCCGGCTGCTCGAGAAGGATCGCGAACGGCGCTACCAGTCGGCCCGCGACGTCCAGGCCGATCTGCAGCGCCTGCGCCGCGACCTCGACGCCCGGCGTATCCTCACCACCGACGCGGCCCAGACGTCGCCCCCGGCGACGTGGGCGCCGTTCGAGAACACGCGCAGCGCCTCGACCGTCGCCGTCAACCTCCCGACCTTCGGTGTGGAAGCCGAGCCGGCGCCCGTCCCAGCCGCCTGGGCCACCGACTGGGAACAGCCGCGGCCGTCGAGCAAGCCAGCCAACGATCGTCCGTCTATCGACCGATCGTCGCGGGATCGGCCGTCCGTCGCCGCGAGCGCGCCCGTCCCGCGCCACGCCGTGTCGGCGACCGCGACGATGTCGGGCGAGGTCTCGGCGTCGGCGCCGACGACGATGGTGCCCGTCTCGGGCTCATCCGCCGCCGCCGTGCCACCGCTCCAGCCCTCGAGCGAACCGGACGCCGCCAACTGGCCGCCGGATTTCGAGACCGTAATCGCTTACGTGCCCAACGCCCCGGACGCCGACACGGTGCTGGCGACCGAACGACGGACGGCGGCGGAACGGGCCGGCGCGACGCGTCCGGATGCCGACGAAGCGCCCTCCGTGCCGGCATCGTGGACCAGTTCGCCGGCGCGAGCCCCGCGACCGGGCGTCAGCGCCCGCGCCCTCCTTATGGCCGGCGTGGCCGCCGCGGTCGTGGCCGTCGGCGCAGGTGGACTGTGGTGGATGCTCCGGGAGCCCGAAGCCGCCGTCAGCGGTGCCGTCGGCGACACGCCGGCGACGACCACTCCGACTCCGACTCCGACGCCGGCCCCCGCCCCGGAGCCGCCGCCCACGGCGGCGGCGACACCGGCCGCCACCCCACTCCCGCCGCCACCACCGGCGAAGCCGGGCCCGACCGCTCCCGCCGCGCGCCTCACGCCTCCAGGCACGGCCACGCCCGGAGCGGCATCGCCCGCCGTGACGCCGGTCGGTCCGCTCGCCACCGCGGCGACGCGTCCGCCGTCGAAGGTCATGCTGGCTCAGGCGGCCACGATGCTCTCGGAGGCGCAGGGCCTGCTCCAGACCGGCGCCGAAGCCGACGGCCTCGCCAAGATCGCCGCGCTGCGCGCGTCGTTCGGCGGCACGCCGCCGGCGCGCGAAGGAGCCCTGCTCGCCGCCCGCACGCACCAGCAGGCGAAGCGCTACGACGACGCCACCTCGGCGTGGATCGACACGGCTCGGGAAGGCGTCGGGCCGGAAGAGATCAGCGAAGGCCTGATCCAGGTGGCCGACGGCGCCGCCCGCCAGCGCTCGACCGACGGCGACGGCGTCGCCCGCCGGACGCTCGGCGAGATCCTCGATCGCTATCCGGCCAGCGTCCGCGCGCTCCGGGCGCTGCAGATGAAGATGTCGATCGAGGATCGGATGAAGCTGAAGGAGCCGGACGGCGAGCTGAACGGCGTCGCCCCGACCTCGCTCCTCACGCTTCGCAAGACGGCGCGCGGCGCCGGCGCCGCTCCGGTGGCGGAGTTCGCGTTGTGGCGCCTCGGCCAGGAGTATCGGGATCGGCGGCTCTACGAGCTGGCCGCCGCCACCTTCGCCGATCTCGGCACTCGGTTCCCCGAGACGCGCTACGACGCGTGGTTCTCGGCCGGCGAGCTGTTCGAGAAGCAGCTCAAGGACACCACCCGGGCCCGTGATGCCTACGGCAAGGTGTTGCCGTCCTCGCCGCGCTACGAAGCTGCGCAGAAGAAGCTGCCGAGCGCGTAAGACGCCGGCGGCCGGACCTCGGGCGGCAACCGCACGCCGCGCCGATCTCTACGTCAGCTCTTCTTTTCTTCCCGCCGTCTCGCCCGCACTTCCAGGCGAATCGGCGTCCCCTCGAAGCCGAACGATTCGCGCAGCCGGTTGGCCAGGTAGCGCTCGTAGGAAAAGTGAAAGGTGGTCGCGACGTTGGTGAAGAACACGAACGTCGGCGGCGCCACGCCGGTCTGCGCGGCGTAGAGCACACGGACGTTCTTCTTGCCGGGGCTGACCGGCGCGTGCGTCTGCGTGACCGCCTCGACGAACCGGTTCAGCTCGCCGGTCGGCACGCGGCGGAGCCGTCCCTTGGCCACGCGATCGATGGTCTCGAGCAGCTTCGGCGTGCGATCGCCGGTCCGGGCCGAGATGTGGAGCACCGGCGCGTAGTCGAGGAACTTCAGGGTCTGCTTGATGACGTCGTCGAAGTGCCGAACCGCCTCGTTCGACCGATCCTCGATCAGGTCCCACTTGTTCACCGCGATGATTACGCCGCAGCCCGTGCGCAGGGCTTCGCCGGCCACCGTCGCGTCCTGATCGGTCGGCCCTTCGACGGCGTCGATCAGCAGCACGGCGACGTCGGCGCGGGCGATGGCCCGGCGGGCCAGCATCACGCTGACCGCTTCGATCTCTCCGGATCGGGCGACCTTGCCGGCACGGCGGATGCCGGCCGTGTCGACGATCCGGAACTGCTGCTTGTGCCACTTCAGGATCGAGTCGACGGGGTCGCGCGTGGTGCCGGCCATCTCGCTCACCACCATCCGCTCTTCCTTGAGGAGGCGGTTGACCAGCGACGACTTGCCCACGTTCGGCCGGCCGATGATCGCCACCTTCGTCTCGACCGGCTCGGGGGGAGCGATCGACTTGGCGATCGACAGCTTGCTCGTCACCGCGTCGAGCAGATCGCCGACACCCGTCCCGTGTTCGGACGCGACCGGCAGCACGGGATCGAAGCCCAGCGCGTAGAACTCGACCACTCGCGCCTGCGCCTTGCGGTCGTCGGTCTTGTTGACGGCGACGATCGCGGGCCGGCCGCTCTGCCGTACCGTCGCCGCGATTTCTTCGTCGCCCGAGACGAGCCCGTCCTTGCCGTCGGTGACGAAGACGATCAGATCGGCCGTCGCGATCGCCCGATGCCCTTGCTGGAGCACGAGTTCGTGCAGCGGATCCTTGCTCGCGCCGAACATGCCGCCGGTATCGACGACGGTGAGGTGCACCCCCTGCCATTCGGCATCGGCGGTGATGATGTCGCGGGTCGTGCCGGCGATGGGCGCGACGATGGCGCGTCGCGTCCCGGTGATGCGGTTGAAGAGGGTCGACTTGCCGACATTCGGCCGGCCGACGAAGACGATGGTTCGATTTCCGGGGGATTTCTGACTGGCCATGACCGTGAACTGGCGCGGGTGTGCGAGACTTACGCCGCCGGTTGACAGCGTAAGTTCATCATTTTATGATAGTTACCAGTGTCCCGGAGCGCCTAAGCATGATCAAGGTGGACATCGTCAACGAGGTGTCCCGAGCCGCGCAGGTTACCAAGGTGAAGGCCGAGCTGGCTGTCGACGCCGTTTTCGACGCCATGAGGCTGTCCATGCAGCGTGGTGAACGGATCGAGCTTCGGGGCTTCGGCGTCTTCCAGGTCAAGCCTCGCAAGCGCGGCATCGGGCGAAATCCCCGCACCGGGAAGGAAGTCCGTATCCCGCCCGGCCGGACCATCCGCTTCAAGCCCGGCAAAGAGCTCCAGAATATCGGAGGATGAACCGGCATCTCGCCCTGTTCCTCCTGACCGCGCTCACCACGACCGCGGCCGGTGCCTTCCAGTACGCGGGGTTTGAGCACCAGTTCGGCCAGAGCCGCCTCCCACTGACTTTCTGGCAGCTGGCCGCCGGCGGGCTTTACTTCAGCGTCCCGTTCCTCGGCTTCCTGACCGCCCACGAGTTCGGCCATTACGGCATGGCTCGCTGGCACGGCTTGCGGCCGTCGCTCCCCTACTACTTGCCGGCGCCCATCCCGGTCACCGGGTCACTGGGAGCGGTGATCGTCTTTCGTGGCCACTTCCCCAACCGCCGCGTGCTCTTCGACTTCGCCGCCGGCGGCCCCATCGCCGGGTTCGTCGTCGCGGTGATCGCCTCGGCCATCGGGCTGGCCTGGTCGCCGGTCGTCGCCACCAGGGCCGTGGAAGGCCTGATCCCGCTCGGTGATCCCATCGCCTTCCATTGGTTGAGCGACCTGGTGGTCGGGCCGTTGCAGAAGGGCTACGACGTCAGCCTGCACCCGACGGCGTTCGCCGGCTGGCTGGGCCTGCTGTTCACCATGATGAATCTGGTGCCGATCAGCCAGCTCGACGGCGGACACATCTCCTACGCCCTGTTCAGGCGGCACAGCCGCTGGGTCACCGTGGCCGGCATCCTCGCCGTCACCTGGGCCGTGATCGGCCTCGGCGCCTACACCTGGACGCTGTGGCTGGTGTTGCTGCTGGTGATGATGCGCCTGGTCGGCTGGGAGCACCCGGCGGCCCTCGACGACGAGCTGCCGCTCGATCCGGTGCGCCTGATCATCGCCGCGTTGGTGGTCGGCATCATGATCGTGTGCTTCATGCCGGTCCCCTTCCCGAAGCCGTTCTAGTCCCCTGGAACCGTGATTTCTAGGATAAGTCCCGGGCGGGGCATCCCCGGGGGCGGCGTTGCTCGTCGGTCGAATATGCCCGATATTCTTCCTCCTC
>JBDSLU010000525.1:0-8769 GCA_039916225.1 Vicinamibacteraceae bacterium
GCTCGACGGAGGCGATCCGCTGCTTGACGTCGTCCTCGAGCAGCTCGAAGTCGGACGGCTTCAGGTCGACGATCGGCGCGCCCTTGGCGTCGCGCACGACCACGTCGACGATGATGGCGGTCGTGGACGTCGTGAAGCCGGAGCCGGGTGCCTGGGTGTGCAGAGTAGCCGTTGCGGCGGCGGCAATGGCCGCTCCGGTGACCAGCAAGCGGACGCAGTGTCGTGGCATCGGAGGTTTCGCGCTAGGGCGCCAGCACGAAGGAGGTCGTCCGTGAGACCGTGTCCTTGCCGTCGGAGACGCTGACGCGCAGCTCGTACGACCCGGCGCCGATCTCGTCCAGCGGCAGTTCGTTGGCGTGTTGCACCAGCCCGGTGTCATCGGCGGGCGGCACGGCCAGCGAGCGGGTCGCCAGCACGTGGCCGCCTTCCGCCAGCTCGACGCGTCCCGTCAGCGGCCGTTTTCCGGCGCGGGCCGTGTAGAAGAACACCAGCGAACCGCGCTGCGACCGTCGAACCGGCGTGCCGAGGTTCGGGTAGATCAGCGTCGAACCTAGATAGAGCGGGTTGCGCGGATCCTTCTGGTCCTCCGGCACGGCCTCGGCGTGGTCGACGAGGATCAGGTCGCTCACCGCGAGCGCGGACGGCTCGCGCGCGGGAACCGCGAGCGGCTGCGCCCCGGTGCCGGCCTGGCCGGAGAGCTCGTCGTAGAGGGCGTAGTCGATCGTGTAGCGCCCGGGATCGAGCATGGGCTGGCGATAGAACAGCACGTCGCCTTGTCGCGCCATGTGAACGTCCTTGGCTGGCCCGGTCATCCGATAGGGCTGGCTGCCTTTGCGGACGGTCTCACCCTTGTCGTCGACGATGCGCGCGAGGATTGTGAAGTGCGTCTGCCACGCGGTCTGGTTGTCGTCGACGAAGTAGGCGACCCCGCTGCCCGGCGCCTTCACGTAGAGCGCGACACGCGTGCTGCCGTCGGCCTCGGGGAACAGGAAGCTGGCGGCGCGGAGAGGGATTTGCGTCGGCCTCGGCGTAGCCGCCAGCGCCGCCAGCGCGTTCGATTCGAAACGCAGCACGGGCACCGTCCCCAGCGCGGGCACGGCGACATAGCCGCTGCGGGCACGGACGTCGGCATTGCGGCGCTTCACCGTGACGGCGATGCGCCGGAAGGCGCCGTCCATCGCGGTATTGGTCGACGTGTAGGTGAGCAGGTAGTGGAAACGCCGATCGGCGTCGATGCGCTGAAACGCCGACACCAGGTCGTTGGTGTTGTCGATCAGGAAGCCGCCCGTCTGCTTCGACAACCAGCCGAGGCTGGCGGCGGGATCCTTCCGGATGAGGAACTCGTTCTGCTCGAGCTCACGAGTCATGGATCCGTGCAGATCTTCCCGTTCTTCCGGGAGGCCCGCCTGTTCGCCTGATATCCGGACGCTGCCGATGCTGCGCGCCGTGGCGAGTTGCCCGCTGTGCACCTTCAGGCCCTTGGCGTCGATCGCGTAGATGCTGACGTTGGCCCGGTTGGCGGAATCGACGACGGCGCGGAACTTCGCCTCGGCCGCCGGCGGTATCGTCATCCCCTCCGAGAACAGCACGATCGTCTTGCGGCCGGGCAGCGTGCCGAGCCCCGTGACGAGAGAGGTGAGAGCCGCGCTCTCCAAGTGGCCGTTCCGGTCCCGGATCAGCTCGCCGAAAGATCGTTCCATGTTCGAGTAGATCTTCGCGAACCGGGCATCGATGCCGCCGGCCGTATTCGCACTCGCCACCTGCGAGCTCGGGACGACGGGCCGACCGGGCGAGTCGGCCGACGCCGTCGGCGAGACCTCGCCGTCTGCGTCGCCGTAGGCCGAGCTCATCGGCGGTGAGCGCTGATGGATGGCCGCTTGCGTGGTCGCCGCCCGCTCGACGGCCATCGTCAGCCGCGCCCGATCGGTCGTGAACGTCTGCAGCGTCTGGAGGCTGGTGTCGATCGAGAAGACGCCGGCGAAGTCATTGGCCGTCGCCCGATCCAGATAGCTGCGCGCCGCGGCGGCCGCGAGGTCGCGGCCCTCGGCCGACAACCGATGGAAGACCAGCGCGATCACGGCAGGCGCGGCGGCGCGGTCGGCGGACGGCGTGGTGGCGCCGGCTGTCGGCGACTCTGCCGCACGAGGCGTCTTCGCGCCCGTGGCAGCGGCGGGCGCTGGCGTTGCCGCTGAACCCGGCGCGATCAGCTCGACGGACGCAATCCGCTGCTTGGCGCCGTCCTCGAGCAGCTCGAAGTCCGACGGCTTCAGATCGACGATCGGCGCGCCCTTGGCGTCGCGCACGACGACGTCGACGACGACAGCGGTGGTCGAGGTCGTGAAGCCGGAGCCCGGCGTCTGCGCGGCGGGTGGCGCCGGAGCCTGTGCCCGCACGGCGGCAGCGGCTGCCACCGACGCGGCGGCAACGAGGATCCATGAAAACGCCCGGGGCATCGACGGACTCCTGACGGGCAAACCGAGGGCTGGCCTCTGCAGTTTACCCCCGTTGGTCGTAGACTTTGCCATGTCCCGTTGGGCGATTTCCTGGCTCGTCCCCGCCGCCGTCTGCTATGTGGCGGTGGCCGCGGCGCAGGTGGCGACGGACCGCGCCGTGGGCTGGGAGCGGGCCCGGGCCGAGATCGCCAAGTATCGGACGACGCTCGACAACTCCGGCCTGGTCGAAGTCGACGCCCGGATTGCGACGCGCGTGGACGCCCAGGATCTGCAGGCGCTCTGCCGCGCCCGCACGGATGCGGTGACCGCCGCCCGGCTGTACGGCGAGTCGATGTTGGCCGCCCTGCCCCCCGGCGACGATCCGATTACCAACGAGAAGCGCGCCAACGCCTGGCGCCAGCTCGGGGCCGTGGCCTCCGCGCAAGGCGACATGGTCACGGCACGGCGTCACTTCACGGCCGCCCGGGACGCGCTCGCCGCCTACGCCACCGACTATCCGGACCTGGGCAAACGCTGGAGCCTGTTCGACGAAGCGGTCGGCGTCGCGGCGATGCGTCAAGGCGAGATCGACAATTGCCTGGTGATGACCGGCTCCGATCGCTGCCTGTTTCCGGTCCGCGACGGCGGGCGGCACCACGATCTGAAAGGCGCCGCCGACGCCTTCGCGACGTTCGCCGCGCTGGCCGATCGCGAGCCGGCCAACCTCGAAGCGCGCTGGCTGCTGAACCTGTCGGCGATGCTGCTCGGCAAGCACCCCGAAGGCGTGCCGGCGAAGCATCGCCTGGCCGCCGATCTCTTCCGCTCGAAGGTCACCGCGCCGCGCTTCACCGATGTCGCGCGCACCATCGGCGTCGGTACCAACAGCACCGCCGGCGGCACCATCGTCGACGACTTCGACGGCGACGGTCGGCCGGACATCCTGCTGACGTCGGTCGACTATTGCGCGCCGGCCCGGCTCTATCGCAACAAGGGCGACGGCACGTTCGAGGATCGCACCGAGGCGTCCGGACTGGCGTCGCAGCTCGGTGGCCTCAACGCCAGCCACGCCGACGTCGACAACGATGGCGACCTCGATCTCTTCATCCATCGCGGCGGCTGGGAGATCCCGATGCGCAACTCGCTGCTGCGCAACGACGGCACCGGCGTGTTCACCGATGTGACCAAGGCGGCCGGCCTCGCCAACGGCGTCTTTGCCACCCACTCGGCGGCGTGGGCCGACTACGACAATGACGGCTGGGTCGATCTCTACGTCGGTCACGAGCTGGCGCCGAGCCGCCTCTATCGCAACCGCGGCGACGGCACCTTCGAGGACGTGTCGACCAAAGCCGGCGTCGCTGGCAACGCCTTCACCAAGGGCGTGTCGTGGGGCGACTACGACAACGACGGGTTTCCCGACCTCTACGCGTCGAACATGTTCGGCGACAACTTTCTCTATCGGAACAAGGGCGATGGCACCTTCGAGGAGATTGGCGCGAAGCTGGGCGTCGAGAAGCCTTTCGCCAGTTTCCCGACCTGGTGGTTCGACTACGACAACGACGGCTGGCTCGATTTGTTCGTCGTCGCCTATCCGAACTCGGTCGAGGAGTTCGTCAAGCACTACCTGGGACAGCCGCCGGCGGCGGAGACGCTGAAGCTGTATCGCAACGACCAGCGCGGCGGCTTCACCGACGTGTCGGCGGCGATGGGTGTGGCGCGGGTGGTGCCGGCGATGGGCGCCAACGTCGGCGACATCGACAACGATGGCTTCCTCGACGTCTATCTGGGCACCGGTGCGCCGTCCTTCGGCTCGCTGATCCCGAACATCCTGTTGCGCAACGACGCCGGCCGGCGCTTCGACGACGTGACCGAAGCGACCGGGACCGGCCACCTGCAGAAGGGGCACGGCATCGCCTTCGCCGACCTCGATGGCGACGGCGACCAGGACATCGTGCTGAACGCCGGCGGCGCCGTCCCCGGCGACCGCTACGACGACGCCGTCTTCGAGAATCCCGGCACACCGGGCCGGCACTGGATCGATCTGCGGCTGATCGGCGTGAGCTCCAATCGGGCGGCGATCGGCGCCAAGATCCGCGTCACGGTCGCGCCCACCGCCGGCAGTCGCGGTCCGGCGGCGACCCGCCTGCGCTACCGCGAGGTCTCGAGCGGCGGATCCTTCGGCTCGAACAGCTACGCCCAGCACGTCGGTCTCGGCGCGGCGACGGCCATCGAGTCGATCGAGATCGAGTGGCCGGCCAGCAAGACGCGACAGGTGTTCCGCAACCCCCCGGTCGACACCCTCCTCGAGATCCGCGAGGGCGCCGAAGCCCCGGTGGTCCGACCACGGCCGGCATTCCGCCTGGGGCGCGCCGACGGCGCCGCTCCGCCGCACCAGCACTGACTGCGGGCTCGCCTGCGGCAGTACAATCGATCCCGTGACTGTTGCCATTGCCGCGCTCCTGGCGGCCCTCTCCTCGACCCCGGCCCAGCCTGCGCCTCGGCCTGGGGCTCAGCCAGCGGCTCCGGCTCAGGGCCCGACGATCCCGAAGGCGCCCGACGCGGACGCCCTGCTGGCGCAGGCGGTCGAGCTGCAGCAGGCGGGAGACCTGTTCGGGGCGGTGACGAACTACGAGGCCTACCTCAAGACCAACCCGGACAACGCCGGCGTGCACTCGAACCTGGGCGCCGCCTACGTCCGCATGGGGCGCATCCCCGACGGGATCGCCGAGTACCGCAAGGCGATGGCCATCGATCCGGCCAGCCCGACCTATCGGTTCAACCTGGCGCTGGCGCTCTACAAGGGCGGCCGCTACATCGAGGCCGTGACCGAACTGCAGGGGACCATCGAGAAGGCGCCGCGGCACCTCGGCGCCCGGCTCCTGCTGGGCGACTGCTATCTGCGCCAGGGCCGCTTTCAGGACGTCGTCGATCTGCTGGCGCCGTGGGAGGCGTCCTACGGCAAAGACCGCGGCTTCGCCTACGTCCTGGGCAGCGCGCTGATCGAAACCGATCGCGTCGACCAGGGGCAGCGTTTCATCGAGACGATCTTCAAGAGCGGTGAGAGCGCCGAGGGACACCTGCTCATGGGCTCGGTGCAGCTGCGGGCCGGCGATGCCCCGGCGGCGTTGCTGGAGCTGCGCAAGGCCGTCGAGCTGAACCCGACGCTGCCAGTCGCCAACGGGATGCTCGGCCGGGCGCTGCTCCGCAACGGCGAACACGAAGCCGCGCTGCGGGCCTTCCTGCGCGAGCTCGAGATCAACCCGGACGACTACAACACCAACCTCCAGGTCGGCGAGCTGAAGAAGCGCGATCAGAAATTCGAGGACGCCCGCGTCTACGTCGAGCGCGCCGTGAAGATGCGGCCAGACGACATCTCGGCGCGGTTCTCGCTGGCAGGCCTCGAGGTGTCGACCGGCAGGAACGACGAGGCCCGGCAGCTGCTCGAGAGCGTGGTGGCGGCGGCGCCGAAGTACTCGGAAGCCTGTGCCCTCCTGGCGACCGTCTACTACCGGCTGCAGCGCAAGGCCGACGGCGATCGCATGCGGGCCCGGGTCGAGGAGCTGAACGCCGAGGTCCAGGCGCGGCAGCAGGGCGCGCAGCCGCCCAAGCCCTGAGCGGCCGCGTCGCTACTTTCGCTCGTTCCGCCAGACGTCGACCCACGTGTTGACCGCCTTGCCGACGGCGAACCAGCCGACGGCGATGTCCGGCTTGCCGTCGCCGTCCATGTCGCCGACGTCGAGCGAGGCGTGCGACGTGGTGCCTGACTCCAATGTGTGACGTGCGAACGTGCCCGGTTTGGTCTGCTCCAGCCAGACAAGCGACGGCAGCTCGGCGCTGTCTTCCCCGCCGAGCAGCAATGCCGTCGCCACGATATCGAGGTCGCCGTCGCCGTCGAGATCGATCGCCTTGGCGCTGTGCGCGCCGGCTAGATTCGCCAGCCGGTGCTCGACGAAGGGAAACGTGCCGGTGTTCTCGAGCCAGACAACGCCGTGGTACGGCTTGACGACCAGGTCGTCGAAGCTGTCCCCGTGCGCCAGCAGGACGTCGAGGTCGCCGTCCTTGTCCAGATCGACCAGCTCGATGCCGGACGACCCCCAGTTCGGGTGCGGGCCCTCGTAGATCGTCTGCTGGACGAACTCGCCCTTGCCGCGGTTGAGGAACGCGACCACGGTCTCGTGCTGCTGCGCGAACAGGATGACGATGTCGGGCTTGCCGTCCTTGTCGAGATCGGCGGTCGGCACGTGGATCGCGCCGGTCCGCGGATCGAGGACGCGGGGCACGAACACCGGCGTCGTCCAGTTGGTGGTGCGGTTCTCGAGCAGCGTGACCTGGCCGGTGAACCGCCAGCCGAAGCTGCCAACCACGATGTCGAGGTCGCCGTCGCCGTCGAAGTCCGCGGCGCGCGCGTCCGCCGTCCGCGGCAGTTTGGTGGCGATCGGCACGGTCACGAACGACTGATCGCGTCGTCGACGCAGCCAGTAGACCGCGCCGTCGGCGTGGTCGGCGGGCTGGAACGAGCCGAGGTCGGCGACCAGGAAGTCGCCGAGGCCGTCCTTGTCGAGATCGACCGGCTCGATGTGCGCGGGATGCGAGAGCCGTGCGATCGGCTTCAGCGCGTAGCGATCCTTGGCCAGGCCGAGCAGCACGGGACCGGTCCGCATCTCACCGGCCACGACGTCGAGGCGCTTGTCGTCGTCGACGTCGTGCAGGCGGACGTTGGCGATGGCGATGGCCCCGGTCGCGTGCGCGCCGGACACCGGGATCTTCTCGAATGACACCGGCGCCCGGCTGACCGCAGGCCACGCCTCGGGCTCGGGCAGCTTCTCGGGCGCGCGCTGGTCGTAGTAGCGCCACAGGCGCAGCCAGTCCGGCGACAGCGGCAGGAAGCTGGTCGCGCCGGCGGGCTCGGGCACGCCCTCCTGGATCAGCATCATCCGCACCATCTCGTCGCGCCAGGCGGATCGGGGCAGGATGTCGGGCGGCGGCAGCTTGTGGCAGGGGGTGCAGCGCGCCTTGACCTCGTCCTCGGTGGCGACGGGTTGATCGGGCCTCGGCGCGGTGGTGCCGCCGCCGGTCGGAGGCGCGGGCGCCTGAACCGTCGCGCTGGCCATCGCTTTGAGCTGCAGGGTCGCGGCGAACAGCGACGCGGCGATCAGCAGCCAGCTGGATGGGCGCCCGAGGGACTTCACGATCCGAGTCTATGCGACCCCGCCGTCACGGCGGATCGGCGCGGCCGCCGCTGGCCTCGACGGGCTGCCCGACCTTGAGCTGCTCGAGGCGGCGGAACTCACCGCGCTCGCGCTCGGCGTCGACGGATCGGCCGGCGCGGGCGTAGGCGCGGGCGAGCAGGAAGTGCGCCTGCGGACTGCCGGGCGCGAGCGTCGCGCCGTGCTCGAAGGCCGCGATCGCCTTCGGCAGATCACCGGTCTCGAACCACACCTGGCCCATCGCGAGGTGGACGGCGAAGTGCTGCGGATCGAGGCGCACCGCCTCCTCGGCGTAGGTCTTCGCCTTCGCTGCCTCGCCGCGCTTCACCAGCTCGAAGACGAGCTGCAGGCGCGCCGGGACGTGGCGCGGCGACACCGCGAGCTCGGCGACGAAGTCCTCGAGGGCGAGATCGGGCGCCTCGGTCGTCCGCAGCACGCCGCGCGCGTAGTGGACGTTCGGCTCGCGCGGATACGTCGCGACCAGCTCGTCGAGCAGATGCCCGGCGTCGGCGAGGCGCCGGCCGCCCATCGCGAACGCCGCCCGACCGGCCAGCTGCACCATCGGCCGCTTCGCCTCGGACAGCGCCGCCGGCAGGATCGGCATCCGCAGCAGGTTCAGGCCCAGCGCGTCGTTCGTCTTCGGGCTCTCGATGTTGTCGCCGGCCAGCTCGGTCAGCACGGCGTAGCCGACCTCGAACTCGCCGAAGCGCGTCAGCAGGATGCCGGCGTGATACGCCACCACGTGCGCGATCTCGGGCGTCTTGGCGATGCCCAGCGAGCGCGCCCGGAGCAGCGTGCGCAGCGCCGTCTCGTGCTGGCCGAGCTCGAACTCGCAGAGGCCCTTCATGCCGACGCCACCGGCATGCCCCGGCTGCCGAGCGATCAGCGCCGCGAACGCCTCGCGGCACTCGCCGTAGCGCTCGCGCTCGTAGAGCGCCGATCCCAGGTACCAGCGGCCTTCGTTCCAGTCGCCCCGCAGGGCGATCGCCTGCCGGTACAGTCCGATCGCGGCGTCCATGCGTCCGGCGTCGCGGGCCTCGGCGGCGGCCGCCGACAGGTCGGCGAACGACCTGGACGCCGGCTTCGGTGCCGCTGGCGCCTGGGCCAGGAGCGCCGAAAGAGCCAGCGCCAGG
>JBDSLU010000526.1:0-6841 GCA_039916225.1 Vicinamibacteraceae bacterium
GTTCAGGAAGCCGGCGGCAGCCGACTGCGCCAGACCTCGGCGTCGGCCGGCCGCTTGGCCGCGACGTAGAGATCCACCAGACGGCGTCGCGCATCGGCGACGAGGGGCGATTTGTCGCCGAGTGCCGACGTCAGCGTTTTCTCGGCCTCGAGCAGCATCGGCTCGGCCTCGGCTAATCGTCCGGCCAACACCAGATGCGCGCCGATGGTGCTGCGACTCGATGCCAGGAGCCAGTGGCCGGCGGGCAGCGTGCGCGACCTCAATGCGAGACTCTCGCGCAGCCATCGCTCGGCCTCATCGAGTCGGCCTTGTGGGCCGAGCGCGCGCCCGAGCAGCGACATCGCAAACGGCACCATGGGATGCGTGTCGGTCAGCGTCTTGCCGCGCAGGGCCAGGACCTCGCGCGCCATCGGCTCGGCCCGCGCGTACTGGCCCATCCAGATCAGCGAATCCGCGTAGTTGGCGAGCGTCCAGGCGTAGTCGGGATGCTCGGCGCCATGGGTGCGGCGTCGGATTCTCAGCGCCTCCTCGTAGGCTTGCAGCGCCTGCTGGCGTTCGCCGGCGTACCACAAGGCCGTGGCATACGGCGACAGCCGGTCGGCCACCAGCGCGGCGTCCGGGCCCAGGGCCGCCCGGGTCATCTGCACGGCTTCGGCATAGAGCGCGACCGACTCGCGGTGCCGACCGAGGTTGGTCAAGCCGAAACCGAGATCAGCCGCCGCGGTCGCTCTCACCGCTGGCTTGAGCCCCCGACTCCGCGCCAGGGCGCGGGCCCGCTCGAAGAGCGGGATCGCCGCCTCGACCTCCCCCTTGCGCGACAGCACGCGTCCGCGTTGATCCAGCACCTCGACCTGCCACACCGGATCCGACTCCGGGTAGCGCTGCCAGACCGCCAAGGCCTGGTCGAGCGTGCGCTGCGCCTCGTCGACCTGTCCGTCCAATTCCTGCGCTTCGCTCACGCCGCTCAGGAGGCGGGCCGTCTCGACGCTTCCGTCCGGCGCCGCGCGACGTTCGGCGTCGAGCGCCAGCCGCAGCTGCTGCCCGGCGGCTTCATAGTTGCCGAGCGCCAGGTAGGCGCGCCCGATGACGCCGCGGACTTCGGCGGCGAGCGCCGGCGTCGGTTCGAGCGCCGCGGCGTCCTTCGAGGCCTGGGTGAGCACGTCCCGCACCAGAGCGTCCTTGCCGAGCGCGCCAGGCTCGGCTGCGCTCAGCATCGCCGTCAGGAAGCGGGTCACCTCGGTGGCCCGCTGGCTCTGGGCGTCCGCTCGCCGTGCCTGGACGATCGCGGCGAACAGGCCGCCGACGAGCGCGACCAGCGCAAAGACGACGGCCGACGTCTCGAGCTTGCGTCGGCCCATCAGTTTTCGCAGGCGATAGCCCACGGTGTCCGGCCGGGCAAGAATCGGCAGTCCGTCGGCCCACAGCTGCAGGTCGGTCGACAGCTGACCGATACTCGGATAGCGCTGTTCGGGCTCGTGTGCCAGCGCCTTGCCGACGATGGTCGTGAGGTCGCCGGAGAGTGTCCGGCGAAGGGCCGCCAGCGATGTCTGGCGCGAACGCGCCGCGTCCTCGGTCACGACGGCCTGCGGCGCGGCGGTGGTCGTCCCCGCCAGGGCCCGTTCGACCCCGGCCATGAGCGAGGTCCGTTCGCCGAAGGCTGGAGCGCCGGTGAGCAGCTCGAACAGCACCAGGCCGAGGCTGAACTGATCGCTCGCCGTGCCGACGGCGTGGCCGACGAGCTGTTCGGGGCTGGCGTAGGCCGGAGTGAACGGCGGGCGCGAGGTCGTGGCCAGGCGATCGGGCTGCAGCAGCGTCGCGGTGCCGAAGTCCACCACCTTGGCCCGGCCCTCGGTCGTGACCAGGATGTTCGACGGCTTGAGGTCGCGGTGGAGCACCAGGTTCCGGTGCGCGAACGCCACGCCGTCGCAGACCTCGGCGAACAGACGCAGGCGTTCGCGGACGTCGAGCCGCCGCTCGTCGCAGTAGCGATCGATCGGCTGGCCTTCGATGTACTCCATCACCAGATACGGCTCGCCGAAGGCGGTCACGCCACCGTCGAGCAGGCGCGTCAGCGACGGATGCTCGAGCGCCGCCAGGATCTGGCGCTCGGCCCGGAACTGCGCCACCAGGGCCGGATCCGACAGCCGCAGGTCCATGATCTTGATGGCGACCCGCTGCTGGAACTGGTCATCGGCCCGCCGGGCCTGGTAGACCGCGGCCATGCCGCCGCGCGCGATGAGGGCGGTGACCTCGTAGTGGCCCAGCCGCAGGCCGAGATGGGGATCGGCGGTGTCGACCGCTGCCACCAGGCCCGCGTCCTCGTCGAGCAGCGTCCGTACCTCCTGCGCCAGGCTGGTGTCGTCGCCACAGCGTGCCGCCAGGGCCTGGTCGCGTGCCGCGCCCGCCGGCAGGTCGGTCAGGTCGTGGAAGATCGCCTCGATACGCTGCCAGCGCGTGGGGTCCATGCCGATAATCGAGATACTACTGCGTCGACCACGCGCCGCCGGGCAGGCGCGGCCCGCTCCCGTCTCACGTCCGCGGACACCACGCCGATTGCGATCGTGGAGCGGATGGACGTGATGCGCAGAATGACACTCGGCTTCCTGGCGGCTGGCGCCTTCTTGCAGGCGGTGCCGGTCGGGGCGTCGACCGGTCCGGCTCCGGCCGTGTCGCCGGCGCAGGCGCTGCAGCGCCTCAAGGACGGCAACGAACGGTTCGTCAGTGACGTCACCGCCGACCTGCGCATCGACGCGACCCGTCGCGCCGAGCTGCTCGCCGGGCAGGCTCCCTACGCGCTGGTCCTGTCGTGCGCCGACTCGCGGGTCCCGCCCGAGCTCGTGTTCAACACCGGCCTCGGCGACCTGTTCGTCGTCCGCTCGGCCGGCGAGGTGCTGGACCGGTCGATCGTGGCCAGCCTCGAATACGGCGCCGAGCACCTCAAGTCGCCGCTGCTGGTGGTCATGGGCCACGAGTTCTGCGGCGCCGTGAAGGCAGCCAAGGACCGCAAGCCGGGCGCCGCTTCCATGGGCCCGAACCTCGACTTTCTCCTGAAGCAGATCCAGCCGGCGGTGGCGCGAGCGGACAAGGCCATCTTCGACGAGCCGCTGCGGGCCGCGGTGCTGGCCAACGTCGAACTGGTGGTGGCCGAGCTCCAGGTGAAGAGCCCGATCCTCCACACGCTGGTCGAGCGCGGCCGGCTGCAGATCGTCGGGGCGTTCTACGAGCTGTCGACGGGGCGGGTCTCGTTCTCGAACGTCGTGGCTGGACGGTCCGGCCCGGCGCTGACCCGGCGCGAGTCCGCCGGACCCCCGGCGGCCTTCCCGCCGGCCAACGTGGTCACCGCGCGGCCGCCGGCGCAGGCGACCATCGCTCCCCCGCACTGAGTCGGGGGCGGCTACTCGGCCTGCGGTACAATTGGTGGGTTCGGCGCCCGGGCGTCGCCCCCCGCAATGGATCTCCAGCAGATACGCAATTTCTCGATCATCGCCCACATCGACCATGGCAAGTCGACGCTGGCGGACCGTTTCCTCGAGACCACCGGCGCCCTCCAGGCGCGCGAGCTCGAGGCCCAGCACCTCGACAGCATGGACCTGGAGCGGGAGCGGGGCATCACCATCAAGGCGCACGCCGTGCGCCTCAACTACACCGCGAAGAACGGCCTCGCCTACGTCCTCAACCTGATCGACACGCCCGGCCACGTCGACTTCTCCTACGAGGTGACGCGGTCGCTGGCGGCCTGCGAGGGGGCGCTGCTGCTGGTCGATGCCTCGCAGGGCGTCGAAGCCCAGACGCTGGCCAACGCCTACCTGGCCGTCGACGGGGGCCTCGAGATCGTCCCGGTGATCAACAAGATCGACCTGCCCGGCGCGCAAGTCGACGAGACCAAGCGGCAGATCGAGGAGATCATCGGCCTCGACGCCTCCGGTGCCGTGCTGGCCTCGGCCAAGTCGGGCATCGGCGTGGTCGACGCGCTCGAAGCCATCGTCGCGCGGATGCCGCCGCCCAAGGGCGACCACGACGCGCCGCTCAAGGCGTTGATCTTCGACTCGTGGTACGACGCCTACCGCGGCGTGGTCGTGCTGATCCGCGTCATCGACGGCGCCATCCGGCCGGGCATGAAGATCCGCTTCATGATCGCCGAGCAGGACTACGAGGTCGAAGCGCTCGGCGTGCTGTCGCCGCGGCCGATCGCCATCGGCGAGCTGGGCGCCGGCGAAGTCGGGTTCCTGGCGGCCGGCATCAAGAACGTTACCGACGCCAAGATCGGCGACACCGTCACCGAGACGGCGCGGCGGACGGCGACGCCGTTCCCTGGCTTCCGCGAGATGAAGCCGATGGTCTTCGCCGGGCTCTACCCGACCGAGAGCCACGCCTACGCCGAGCTGCGCGAGGCGCTCGAGAAGCTGCGCCTCAACGACTCGGCCTTCGTCTTCGAACCCGAGACGTCGCTCGCTCTCGGCTTCGGTTTCCGCTGCGGCTTCCTCGGGCTGCTGCACATGGAGATCGTGCAGGAGCGGCTCGAGCGCGAGTTCAACATGGAGCTGATCACGACGGCTCCGGGCGTGCTGTATCGCGTCACGACGACCGACGGCGCCCTCATCGAGGTCGACAACCCGGCCAAGCTCCCCGACCCGTCGCACATCAAGAAGATCGAAGAGCCGATCATCACGGCCCTGATCCTGACGCCGTCGGAGTACGTCGGCGGCCTGCTGCAGCTGTGCCAGGAGAAGCGGGGTGTGCAGAAGGCCCTCGAGTTCAAGGCCTCGGACCGCGTGCTCATCACCTACGAGCTGCCGTTCAACGAGGTCGTCCTCGACTTCTACGATCGCCTGAAGACGCTGTCGCGCGGCTACGCCTCGCTCGACTACCACGTCAGCGGCTACTGGGAATCGCCGCTCGTGAAGCTCGACATCATGGTCAACGCCGACCCGGTCGACGCGCTCTCGGTCATCGTCCACAAGGACAACGCCTACGGCCGCGGTCGGGCCCTGGCCGCGAAGATGCGCGAGCTGATCCCGCGGCAGATGTTCGAGATCGCGATCCAGGCGGCGATCGGCGGACGCATCGTCGCCCGCGAGTCGATCAAGGCGCTGCGGAAGAACGTGCTGGCGAAGTGCTACGGCGGCGATATCAGCCGCAAGCGCAAGCTGCTCGAGAAGCAGAAGGAAGGCAAGAAGCGGATGAAGCGGGTCGGCGCCGTCGAGATCCCGCAGGAAGCGTTCCTTGCCGTCCTCAAGGTCGGCACCGAGGGCGGAAACTGATCATGGCCGAAGCCAGCTACGAGAAGTCGCCGGCGCGCGAATACTTCGAGTCGATCGTCATCGCCGTGATCCTGGCGCTGTTCGTCCGGACGTTCGTCGTCCAGGCGTTCAAGATCCCGAGCGGTTCGATGGAGGACAACCTCCTCGTCGGCGATCACCTCCTGGTCAACAAGTTCGTCTACGGCGGCGCCCCGACCGCGATCGAGCGGGCGCTGCTGCCGGTGCGGGACATCCGCCGCGGCGACGTCATCGTCTTCAAGTTCCCCAAGGAACCGGATCGCGATTTCATCAAGCGGGTCATCGCCCTGCCAGGCGAGACGGTGGAACTGCGCCGCAAGTCGGTCTACATCAACGGCGCGCCCATCGACGAGGGGCCGTTCCACCTGAAGCTGAAGTACCCCGTTCCACCGGAGGGGGCGCCGCAGCAGGATCTGGTCGATTCCTACGGCCCGGTGATGGTGCCGCCCGATCACCTGTTCGTCATGGGGGACAACCGTGACGACTCGCTCGACAGCCGCTACTGGCACTTCCTGCCCATGAACTACGTGAAGGGCCGGGCGATGACGATCTACTTCTCCTACGATCCCGACGCGACCGGTCCGGCGAGCGTGATCACCTCGATCCGCTGGCGCCGCCTGCTGCGACAGGTGCACTGAACCGCGGGCGGCGGACGCCGCGCCTGCGCGCCGTGGCGCGAACCTGCACGCTGCCTTCGCGGGCGGGCCCCGCGTCCCTAAATTCCGGGTCCGGAGAGGCCGATACCCTGGAAAATGGTGAAGACGACCCTGAAGCTGGTAATCGTGGGCCTGATCGCCAACGCGCTGTACCAGGTCGTGCCGCCCTACTACACGTTCTTGCAGTTCCGGGACGCGATCAAAGAGCTCGCCACCTACCCGGGCACCCGCGCCCAGCTGCCGGCGGTCCTGCTGAAGTGCGAGAAGATTGCCAAGGAATATGGTCTGGATCTGACCGGTGACGACTTCACGGTGAAGCTGGCCGCGCCGGGCGGCCCCCAGACCACGACCATCGACGTGAGCTATGAAGTCGTCATGAAGCCGATTCCGGGCCGGCCGCAGCCGCACGTCTTCGCCATACACGCTGTCGGTGATGCGCCGCGCTTCGGTTCCCTCACCCCTTAAGTTTCGTCCTCGATGCCGAGACGGCGCGCGATGTCGACGGCGGTCAGCCCGTCGATCGCGATCGTCTTGTCACGCCCGCTCGCGCCGCGGGCGATCGACACGTGTCGTTGCGGGATGCCGAGTCGCTCGGCCAGGTAGGCAATCAGGGCCGCGTTGGCGGCGCCGTCGACGGGCGGGGCTGCCAGGCGGATGAGGATCGCGTCGCCGCGCCGCCCCGAAATCTCGGTGCGGCGGGCGCGCGGAACGACGCGGATGCGGAGGAGCGACGCCGGCGACATCCGCGCCTAGTCCCCTGGAACCGTGATGGCTGGGACAAGTCCCGGAGCGCGGCGCCCCGCGGGCAAGGCGCGAGGAGGAAGAATATCGGGCATATTCGACCGACGAGCAACGCCGCCCCCGGGGATGCCCCGCCCGGGACTTATCCTAGAAATCACGGTTCCA
>JBDSLU010000527.1:0-21055 GCA_039916225.1 Vicinamibacteraceae bacterium
ACGGTCTCGACCCGGTGGTCGAGGATGACCGCCATCGGCTTGCCGATGTTGGCCCCGGTCAGGTTGCCGAACTTGATCGCGCGCGTCCTCGGTGATGGCGTCGCCGATCGCGCCGAGGCGCCGGAACCGGTCGTAGCGGGCCTGCAGCCGTGTCGGCGCGTCGAGCGCGGCAACCTCGACAAGGCATGCCCGCACCGCGACGTCGACCGCCGTGGCGGCGAGATCGGGATCCTGGTGGGCGCCGCCGAGCGGCTCCGGCACGATCCCGTCGACGATATGGCGCGCGATGAGATCCGGCGCGGTGATCTTCAGCGCCTCGGCGGCTTCGATCTTGCGGCTCGCGTCGCGCCACAGGATGGCGGCGCAGCCTTCCGGCGGGATCACGCTGTAGACGGCGAATTCCTGCATCAGCACGCGATCGCCGATGGCCAGGCCGAGCGCGCCGCCGCTGCCCCCTTCGCCGGTGATGATGACGATGATCGGCACCGACAGGATGGCCATGTCGCGCAGGTTGACGGCGATGGCTTCGGCGATGCCGCGCTCCTCCGACTCGACGCCCGGATAGGCCGCCGGCGTATCGACGAAGACGATGATCGGGCGGCCGAACTTGTCGGCCATCTGCATCGCGCGCAGGGCCTTGCGGTAGCCCTCGGGACGGGCGTAGCCGAAGTTGCGCTGCACCTTCTGCTTCATGTCGCGGCCCTTCTGGTGGCCGCAGACCAGAACCGGGGTGCCGTGATAGCGGGCGAAGCCGCAGACGATGGCGCCGTCGTCGGCGAAGCGCCGATCGCCGTGCAGCTCGACGAAGTCGGTGAACAGCCGGTCGACGTAGTCGAGCAGGTAGGGCCGCTCCGGGTGCCGGGCGACGAGCACGCGCTGCCACGGCGTCAGCCGCTGGTAGATCTCGCCGCGGATCTGGTCGATGCGCCGCCGGACGCCGTCGATCTCGCCGTCGCGGACATCGGTCTGCGGCAGCAGGTTCAGCGCCTCGATCTCCTTGTTGAGGATGGCGATCGGTCCTTCGAACTCGAGAGTCTCTGGCATCGTGACGTCCTTGATCGACGATCGGGCGGTTCGCGCTCCGCCTAGCGGAGCACCACCGATCCTTGCCCGCAGATCCGCTCGACGGCCAGCACCAGATCGTCGGACGGCCGGACGCGCAGCTGCGGCACCTCCGCCTTGACCAGCAACGAGTCGGCCGACTCGCGCCGGACGCGCAGCTCGAACTGGACGCGCTTGTCGCCGCGATGCCGCAGGAACACGTCGGCCAGGGCCCGGAACGTCTCGTGGCCGTGCGGCGGCGCCTGCATCGACACGCACACTTCCTTGACGAAGCGCTCGGTGACCTGCTTGAGGTCCTTGACCTCGGTGGCGCGCATCTTGGCCCGCTCCTCGTCGACTTCGACGCGGCCGGTCACCACTACCATGCGATCGTTCTCGATGAGCGACGCGTACTGCTTGTACGGCTCCGGATAGACCACGACTTCGACGCTGCCGGCCTGATCCTCGAGCATGAAGACGGCCATCCGATCGCCCTTGCGCGTCTTGACGATGCGGCAGCCCGAGACGATGCCGGCCATGGTGCCGTCGCTGCCGTTCTGAATGGTCGCCAGCGTCCCGCTCGTGTAGGCGCCGGCCGCCTTCAGGGCCTCGGCGTGGCGCTCGAGCGGATGGCCGCTCAAGTAGAGGCCGAGGGCCTCTTTCTCTCCGCGCAGCATTTCCTCTTCCGACCACGCCGGCGCCGCAGCCAGGGCCGGCAGCTCGTCTTCGTCACCGCCGGCATCGCCGCCGAACAGCCGAGACTGCCCCTGCTCGCGATCGACTTGCCGGCGGCTGCCCTGGTCGAGGGCGCGATCGACCGCGGCGTAGAGCCGGGCCCGCCGTGACGTCGACGGCTGCGTCGCCCAGGCGACGTCGGAGGCGCTGAGCGAGTCGAGGGCGCCGGCCTTGACCAGGCTCTCCACCACGCGCTTGTTCACCAGCCGTAGATCGACGTGCTCGCAGAAGACTTCGAGCGCGCGGATCGCGCCATTGGTCTTGCGCGACGCCAGCATCGACAGGATCGCGCCTTCGCCGACGTTCTTGATCGCGGCCAGGCCGAAGCGGACGCCGCGCCCCCCCTTGAGACCAGCAACGTTCTCGACCGTGAACTGCAGGTCGCTGACGTTGATGTCCGGCGCCAGCACCGTGACGCCCATGTCACGACACTCGGCCAGGTAGAAGGCCAGCTTGTCGGTGTTCTGCGACTCGATCGTCAGCAGCGCCGCCATGAAGTGATGCGGATGGTTGGCCTTGAGATAGGCGGTCTGATAGGCCAGCAGCGCGTAGGTCGTCGAGTGCGACTTGTTGAAGCCGTAGCCGGCGAAGTACTCCATCAAGTCGAAGATCTTGGTGGCCTTCTTCGCCTGCAGCCCGAGCTCGACCGAGCCGTTCTCGAAGCGCTCGCGCATCTTGGCCATGACCTTGGGGTCCTTCTTGCCCATGGCCTTGCGCAGCAGATCCGCTTCGCCCATCGAGAAGCCGGCCAGGTCGCGCGCGATGCGCATGACCTGCTCCTGGTAGGCGATCACCCCGTAGGTGTCGCGCAGCACCGGCTCGAGCTTCTTGTCCTCGTACTTGATGTCGACGCGGCCGTGCTTGCGGGCGATGTAGTCGTCGACGACCCCGGCCCGCAGCGGGCCAGGACGATAGAGCGCGTTCAGCGCGATCAGGTCGTCGAAGCGTTGCGGCTTGGCCTTGCGCAGGGTCTCGCGCATGCCCGACGACTCGAACTGGAAGACGCCCGCGGTGCGGCCTTCGCTGAACAGCTGATACGCCTTGCGGACGCGCTCCTTGCCTTCGTCGTCGGGTGCGTCCTCGACGTTGAGCGGCAGCATGTCGAGCTCGATGGTGAGGCCGTCGGTCCGCTTCAGCTCGGTCAGCGCGTCGTCGAGGAGCGTGAGCGTGGACAACCCGAGGAAGTCCATCTTGAGGAGACCGACCCGCTCGATCTCCTTCATCGCCCACTGGGTCGTGATTTCGTCCTGCTTGCCCTTGTAGAGCGGCGCGAATTCGGTGATCGGCCGCGGCGCGATCACGACGCCGGCGGCATGGACCGACGCGTGCCGGGTCATGCCTTCGAGGCGCCGGCCGATGTCGAGCAGCTCCTTCACCTTCGGATCGCGGGTGAACAGCTCCTTGAGGCCGGGGCTCTCCTCGAGCGCCTTGTCCAGCGTCATGTCGAGCGCCGGCGGGATCAGCTTGGCGACCTTGTCGACGTCGGCGAACGGCATGTCGAGGACGCGGCCGACGTCGCGGACCACGGCCTTCGCCTTCATCGTCCCGAAGGTGATGATCTGGGCGACGTTCGCGCGGCCGTACTTGCGCGTGACGTAGTCGATGACCTCGCCGCGGCGGCGCTCGCAGAAATCGATGTCGATATCCGGCAGCGAGACGCGCTCGGGGTTGAGGAAACGCTCGAAGATCAGGTCGAACTCGATCGGATCGACGTCGGTGATCTTCATGCACCACGCGACCACCGAACCGGCCGCCGAGCCGCGGCCCGGACCGACCGGGATGTGCTGCTCGCGCGCGAAGCGGATGAAATCCCACACGATCAGGAAGTACCCGGCGTACTTCATCTGCTTGATCATGGCGATTTCGTAGACCATGCGCCGCTCGTACTCGTCGAGCGTGTAGCGCAAGGCGTTGCGCGCCATCAACGCCTGCAATCGCGGCAGCCGGGCCGCGAAACCTTCGCGCACCATGTGCTCGAAGTAGGTGTCGACGGTGAAGCCGGCCGGGACGTCGAAGTCGGGCAGGTAGTTCACGCCCGACGGGATGTTGACGTCGACGCGGTCGGCGATGCGGACGGTGTTGGCGAGCGCGTCGGGAAACTCGGCGAAGATCTTCGCCATTGCTTCCGGCGTCTTCAGGAAGAACTGGTCGCCGTGGTAACGCAGCCGGTCGACGTCGTTCACCGACTTGCCGGTGCCGATGCAGAGCAGGATGTCGTGCGGCTTGTAGTCGTCCTCGCGCAGGTAGTGCACGTCATTGGTGCACACCATCGGCAGGCCGAGATCGCGGGCGATGCCGGGCAGGCCGCGGTTGACGATCTTCTGCTCGTCGAGGCCCTGGTACTGCAGCTCGAGGAAGAAGTTGTCGGGCCCGAGAATGTCGCGATAGGTGGCGGCCGCGGTGCGGGCCTTCTCGAGGCGATCCTTGTAGATGCCCTCGGCGACCTCGCCCTTGAGGCAGCTGGAGAGACCGATCAGCCCCTTGCTGTGCTGGGCGAGCAGGTCCTTGTCGATACGCGGCTTGTAGTAGAAGCCCTCGGTATAGCCCGACGAGACGAGCTTGATGAGGTTGTGGAACCCCTCATTCGTTTCGGCCAGCAGCACGAGATGGTTGGCCGTCTCGCCCGGCGTGCCGCTCTTGGTGCGCCGATCGCCCGGCGCGACGTAGACCTCGCAGCCCAGGATCGGCTTGACGCCCTTCTTCCGCGCGTAGTCGTGGAAGGTGACCGCCGAGAACATGTTGCCGTGCTCGGTCACGGCGAGCGCCGGCATGCCCAGCTTCTGCGCCTGGTCGAGCAGCTCCTCGACGCGGCAGGCGCCGTCGAGCAGGGAGAACTCCGTGTGGAGATGGAGGTGGACGAAGTCGCTCACGGCTCTCCTGCCCTATTCCGAACGACGGCTATTCCCACTCGATGGTCGACGGCGGCTTCGAGCTGATGTCGTAGACGACCCGGTTGATGCCCTTGACCTCGTTGACGACGCGCGACGAGATGCGGGCCAGCAGTTCGTGCGGCAACCGCGCCCAGTCGGCGGTCATCCCGTCCTTGCTCTCCACCGCGCGGATGGCGATGGTGTGCTCGTAGGTCCGCTCGTCGCCCATCACGCCGACGCTCTGCACCGGCAGCAGCACGGCGAACGACTGCCACACCCGACGATACCAGCCGGCCTTGCGGATCTCGTCCTGGACCACCGCATCGGCGCGGCGCAGCAGCGCCAGGCGCGGCTCGGTGACCTCGCCGAGCAGACGCACCGCGAGCCCGGGGCCCGGGAACGGCTGGCGCCAGACGAAGTCCTCTTCGAGGCCGAGCGACATGCCGACCTCGCGCGCTTCGTCCTTGAACAACTGGCGCAGCGGTTCGATCAGCTTGAACCGCATGCGCTCGGGGAGGCCGCCGACGTTGTGGTGGCTCTTGATCGGCGCCGCCGGGCCGACCACCGAGACGCTCTCGATCACGTCGGGATACAGCGTGCCCTGGGCGAGGTAGTCGAACTGGCCGATCTCCTTGGCCGCGTCCTCGAACACGTCGATGAACTCGGCGCCGATGATCTTCCGCTTCTTTTCGGGGTCGGTGACGCCGGCGAGCCGCGCCAGGAACCGCGACGCCGAATCGACGACGACGAGCGGCAGCGGCATCCGGTTGCGGAACCGGTCCTCGACCTGGGCCGCCTCGTGCTCCCGCAGCAGGCCGTTGTCGACGAAGATGCAGGTCAATCGATCGCCGATCGCCTTGTGGACGAGGAGCGCGGCGACCGTCGAGTCGACGCCACCGGAGAGACCGCAGACGACGCGGCCGTCACCGACTTCACGGCGGATCCGCGCCACCGCCTCGTCGATGAACGACACCATCGTCCAGTCGCCGCGACAGCCGCAGACGTCGAGGGCGAAGGTGCGCAGCAGGTCGGCGCCGTGCTGCGTGTGTACCACTTCGGGGTGGAACAGCAGGCCATAGAGCCCGCGCGATCGGTTCTCGATGGCCACCACCGGCACGGTGGCGCTGCTGGCGACGACGTCGAAGCCGGGCGGGGCCTGGGCCACCGAATCGCCGTGGCTGGCCCACACCTTCAGCGTCCGCGTCAGCCCGTCGAACAGCCGGCCGGTCTCGCCGATCGTCACATCGGCATGGCCGAATTCGCGATGCGACGAACGCGTCAGGGTGCCGCCCAGGACCTGCGTCATGAGCTGCATGCCGTAGCAGATCCCCAGCACCGGCACGCCCACGTCGAACAGGGCGTAGTCGCAGTGCGGGGCACCGGGCTCGGTCACGCTCATCGGTCCGCCCGAGAGGATCACGCCGGCCGGCTGCCGGCGCGCGATCTCGGCGGCGGGGGTGCCGAACGGAATGATCTCGGAGTAGACGTGCAGCTCGCGGAGACGCCGCGCGATGAGCTGGGTGTACTGCGATCCGAAGTCGAGGACCAGGATGACTTGATGCGACACGGCGGTGGCGGCTGCAGCGGTGACGTTCACAGGAAGAAGGGGTGGTGCTGGCCGGGAGTCGGGACCGGCGCGGCGGAGCGGGTATTATATCGAGGTGCCTCCGGTCGAACGCACCAGATCTGGTGGTCGGTGCGCGTCGCTCCACAGGCTCTTGGTGGTCGCCGGCCGCCGCGCCGTCCGCGTGACCGGCCTCGCCGGGCTGGTCTTCGGGCTCGTCGCCTGGCTGGTCTTCGGGCTCGTCGCCGGGCTGGCGGCGCCCACCGGCGCGCAGTCGGCGCCGCGTCCGCGACCCGCTCCTCCCGCCAAACCCGGCGCCCACCTGCCGCTCGATCGGCGGGTCTTCCCGTTCTTCCCGCTGCAGGGGGCCTGGACCACCAATACCGGCATCGCGCCAGCCGCCCCGGCGGCGACCGACGGCGTGCGGCTGTTCGTCCCCTTCGCGGGCGAGGTGGCCATCTTCTCCCTCACCACCGGCGCGCAGATCTCGTCGCGGCCGCTCCCGACCACGCTGGTGCCGGTCGTCGACGACGGCCGTGTCCTCGTGACCGGCGATCGCGTCATCGACGCCTTCCGCGCCGCCGACGCCTCGCCGCTGTGGAAGACGCCGCTGGCGGCGCCGGCGGCGTTCGCGCCGGTGGCACGCGGCGGCTGGGTGTTCGTGCCGCTGGCCAGTGGGGCGGTCACCGGTCTGCGCGCCGACACCGGCGCCACCGTCTGGACCATGCCGGTGGGCGCCCCGACCGCCGCGCCTGTCGTCGAAGGGGATCGGCTGTACGCGGCTGCCAGCGGCGGCGCCCTGCACGCCCTCGCCGTGGCCGACGGCACGACCGCCTGGCAGGTCACGCTCGACAGCGACGCGACGGCGCTGACGGCGGTCGCCGGCCATGTCTTCGTCGCCACCAGCGGTCGCTGGCTGTACGCGCTCGATGCGGACAAGGGCCGGGTCCGCTGGCGGTTTCGCCTCCAGGGCGCGGCCATCGGCCTGACCGTCGACGAGGATCGGATCGTCGCGGTCATGCTCGACCAGTCGATCCGGGCGTTCAAGATCGGCAGCGGGGCCCAGGCCTGGCGGCAGGAACTCTCGTTCCGGCCGGCCGGCGGCCCGGTCATCGCCGGACAGAGCGTCCTCGTCACCGGCTTCGGCCCCAACCTGCGGGCGGTCGATCGCAAGACGGGCGCCAACCAGGGCTCGTACGCCCTCCCGGTGGCGATCGACGCCAGCGGCATCTCGCTCGAAACGCTGGCCGCCGGGCCGCTCGTCTGGAACGGTGCGACGCTGTTCGACGACGTGGTGTTCCTGATGACGCAGCACGGCCTGCTGCACGGCGCGCGTCGGGCCTTCGAACCGCCGGCGACGCCGATCACCGTGCTGCCGGGAATCGTCCTGGCTGTTCCGGCACCGCCGGACGGGATGCCGGTGACGCCGGATCCGCCGGCGGCGACCCCAACGTCGACCGCCACGCCGTCGGCGACGACCGCTCCGGTTCCGCCTCCGACGGCCCCGCCTCCGACGACCCCGCGCCCGACGGCGCCACCATCGACACCGCCGGCCGCTCCGCCGACCGGCGGTAGGCCGCCGCGTACGCCGCCAGCGCCGCCAGCTCGATGAACGGCAGCATCAGGCCGCGGACGACCCACACCGCGGCTTGCAGCGGCAGCACCGCGACGCCGGCCACCGGCACGAACGACACGAACCCGAAGGCGGCGGCCGCGATCAGCGAGACGACGAAGGCCAGCGTCGAGAGCGCCACCGCGGCCAGGCCGATCCGCGCCACCACGAGCGGATAGCGGCGCACGAACACCGCCGCACCGCGCACGGCGTCCATCGCGCTCACGTCCTCGACGACCAGCACCAGCTGGGCGAGGCGGTAGACCAGCTCGGCGCCGATCGACACGGCGAGCGCGAGGATCGACACGCCGACGACGACCGGCGCGATCCACCACGACGCGGCCATCGACACGAAGCCGCGATACGCCTGCACCACCGCGGTCGCATAGCCGAGGGCGAGGGCGCCGTCGAGGATCGCGAGGGCGATCGCCAGGCGGACGAAGCGCGGCCCGAAGCGGCCGCAGGCGTCCATGAACCGGGCCCGCGACCAGGCGTGCGCGGCGGCCCGGTCGCCGACGCGCAGCGGCCCCGCCGGCAACGCCCGCGCCTCACCGGCGGCGATCACGCCGACGGTGCCGGCCTTGATCACCGCGCCGAAGACGATGCCGCCCAGCGCCGCCACGATCGCCGACACGGCCACCCCGGCGAGCGCCGCCGGCACGGTCGCCAGCGCGGTCAGCGCGGCCGCCAGGCTGTCGCGCACCGGCTCGGTTGCGGGCAGCGCGTTGGGCATCGAGCGCAGCAGGAACAGGAGCGCCGCTCCGGCCAGCGGAATCCCGGCCAGCGCCTTGACGACGGACTCGGCGATGGCCTGCGCGACCACCACCGGCCAGTTGGCCGCGGCGATCACGCTGCCGCGCAGCAAGAGGGACCTCAGTCGCGGCGCGTCCATCGGCGCTCGACTATACCGTTGCCGGCTTCGACCCGGCGCCGCGACGGCGTCACCGGAAGGGCGCGACACGGTATCCTGCAGACGTCCGCCTGCGCCTGCCGGCGGCCGCCCGATCCCGACCCGATGCCCGACACCACGTCAGAGGCCCCGACCACCACCGCGCCACGCCGGCGCGTCGGGCGCGCCGTCCGGCTGATCGTCGCAGGACTGCTGCTCGCGGCCGGCATCACCGCCGCCGGCCGTCTCCTGATCGCGTGGCAACTCGGCGACGACGCGGTCATCCGCGCCGGCCTCGAACACGATGCGCGCCGGCACGTCGCCAACCTGATCGGCGACCTGCAGCGGCTGGCGGCGACGCTGGCCCGCCGGCCCGAGGTCCGCGCCGGCTTGCTCGACGAACAGGAGTCACCGCGGCGCCTGTTCGAGGCCCTCGACGCGACGCTGCCGCAGGCGAGCGATGGTCCAGCGCTGACGATCTACGGCGCGACTGGCCGCACGCTCGCCTGGGCCGGCCGGCCGTCGCAGCTGCCCCGCGAGCGCGTCGTCGACGGCGCCAACCTGTTCGTCGCCTACGCGGCGCTGGGCCTGCGTCTCGTCGCCGTCGAGCCGATCGCCGAATCGGCGACCAAGGCCCGGCGGCTCGGCACGGTGGCGGCCGAGGCGCGGCTGTCGGTCCCCGATGCCAGCCGTCAGGGCGAGACCTACGTCGTCGAGACCGCCTATGGGCCGGTCACCTTCCGGCGCTCGTTCGTCGATCGCGATCCGGTGGCGAACGGCTTCGTCATCGACGGCCCGAACGGTGCGCCGCTGCTCGAAGCGACCATCGCGCCCGATGCGCCCGCGGCGGCGCGGGCGGTCTGGCTGGCGCGCGTCGATCGCCTCGCGCTCGGGACGCTCGCGCTCGCGTTCGTCCTCGCCGCGACTGTCGTCGTGCTGGAACGGCACGATCATCGCGCGCCGCGGGCTCGCGCCACCGCCACGGCGCTGGCCATCGCGCTGGTCTCGCTGGCGTGGCTGGCGGCCACGCTGGCCGTGGCGCGCGGCACGGCGGCCGGCCCGGCGCAGTCGATCGGCGGCCGCCTCGCCGACGCCGCCACGTCGCCGGCGGACTTCGCCGCGACCGGGCTCGCGATCCTCGTCAGCGTGATGCTCCTCGTCGATCCGGTCCGTCGCGCCATCCTCGCCCGCCGCGGCCGGCGCCACGACCACGACGGGAGCTTCGGCGACATCGTGTTCGGGGTCGCGCTGCAACTGCTGGCCGGCCTCGTCCTCATCGCCTTCCACCTCGGCGTGTTCGCGCTGGTGCAGGAAGCCGAGCGCCGCAGCACGGCCAGCCTGCTCCGCTTCAGCGTCGCGCCGTGGGAAACGTTGCGGCTGGCGCGACTGGCCGGCCTGGTGCTGATTCAGGCCGCGGCGTGCTGGGCCGGCGTGCTGACCTGCCGGCTGGCGCTGGCGGGCTGGCGCGGGCCGGGCGGTGCGGCGCGCTGGGCCATCCCGCTGGCCTGGGTCCTGCCGGCCGTCGCGCTCGGACCGGCGCTGGTCGCCACCGCCAACGGGCCGGCGATCGCCTACGGTCCGCTGATCGTGTTCACCTTCGCCGTCGCCGCGACCGCCTGGATGACGCGACGCGGCATCCCGTGGTTCCGTCACGGCTCGCAGGCCTCGCGCCTCGGCTGGCTGCTGGTCGCGCTGCTGATGCCGGCGTGGCTGCTCTATCCCGTCCTCGTGCACGTCGTCGAGCAGGTCAAGACGCGGCTCGTCGAACAGGATTACGCCGAGCAGGTCCGCGGGCATCCGAACGATTTGCTCGAGGCGCTCCGCCGAGCCGAGGGACAGATCGACCGCGCCGGGAGACTGCCCGTGTTCATCGAGGCGGCGTCCCAGCAGGTCGGCGGCTCACGCACCGAGCTGGCGTTCAACGTCTGGCGGGGCACCGATCTCGAGGCAGGGCGACTGACGTCGGCGATCGAGCTGTACGGCGCCGACGGGGTCCTGGTCAGCCGCTTCGCCCTCAACTTCCCCGAGGCCGAAGTGGTGCCGCTGCGTCACCAGGCCTCCAGCTGCGCCTGGGATCTCGTCGGTGAAGTGCAGCCGTTCGGCGCCGACGAGCGCCGCATGCTGCATGCCGAGCGCGCCGTCTGCGTCGACGACGGCGCCGGCGGACAGCGCATCGTGGGCTCGATCGTCGCCTACGTCATGCTCGACTACAGCGCCCTGTCGTTCATCTCCTCGCAAAGTCCCTACTACGAGTTCTTCCGCGTCCCGCGCACCACCCGCGAAGGCACCTCGGGCAGCGATGTCGAGCTGACGGTGTTCGGCTGGGGACGGCTGCCGATCTACACCTCGCTCAGCCGCTCGTGGCTGCTGACCGACGCGGTCTACACCACCGCCTACCGGTCACGAACCGGCTTCTGGACGCAACTGGCGCGGGGCGACGGCGTCGACCGCGTCTTCGTCTCGAACGATCGCAACGGCATCTACGTCGTCGGCTATCCGGTCCTGACGCCGTTCATCCATCTCGTCAACCTCGGCGAGCTGACCGCGTTCTCGGCGCTGCTGTTCGTCGCGCTGGTGACGTTGAGCAGCCTGCAGCGCATCGCCATCGGGCCCGGTCCGTCGCCCATCCGGCTGGTCGTCCAGGAGATCCGGGCCAGCTTCTACCGCAAGCTGTTCATCGCCTTCGTCGCCGCGACGCTCATTCCGGTCCTGGCCCTGGCGCTGCTGGTGCGCGCCTCGGTCGCCAGCCAGTTGCTCGCGGACGCCGAGGCCGGTGCCGCCCGCACGGCGTTGACGGCCAAGCGCGTCATCGAGGAATCGCTGGCGCTGCAGCAGCGCGAACTGGCCGGCGCCACCGTCGGCGGCCTCAACGACGACGTGATGGTGTGGATCAGCCGCATCATCGATCAGGACGTGAACATCTTCGACACGTCCGAGCTGCTCTTCACCAGCGAGCGCGATCTCTTCGCCTCCGGCCTGCTGCCGACGCGGACGCCGGCGCAGGTGCACCGCGCCGTGGCCATCGATCGCCTGCCGACCTACGTCGGCCAGGATCGCATCGGCGACTTCGCCTACCTGGTGGCGGCTGCCCCGGTCCGCATCGGCGGCGACGACCGCATCCTCACCGTCCCGCTCGCGCTGCGGCAGCGCGAAATCGAGCGCGAGATTGCCGACCTCGATCGCGCCGTGCTGCTCGGTGCGCTGATGCTCATCCTGCTCGGCGCCGGCCTCGGCTACTGGATGGCCGAGCGCATTGGCGATCCGGTGCAGCGGCTGACCCGCGCGACGCGCCGCATCGCCGCCGGCGACCTGAGCACGCGCGTCATCGTCCGGACCGCCGACGAACTGCAGCGGCTGGTCGAGGCCTTCAACAAGATGGCCGGCGAGCTGCAGCGACAGCGCAGTCAGGTCGAGCGGACACACCGGCTCGAAGCGTGGGCCGAGATGGCCCGCCAGGTCGCGCACGACATCAAGAATCCGCTGACCCCGATTCAGCTCTCCGCCGAGCACCTGCGCCGGGTGCACCAGGATCGCGGCCAGCCGCTGTCGCCGGTGCTCGACACCTGCGTCGACACGATCCTGACGCAGGTGCGGCTGCTGCGGCAGATCGCCTCCGAGTTCTCCAGCTTCGGGTCGTCGCCAATCGCGAGGCCGACGGCGACGTCGGTCGCCGATCTGCTGCACGAAGTCGTCGATCCGTACGTGCTCGGCGTGCGCGATCGCGTGACCATCACGCTCGACCTGGCGCCGGACCTGCCGCCGGTGACGGTCGATCGCATGCTCCTGTCGCGCGCCGTGATCAACATCCTGGAGAACGCGCTGCACGCCATGCCCGGTGGCGGGCGCCTGACCGTCACCGCCCGCCGCGACGGCGATCGGCTCGCCCTGACCATCGCCGACACCGGCGTCGGCATGGACGCCGAGGCCCAGGCTCGCATCTACGAGCCCTACTTCTCGACCAAGGCCACCGGCACCGGCCTCGGCTTGAGCATCGCCCGCCGCAATGTCGAGATGCACGGCGGCACGATCGCCGTGGCCTCGACGCGCGGCGTCGGCACGACGGTGTCGATCAGCCTGCCGCTCAAGCCACCGACGGCCTGAGCCCGCCAGGCGAGCGAGCCGGGTCGCTAATCGAGCGAGATGACGGGAGTATCGGCGACGGGAGCCGGGACCGGCGCCGGCTCGTCGACGACGCGGACGCTGTCCGGCGCCCGGCGTCCCAGTCGCGCCCAGGCCCAGCCGATCAGGCCCGACGCCAGGTAGCCGTAGGCCACCACGACCAACGTGATCTGGGGATGCGTCGCGATGGCCGCGATGACGAGCGCCATCAGCAGCAGGCCGCGGTAGGAACGCCGCGTGCCGAGATCGAACGACTTGAAGCTGCGATAGCGGACGGTGCTGACCATCAGGAAGGCCGGCACCAGGACCATCGGCAGCGCCAGCAGGTTGTACGGCCAGCTGGCGAGGAACTCGGGATAGGCAAAGACCGTGGCGGCGGGCACGCCGGCCGCCGCCGGGCTCGGCATGCCGACGAAGTAGCGCTTGTCCACGCCCGGCACGTTGGTCTGGATGTTGAACCGGGCCAGCCGGATGGCCGCCGCCGAGACGAACACGAAGCTCGCCGCCCAGCCGGCCTGGTCGAACCCCTTGAGGCCCCACGCGAAGCACAGGACCGCCGGCGCCATGCCGAACGACACGACGTCGGCCAGCGAATCGAATTCGAGGCCGAAGGCGCTCGACGTCCCGGTCATGCGGGCGACGCGGCCGTCGAGCATGTCGAGGACGATGGCGAAGCCGATGAACATTGCCGCCGGGGCGAAGTTGTGGCGCAGCGCGAAAATGACGCAGGCGTAGCCGCAGAACAGGTTGCCGAGGGTCAGCAGGCTGGGGAGCAGGTAGGCGCCCCGGCGCATCCGCGCGCGGTCGACGCCCGTCGTCGGCACGAAGCGGCGGGCCTTCAGCACGGCACGCCGTCCTGGCCGGACGGGAACTCGGCGAGGCGGGTCTCGGCCGCGCGGACGACGTCGCCGGGCTTGACCAGCAGCCGCGCGTCGCGGTCGACGAACACATCCATGCGCGAGCCGAACTTCATCAGGCCGAAGCGATCGCCGGTTTCGACCGTCTCGCCCTCACGGACACGACAGACGACGCGGCGGGCCAGCGCGCCGACCACCTGGCGGAACACCACGGTGCGGCCGTGGCGCTCGACCCACAGTTCGGTGCGCTCGTTCTGGGCGCCGGACTCGTCGCGATAGGCCGGCAGGAACCGCCCCGGCTGGTAGGTGACGCGCGTCAGCGTGCCCCCGTACGGGACACGGTTGATGTGGACGTCCATCGGCGACAGGAAAATGCTGATCTGCTGCCAGTCGCCGTCGGGCGCGACCGACGGCTGGCCCGGGCCGGCGACCATCACCCGCCCGTCGGCCGGTGAGAGCACGGCCAGCGCGTGCGGGGCGACGACACGGTCCGGATCGCGAAAGAAGAAACCGAGGAAGGCGGCCAGCAGGATGAACGGCACCGCCCACCACCACGCGCCGCCGAGCCACGCGGCCCCGAGCCACGCGGCCACTGCCGCCAGGAGCAGCGCGCCGCCGACGAAGGGCGCGCCTGCACGATCGATCCCCATCATGGTGTTGGTAGTCGCGCCCCCGGCGCGACGCATCCGGTCTGCTGCCCGCTCGCGGGGGCGGCTCGCCGCGCGTCTGAGACGCGTGAGCCGCGGCCCGCGACGGGGGTGATCAGTACGACGACGCCGACGCGGTCTTCGGGGTGACGACCTGCCGGCGCAGAATGTCCTCCATCCGATCCTTCAACTGGAGCTTGCGCTTCTTCAAGGTGGATTCTTCGACTTGCTCGGTGTCGTCGAGGTGGGACCGCTCAGCCAACTGATGCAACCGGCTCTCGAGCTCGTGGTGGCGTTCCGAAAGGGCCCGGAACTCCTCGTCCGACTGCAGCAGCTGTCTGCGAAGCCCACTATCTAGCGACTCGGCCATGCCCGACCTCCTCTGTCCGAGGCCCCGTTTGGGGCCGTTGGTCCATGGAAACGAGACCGGATTCCGACGCGCGATTTGCTTGCCACGACTGTACCACCCGGCCCCCGGCGATTCAACCGGCTGGTCCCGACTCCGGATTTCCGGTCTGACCGGTGCCGTCGGGTCGGTTCCGCCACAAGACGAGGGCATCTTCCACCGGTTCGCGGTAATAGGCGGTCCGCACTCCCGCGAACACGAATCCGAAGCGCTCATACAACGTGCGCGCGGCCTCGTTCGATTGCCGGACCTCCAGGGTCGCGCGAGACGCTCCCTCCGCCGCCGCCGATTGCAGGACGAATGCCAGCAGCGCGCCGGCGACGCCGCCGCGCCGCGATCCGGGCTCCACCGCCAGGTTGTTGATGTGCAGCTCGTCGAAGATCACCCAGCCAGCGCAGTAGGCCACCACGGCGTCGGCGCGGCGCGCGACGTAGAAGCGCGCCACGTCCGAGTGGGTCCACTCCCATTCGTACATGGCGCGGGTCCACGGCCGCTCGAACGTGGCGGCGTCGACGGCGAGGATGCCATCGAGGTCGCGCGCGAGCTCGGCGCGGGACAGATCGAGCGGCAGCGGCTCGGACATGCGCGAACCGGCCTCACGCCGTCGGACGGACGGCGGCGCGCTCCCGGGCCAGCTCGACGTCTGGACGCCGCACGTAGATGGGGGTGACGGCGTGCGGCCGCGTCGCCGGCGCGAGATCGCGGGCGGCGAGCGCCGCGAGCGTGCCGGCCAGTGGACCAGGCGCCCGGCGCGACGAATCCGGCCCGAAGCAGTCGGCCAGCAGCGCGTCGTTCCGGACGACGCCGTCGCCGATGACGATGACGCGGCCGGCGCCGCCCGAGGCCCAGCTCCGCGCCAGGGGTTCGGGCGCCGACACCGTCGGCGGATCGAGTTCGTCGAGGATCGCCGCACCGCGGACCCGCGCCGCGGCACCCCCGGCGCCGTCACGCACGTGGGGAGCGGCCTGCACCACGCGGTAGCGCGCCGCGAACACCTCCGAGCGATACGCTTCCATCCAGGCGACGATGGTCGCCCCGGCGTCGGCATCCGCGGCACGGGCGGCGTCATGGGCCAGGAGCTCGAGCGTGCCCACCGCCTGCACCAGACGTTCCCCGACCAGGGCCAGCCCCTGGATCGTCGCGATGCCGATCCGCAGGCCGGTGAACGACCCCGGGCCGGAGGCCACGGCGTAGCGCTCGACGTCGCGCGGGGCCAGCCCGTGCGCGCTCAACAGCGCGGCCACGTCGCCCGGCAGGCGCTCGGCGTGCGACCGGGCCGGATCGCCGCTCCGCTCCTCGATCAGGCCGTCCCGCCAGAGGGCCACGCTGCTCACGGCAGTGGTCGTGTCGAGAGCCAGGATCAGCACCAACAGCCCCGGCTGACAGTCCCGCTGCAGGCGACGGGCGATGCATCCCGTCGATCGGCGTGGCTCGTCACTCGCATATGCCCCATATTCTCGCTCCTCGCGCCCGGATCGACGGGCGCCTCGCCCGCCTTGGTGCGACGCGGCACTGTCACCAGGGGCTGTTAGGTAAGATTGTACCCCTGCCATGACGGTGTCCTCCCCGCCACCCGCGTCCGTCACCCCCGCGATGCGGCAGTACTTCGACGCGAAAGCGCGCTACCGCGACGCCATCCTGTTTTTCCGGATGGGCGACTTCTTCGAGATGTTCTACGAGGACGCGCTGACCGCGGCGCGCGCCCTCGAGCTGACGCTGACGTCGCGATCGAAGGACGCCGCCGGCAACGCCATCCCGATGTGCGGCCTGCCCTTCCACGCCGCCGACGGCTACATCGCCCGGCTGGTCAAGCGCGGCTTCCGCGTCGCCATCTGCGATCAGATCGAGGATCCGAAGCAGGCCAAGGGCGTCGTCAAGCGCGACGTGACGCGCGTCGTGTCACCCGGCACGCTGACCGACGCCAACTATCTCGACGCCCGCGAACCGGCCTTCCTGCTGGCCCTGGCTCCGGGGACCGGCGATCGGCTGGGCGTGGCCCTGCTCGACGTCTCGACCGGCGAGTTCCTGGCCGCCGAGTACGAGGGCGCCGACGGACGCCAGACGCTGAACGAGGAGCTCGGCGTGTTGCGCCCGCGCGAAGTGATCGTGGCGCAGGGGGTCGAAGCGGTGGCGCTCCTGCCGGAGATCGCTCGCCTCGGCATCGCGGTCACACCACTCGACGAGTGGACCTTCGGCGTCGACCGGGCCACCAAGACGCTGTGCGACCAGTTGCGCACCAGCGGCCTGCACGCCTTCGGGCTGGACGGCCATCCAGCCGCCACCTGCGCCGCCGGGGCGCTGGTCGAGTATCTCCGCGACACGCAGAAGGTCGACCTGGCCCATGTCCGCGCCATCGGCTGGCGCGAGCGGCAGGACGGCCTGCTCATCGATCCGATGACGTTCCGGCACCTCGAGATTCTCGAGGGCGCCGAGGGCAGCCGCGAGGGCTCCCTGTTGTCTGTGCTCGATCGTACGCAGACGGTGATGGGGGCGCGCCGCCTGCGCGCCTGGCTGATGCGCCCGCTGACGGCACTCGAGCGGATCCAGGATCGGCTCGACGCCGTCGAGGAGTTCGCCTTCAAGGCCACGGAACGCGGCCGCCTGCGCGACACGCTGCGCGCCGTCCACGACCTCGAGCGCCTCATCGGCCGCGTCGCCATCGGCACGGCCGGCCCGCGTGACCTGGTGTCGCTGCGCCAGTCGCTGGCGGCGATCCCCCGCGTCCGCCTGGTGCTCGAGCCGATGGCCGCCCCGCTCGTCCAGAGTCTCGTCGGCGAATTGGACGATCTCGCCGACGTCCGCGACGCCCTCGGCTCGGCGCTGGTCGAGGAACCGCCGGCACTGGCCCGCGACGGCGGCATGGTCCGCGACGGCATCGACCCCGACCTGGACGCGCTGCGTGACATCAGCCGATCCGGTCGCGAGCACATCGCGGCGATGGAGGAAGCGGAGCGGGCGCGGACCGGCATCAGCTCGCTGAAGATCCGCTACAACCGCGTCTTCGGCTACTACATCGAGATCTCGAAGACCAACCTCGGGAAGGTCCCGGACGACTATCACCGCAAGCAGACCATCGCCGGCGGCGAGCGCTTCGTCACGCCGGGTCTCAAGGCCTACGAAGAAAAAGTGCTCGGCGCCGACGAGAAGATCCTCGAGCGCGAGCTGGCGATCTTCTCGGCGCTGCTCATCCAGGTCGCCGCCGCGGCGCCGCGCGTGCAGGAGTCGGCGCGGGCGCTGGCAACCCTCGATGTCCTCGCCACGCTCGGCGAAGTGGCGACGCTGCACGACTACACCAAACCGCTGATGACCGACGACGGCGAGTTCGCGGTCGTCGACGCGCGGCACCCGGTCGTCGAGCGGCTGGCCACCGAGCCGTTCGTCCCCAACGATCTCTCGCTCAACGGCACCACGCGGCAGCTGGTGATCCTGACCGGGCCGAACATGGGCGGCAAGTCGACCTACCTGCGGCAGTCGGCGCTGCTCTCGGTGCTGGCCCAGATCGGCTCGTTCGTCCCGGCCCGCCAGGCTCGCCTGTCGGTCGTCGACCGCGTCTTCGCCCGCGTCGGCGCGTCGGACAACATCGCCCGCGGCTACTCGACGTTCATGGTCGAGATGCGCGAGACCGCGCGCATCCTGCACACGGCAACGTCGAAGAGCCTGGTCGTGCTCGACGAGATCGGGCGCGGGACGGCGACGTTCGACGGCATGAGCATCGCCTGGGCGGTGGCCGAGTTCATCGTCACCAACAAGGCGGCGCGGCCGCGGACGCTCTTCGCCACGCACTACCACGAGCTGACCGACCTGGCCGACGCGCGGCCCGGCGTCGCCAACGCCCACGTCCTGGTCCGCGAGTGGAAGGACGACATCCTGTTCCTGCGCAAGGTCGTCGACGGGCGATCCGACCGCAGCTACGGCATCCAAGTGGCGCGGCTGGCCGGGCTGCCGACGGAGGTCGTGGCTCGGGCGCGCGAAATTCTCACCGCGCTCGAGCAGGATGAGCTCGCCCGCGGTGGACGTCCGTCGTTGTCTGGTGCGGCCAAGCCCGGGGAACAGCTCGGTCTGTTCAGTGCTCCGGTCGTCGACGACGAACTGATCACGCGCCTGGCCGGCCTGGACGTCGACCGCCTGACGCCCATCGACGCCCTCACCACCCTCGCCGGACTGGTCCGCGACGCCAAGGCCAAGCTATGAGCACCGGCCGCGCCGCAGCGATCGCAGGCGCCGTCGGCCGCGGTCACCCCCGCGGTCCGGGCCGCGGGTTGGTGCTCGGCCTCGCGCTCGCGCTGCTCGTCGTCGCTGCCGCCTGCCGCGGCACCGCCGGCCAGGGTCCGGCTGGCTATCTCCGTGTCGCGATCGCCAACGGACCCACCAACCTGGATCCGCGCATCGGCATCGACGAGGCGTCGCAGCGCGTCCATCAGCTGGTCTTCAGTCCGCTGTTCCGCCTCGACGAGCGCCTCGACGTCGTCGCCAACGTCGCCACCGGCTTCACCATGCCGGACGATCACACCTACCTGGTGACGCTGCGACCGGACGTCCGCTTCCACGACGGCCGGCTGCTGACCTCGGCCGACGTCGTCTTCACCTTCCGCAGCTTTCTCGACCCGGCCTTCGTCAGCGGCCGCAAGGGCGCCTACCGGATGGTGCAGGCGGTCGACGCGGTCGACGCGCAGACGGTCCGGTTCACGCTGAAGGAACCGTTCGCATCGTTCCCGATCAACCTGGTGATGGGGATCGTGCCCGCTGGCGCCAAGGACATCGCCAGCCATCCGATCGGCAGCGGGCCCTACGTGTTCGAGCGGCTGCTGCCCGATGATCGCGTCGAGCTGGGCCGCTTCGACCGCTACTTCGAAGGCCCGGCGGCCAATCCCGGCGTGGTGCTCGCCGTCGTCCCGGACGACACGATGCGCGGGCTCGAGCTGCGCAAGGGCACCATCGATCTGGTCCTCAACGACCTCTCCCCCGACATCGTGACGGATCTCGAGGCCCGGGGCGAGGTGCGGGTGACGCGCTCGCCCGGCTGCGACTACGCCTATGTCGGGCTGAACCTGCGCGATCCCCTCCTGCGCGACGTCCGGCTGCGCCGGGCGCTGGCCCACGCGGTCGATCGGCGCGCCATCGTCGAGTACCTGCGGCGCGGGCTCGCCGTGGAGAGCAAGGGCATCCTGCCGCCGTCGCAGTGGGCCTACGAGCCGTCGACGCCGGACTTCGCCTACGATCCGGCTCGGGCCAAGGCGCTCCTCGACGAGGCCGGCTACCGTGATCCCGATGGCGACGGCCCGCGCTCGCGGCTGCACCTGGTGCTCAAGACGTCGAACGCCGAGTTCGTCCGCTTGCAGGCGACGGTGATCCAGCAGGATCTGAAGCGTGTCGGCGTCGACGTCGAGGTGCGCTCCTACGAGTTCGCGACCTTCCTCAGCGACGTGATCAAAGGCAACTTCCAGATGTGCACGCTGCAGTGGGTCGGCGTCGCCGATCCCGACATGCTGCGGCGCGTCTACCACTCGGCGCAGGTGCCACCGGCCGGCTGGAATCGCGGCTTCTTCACCGATCCGGAGGTCGACGCCCTGATCGAGCGGGCTTCGCGAACGCCCGACCGGGCGACGCAGAAAGCGCTCTACAGCGAGGCGCAGCGGCGGATCGCCGACGCGGTGCCGTCGATCAGCCTGTGGCACAAGACCAACGTCATCATCGCGCAGCCGAACATCCGGCCGGGCGTGCTGACGCCCATCGCCGATCTGAGCTTCCTGCGCACGACGCGTCGCGTCGCGCCGACCGACCGCTCGACGCCGCCGCCTACGGCAGCGCGTCCGCCAGCAGCCCCGTGATCACAGCCGGGCTGTCGGCGTGCACCCAGTGCCCGCCTTCGACCCGATGCAGGTGGACGCGGCCGGTGGCGCGGCCGGCGGCCTCGATCCGCGCGCAGGCCTCCTCGGACAGCCGCGACGACTGCGTCGCCTTGATGAAATGCAGCGCGACGCCGGGCGGCGGCGCCTCGACGACCGGCCACAGGTCACGGAGGAAGAAGTCGCGCAGCAGCGCCTCCATCGCCTCCCACTCGAGCGCCCAGACCAGGCCGTCACCGTCGCGCCGCAGGTTCGACGCCATCCAGGCGGCCACGTCCGGCGAAATGCCGCCGGCGGTCAGCCCGTCGATGGCCTGGGCCCGCGTGGCGACGCGCTGCGGCAGCTCGCGGGCGAGGCCGAGCATCCGCCAGGCGGTGCCGGCCGGCTCGCCCGCCGCTGGCGTCGAATCGACGATCCAGACCTGCGACAGCGGCGGCGCGGCGCCGTCGGCCAGCAGCGACAGCGCGAC
>JBDSLU010000528.1:0-3933 GCA_039916225.1 Vicinamibacteraceae bacterium
GCGCGACTGAATCGCGCCGGGAATCTCGGAGGGCGTTTATTGTGAGTCAGGCGACCGCCGCCTGCTGATAGTACGCGGGCCGGTCCGGCCGATCAGCCGGAACCGATCCTCACGGCCGAGGAAGAGATTGTCGGCGATGTAGAAGTCGCTCGAGCCCGCGGTGCTCGGAGCGACGCCGAGAATGCTGCCCGCAAATCCCTGGGGCACGACGTACTCGAGATGTTCCCGATCCCGGAAGACACGCTCCCCCCGATGCATGGGACTTTCTATGTCGAAGCCGCCCGATCGCCTCCGATTGGCGCCCTGCTGGTAGGCTGTGCGTCATGCTGACGACGCCGCCGACGTCGATCGTCGAGCTCGAGACCCTTCGGCCGGCGTTCCAGCCCAATGTCACGCTCCTTCGGCTGCGATGCGCCGATGGACACGAGGCCCTGGGCGAGGCGTTCTTCGCCGCCGGCGCGGTCGAGGCCTATCTCCACGACCAGATTGCACCGGTGCTGCTCGGGCTGTCCGATCCCACGCCGGAACGGGTGTCGGCGCTACTCGCGCCGTACGTCGGCTTCCAGGGCGGAGGCGTGGAGACGCGAGCGATCGGGGCCGTCGACCTGGCGCTGTGGGATCTGCTCGGCCGGCGAGCCGGGCTGCCGGTCGTCGATCTGCTCGGCGGCGCCGTGCGCGAGCGCGTGCCCGTGTACAACACCTGCGCTGGCCCCGGCTACGTCAGCCGCTCGTCGCGCCAGCACTCGAGCAACTGGGGCCTGGAGCACTCCCGTTACGACGACCTGCGGGCCTTCCTCGAGCAGCCGGCGGCGCTGGCCCGGGAACTGGCGGCGGAAGGGTTGACCGGCATGAAGGTGTGGCCTTTCGACACCGGCGCGGAGCGCACCGGCGGGACGGCGATCCTCACCGCCGATCTCGATCGGGGGCTGGCGGTGCTGCAGGCCATCCGCGAGGCCGTCCCCGCGATGCAGCTGATGGTGGAGTTGCACGGCTTGTGGAACCTCGGTGCGGCGACGACGATCTGCCGCGCTGTCGCCCCGTTCGCGCCGTACTGGGTCGAGGATCCGATTCGGCCGGACGCCATCGATGCACTCGCCAGGCTTCGGGGCGCCGTCGACGTCCCGATCGCCACCGGCGAGACGGTCGTCGGCCGGCGCGGATTCCTGCCGCTGCTCCAGCGCGGCGCCGTCGACATCGTCACGGCCGACGTCCAGTGGACCGGCGGACTCACCGAGGCGCGGCGCATTGCCACGCTCGCCGACGCCTTTGGCGTACCCGTCGCCCCGCACGACTGCACCGGTCCGGTGACCTTCGCGGCGTGCGTGCATCTGGTCGTCAGCCAGCGCAACGGCTTGATTCAGGAAACCGTGCGCGCCTTCCTGCGGACGTGGTACGGCGAGCTGGTAGAAGGCTTGCCCGATATCGTCGACGGCCACGTGGCACCAACGCGCGAGGCGGGCCTCGGCGTGCGCCTGGCACCAGGCCTCACCGAGCGGTCCGACGTGACGCGGCGCGTCTCCCGCCTCTAGGCTAGGTTCCAGGGGACTAGCAGCCCGTATATGGACTCCTCCCGGTAAACAAGCGACTCGCGGACGGCGGACGGCTCGTCGGGTCGGTTGCGGTCGTATAGCCGGCCGGTACATGGAGGTGGACGGCCTCCGGGCCTCGCGCACCGCGGGCCAATCGTGCCTTCCAGCACTTCATCACCCGCGCGCCGTGGGACGCCGAGGCACTGTGAAAACGCGCGTGGGAGGTCGTGCCCGGTCGCGCCGCGGTGCTGATCCTCTCATCGCGGCATTCCCGCCACCTCGCGCCGCGTCACACCCGCTACAGAGGATAACGACGGCGATCAGGGCCGTGTCTGCTGCAACGCCTCGAGCCAGCGCGCGGCGTGATCGAGTCCCCGCCTGAGCCGGCGCGCCTCTTCGGCCGCCTCCGTCGTCGGGTCGGGACTGACGGTGAAGAGCCGGCGCGTATCGCGATCGATCTCCGCCGCGATGCCGAAGAAATCCGTCGCGATCTCCACCCAGACGCGTCCGGGCTCGAGCGCCGGCAACGGCGTCTCATCTGCCCCGTCCGTCGCCTTCGCCGCGACAGGAAGCGCCGGCCGCACGGTCCTATCGAGCGCCGCGAGCGCCTTCGCCGCGGCGTCGGCGTGCTCCTTCGCCATCAGCTCGATCAATCCGCGCGTGCTCGCGGTCACCGCGGTCGCATCCGTGCGCCGCGACCATTCCGCCACCCGCCGCAGGGACCACCCGCGTTCGAGCAGCGCCAGCGACTGACGTACGGCCTCACGCGCGCGCCGCATCGAGGCCTCGTCGGCTCGTGGGACAGCAGGACGCGCGGACGTCGCGCCATTCGGATCGGACGCGGCGCCCGCCGGCTGCAGCGTGCCGGCCAGCGCCTGCACCGGCAGCCGGTCCGCCGCAATCGTCGTCTCGTCGATCCGCAGTTCGAGCGGAAGCGGCGGTCGGGGTACCGACTCGGAGGTCGCCGGGGAGCTCGCGGCGGCAGCCTGCGGTGCCGCCACCGCAGCGCCTGCCAGCGGCGCGGCCGTGGAGCCCACCGCCGGCACGCCGGAGGTCACGCCATTCCTGGCGCCGTCCGGTGCGAAGGCGCCTGGGCGCCCCAGGTGGGGCGCGGGCGCGGCAGCGATCGATTTCCCGGGTCCGTCGACCTGACCGGCCGCCGTGACGCCCTGCCCCGCGGTTGCCTCGGGAGGTGTCGCCGCGGCGAATGCGAACGGCGTCGCGGCGGTGCCGTTGCGATCCGAGACCGCCGGCGTGCCGCCCAACTCCACCAAGACCTCGTCCGTCGTCTGGACGCGGGCGCGCACGTGGCGGATCGTGGCGATCGACGCCACCAGCCGTCGGCGCCGCTCCGCGGTCGTTGTCAGCCCGCTGACTTCAACGACTTCGTCGCGCCGACGCACCGTGATCTCGTCCTCAGCGGTCAGGCCAAACCGGTGCAGTGCGAACATCGCCTCGACTTCCGCCGTGATCAGTTCGCTCGCCGCGGGTAGCGCGGGCCGCCTCGAATCGGCCAGAGCGTCCGGCACGCCCGGCGGCATGAGCGTCGGCGGCGGCGTCTCGGGACGATCGAAGAAGGCGCTCGGCAACGACGACAGCGGAATCACCTCAAAGCCGATCTCGCGGACGACGAACTCTGTCGTCGCCATACCGTCGCGCACGGTGAGGCGCTGTTCGACGGGATGCCAGTCGCGCTCGCGCACCACCAGCGCCGCACGCAGATCCGGCGATGTCGCTTCGAGCGTCAGCAGCCGTCCATCGAACGCGGAGAGATCCGTCCGCACGGTCTCACGCCTGAACGACTCACCGCTTGCCAGGAGCCGCTCGTGCGCTCGACCGGATACGGGCCAACTGTCGCTCATCTGCAGGCGGTCGAACACACGAAGCAGCGCGTCGAGTGCATCATCATCGCCGGCCTCGATGCCAGCCGCACCGCTGCCACGGACCTCGCCGGTACCGAAGGCGCTGCGCGGGGAGCCGACCTCGCGGCGATCGCGAGAACTGTCGCCGCCACCCATGTGACGCGCGGCGGCCGACACCGCTTTCCCACTCCCTGTCCCCCCCCGGGCGCTCGCCACAGCCGTGGCACCTGTCGCACGCGTGGCACGGCTGCGATGCCGGCGCTGCGCGAGATCGGTCCAGAGGTCGCCAGTCCAGGAATCCGAGGGCTGCGGCGTCCGCGCGGGGCCGAACCGCCGCCGTGCGATCTCCAGGCGCTGATAGACGACCGGCGCCCGCGCGCGCTCGAGCACGCTCCGCTCCGCGCGTTCCACGCGCCGGACGATCTGGCGCGCTGAAAGCGGCAACCCCGTCGACAGCAGCACGACCACTAGCGTGGTCGCGCAGGCGACAGCAATCCGGACCGTCATGGGTGCCGAGCGCCGCGTACGTAGCCTCGCCGCGT
>JBDSLU010000529.1:0-12015 GCA_039916225.1 Vicinamibacteraceae bacterium
TCGTCGTCCGACGGCTCGCAGTACAATTCGTGGCGCTCCGTCCCGAGCGGCACGAGAAACACATCCATGACTGGATCTTACGACAGCGAACACATGATGGTGCGATACCTCGGTTCGAGACACCGTCTGGCGACGCTCGCGGCGCTCGTCCTGGCCACCTTGGTGACTGCGGTCCGGCTGGCCGCGGCCCAGGCGCCACCCGTCGACCAGGCACCACCCGCTGTCCCGGCGGCCCCGGCCGCTCCGGCCACCGCGCCGGCCGCCGCACCGGTCGTCATCCCGCCCGGCGGCCCGAACATCCGGCTGCAGCTGCGGGTCTTCGACGGCGTGAACGAGGTCACCCGCGAAACCCGGGTCCGGCTCTTCCCCGCCGGCAAGCGCGGCACGCCGATCCGGCTGACCCTCGGGACCGATCGGGCCTACGAGGCCGACGTGCCGGTCGGGCTGTACGACGTGCAGGCGATCCGCTCCCGCTCCGCGCCGGAATCCATCGCCGGCGTGCGCTGGGTCGAGCACATGCTGGTGCAGAAGTATCCGGACGAATACGGGCGGCACCTGCAGGTCGTTCATCTCCGGGAAGGCTTCGGGGCCCTGCAGATCAGGCCGGAAGGGACCACGCCGGTACCCGTCGGCTGGTCGGCGGTCGCGACCGCGCCGGGCGTTCCGGCGACGGAGGTCGGACGGGCCCGCGCCCTTGGACCGGACCTGCTGCTGGTGCTCCCCGCCGGCACCTACGACGTCAAGGTGGTGCTGCCGAGCGAAGAACCGGTCTGGATCACCGGAATCGACATTCCCGACGCGCGCACCCGCCTGAAGACCTGGCCGCTCAGGCCGTAGGCCTTCGAACTCCCAACGCCCAAGCTCCAACTACCAAGGCACTTCCAAACCGCCAACTCCCAAGCACGCTGTTTGGTCATTGGGAGTTTGGACTGCCTTGGAAGTTGGCAGTTGGAAGTTGGGAGTTACGCCGGGCGCCGTTCCGCCGGCGACGCCGGCCCCCACGTCGCCAGCGCCTCGGCCAGCCGCTCCAGCTTGAGCGGCTTGGAGAGGTGGGCATCCATCCCGGCGTCGAGGCAGCGCTGCCGATCGGCGTCTGAGGCGTTGGCGGTCAGCGCCAGAATCGGGATGCGGCGCCGCCCGGCCAGCGCGGCGCGGATCCGTGCCGTCGCCTCCCAGCCGTCCATCTCCGGCATCTGACAATCCATCAGCACGATGTCGAAGGCGCCGGCCTTGGCGCGCTCGACGGCATCGCGGCCGTTGACGGCCACTTCCGCGTGATGCCCGAGCCGCTCGAGCATCCGCGACACGACCTTCTGGTTGACCTCGTTGTCCTCGGCGACCAGGACCCGCAGCCCGCCCGACGGCGGCGCCTTGCAGACCGACGTCGCGGCCGGCGCCGGTGCGGGTACCGCTCGGGCCATCACCGACTGCGCGGACGGCGGCGGCGCACTGACTCGCCCCGCGGCAGCCGCTTCCATCGTGGCGATCAGCGCCTGCGCCAGCTGATGCCGCCGTTGTGGCTTGACGAGGCAGGTGGCGAACCCGAGGCGCTGGGCGTTGGCCAGGCCTTCGGCGCGGGTGCGCGACGTCAGCAGCACCGCCGGCAGGGACGGCAGACCGGCCAGCCGCCGGCCGGCGTTCAGCGCCACCGAGCCGCCGCGCAGCGGCAGCGACTCGTCGACCAGGAGCAAGTGCGGTCCTTGCGGCAGCGCGGCCCGCTTGAACAACTCATCGACCGAGCCCGTGGTCTCGACGATGGCGCCCAGCGCGGTGAGCTCGCGGCCGAGGGCGGCGAGGGCGAAGGCATGGTCGTCGGCGACGATGACGCGCAGCCCTTCGAGCGGCGTCGCCACGAACGGCGGCGCGGCGGCGATCCCGAAACGGGTCGTGAACCAGAATGCGCTGCCCCGCCCTTCGGCGCTCTCCACGCCGACCTTGCCGCCCATCAGCTCGGCGAGCTGCCGCGTGATGGCCAGGCCGAGGCCGGTGCCGCCATAGCGGCGCGTCATCGATCCGTCGGCCTGGGAGAACGGCTCGAAGAGCCGGCCCAGGGCGTCGCGCTTGATGCCGATGCCGGTGTCGGCGACGGTCACCCGCAGGAACGCCTCGCCATCCGCTGCCGGCTCGATCGACAACGTCGCGCGGACGCTGCCGGTGGCCGTGAACTTGACGGCGTTGCCGAGCAGGTTGAGGAGCATCTGCCGCCACCGCGACGGGTCGAGCCGGATCAGCGCCGGCAGATCAGCCGGCACGTCGCACACCAGCTCGAGGCCTTTGGCCTGCGCCGACGGAGCGACCACGTCGATGGCATCGTGCAACGCCTCACGGGGATCGAAATCGACGGCCTCGAGCCTCAGCTTGCCGGCCTCGATCTTCGAGAAGTCGAGGATGTCGTTGATGATCGTGACCAGGCTGTCGGCCGATCGCTGGATCTGCTCGGCGTATTCCTTCTGCTCGGACGCCAGCGGCGTCTCGAGCAGGAGGCTCACCGTGCCGATGACGCCGTTCATCGGCGTGCGGATCTCGTGGCTGACCGTGGCCAGGAACGCGCTCTTGGCCTTGGCGCCATCGAGCGCGGCGTCGCGGGCCGCAGCGAGCTGCCGCTCCACCTGGCGGCGCCGCTCGATCTCCTTGCGCAGGTCGTTGTTGACGCGGCGCGCCGCCTTGGTCCGCCGGCCGCCCTCGTCCAGGAAGTGCGTGCCGATGCCGGCGAGCAGCGCCAGCGCCAGGCCGAGGCCGAGCACGATCTCGGGCAGCAGCGAGTCGCTGGGCACGAGGCGGCTGCCGCCACGCCAGGCCCGCAGCCGCCACGCCGGGACCCCGGGCAGGTTGATCGGCGTCCAGGCCAGCGGGCCACCGACCGGGTGTTCCGGGCCGGCGCGATAGATCGCGGTGCTGCCGTCGGCCACCTCGACGCCGGCGCGCCGCACCGACGGGATCGACGCGAACAGATCGTGATAGCGGACGAGGCCGACGACCAGTCCCTCGGTTGCCGCTGTCGCCGGGGATGGCATCACGACGAAGAAGGCGTCGCCGGCGACGTCGACGTCGACCGGCCCCGAGATCACGGCTCCGTTGCCGCTCCGCGCCGCCTTGGCCAGCGCCTTGCCGGCCGGCCACGCCTTCAGGTCGATCACGTGCCGGGCCGGTTCGCCACCGACCACGACGCGCGTTTCGAGCGTCGGCGTCACCCAGCCGACGGCGTCGAACGCCGGCAGCAAGGCGATCTGGCCGTGCGCGGCGCGGGCCCAGTCGGCGGTGTTGGTCACCGGACGGTAGGCCATGCGCTTGACGACCCCCACATGGAGATCGAGCGCCCGGCCGACGTCGCCGGCGATCGCCACCACATCGCGGTGCTCCATCGGCAGGGCGCCGCGCGATCGCTCCATGGCCAGGGATCGCCACAGCACGCACGAGAGAGCGGCCAGGGCGATGGTGATGGTGAAGGGGATCTGCCGCCAGCCGGCGATCGGCGCGCCCAGGAGCGCGGCACCGCGACGGACGAAAAGCAGTGCCCCACCGAGCGCGACGGCCCCGACGGCGACCGGCACCGGCATGCCGGTGAAGGGATCCCAGACCAGGCCGTTGCCGCCGATGAGACCGGACAGGCGGGTCAGCCCCCCCGCGAGCAGCACGGCGGCGACGAAGGCGCTCGAGGCGTCGCGCAGCCGTGGCGAGCCGCTGCGGAGCGGGATGAACAGGCCGACGCCGCACACCATCAGCACCTGCGCCGAGGTGGTGTCGATCCAGCCGTGGCGCGTCACCATGTCCCACACCAGGAGACCGGGCGGGGTGGCGACGATGGCCGGCACGCGGACCAGCGTCGCGACGACCGTGAGCAGCAGCACGAGGAGGCCGGCGAATCGGGCGCCGCCCTGACGACCGCGCGACAGCCCGACCACGCCGGCGGCGCACAGGACGAGGGTCAGCCCGCTCGCCACCGGGCCGGGGGCAAGCAGAGACCGGGCTCCGCCGTGCAGGGCCATCGGGCCCAGCGCGACCCACAAGCCGGCCACGGCGGCGGCTCCCGCCAGGAGCCGCGCCCAGGTCACCGCCGTCCAGAAGGACTGTTGTCGCCGCACGTGTCCGTCATGCCGTGCCTCCGTCGAGCCCGTCTCGGCAGAGAGTGCCCGGCAATCAACGGATCGGCACTTTCGACCGCTTCTCTGAATGGCCGAGCTCGCCAGACGAGTCGGCCGGCCGCCCTGTTACACTTGCCGCCGTGTCCGCGTTGTCAGACCGTGACGTCCTGCGCATCGCCGAGCTCTCCCGCCTGGCCTTGACCCCCGATGAACGTGCCCGCCTTGGCCGGGAATTGACCGCCATCCTCACCTACGTCGAGCAGATCGGCGGCATCGACACCTCGGGCATCGAGCCCACGTCGCACGTCCAGCTGGATGACACGACGCTGCGGCCCGATGAGACGCGGCCGTCGCTCTCCCGCGAGGCCGCGCTGCGCAACGCTCCCGACGCCATCCGCGGAGCCGGCCTCTTCCGCGTCCCGAAGGTGATCGGGTGAGCGGCGGGATTCACCACTGGACCGCGCGCGAAACGCGCCAGGCGATACGCACCAAAGCAGCCTCGGCGACCGAGGTGGTCCAGGCGCTCCTGGCCCGCATCGCCCGGCTGGACGGGCGTGACGCCGCCGGCGGCGGCCTCGGCGCCTACCTGCACGTCGATCCGGATCGGGTCCTGACTCGCGCCGCGGCGCTCGACGCCGAACACGGGACGGCGACGGACCGGCCCTTGTTCGGCGTGCCCGTCGCGGTGAAGGACAACCTGTGCACCCGCGACGTGCCGACGACCGCCGCCTCGCGGATCCTCGAACGCTTCGTCCCGCCCTACACCGCCACCGCCGTCGAGCGCCTGGAAGCCGCCGGCGCGATCGTCCTCGGCAAGACCAACTGCGACGAGTTCGCGATGGGATCGTCGACCGAGAACTCGGCGTTCGGCGTGACCCGCAACCCATGGGCGCTCGATCGCATCCCGGGCGGGTCGAGCGGTGGCTCCGCGGTGGCTGTGGCGGCGGGCCTGGCGCCGGTGTCACTCGGCTCCGATACCGGCGGCTCGATCCGGCAACCCGGCGCGCTGTGCGGCGTGGTCGGCTTCAAGCCCACGTACGGCCGGGTCTCACGCTACGGGCTGCTCGCCTTCGGCTCGTCGCTCGATCAGATCGGACCGTTCGCGCGAACGGTCCAGGACGCGGCCGACATCTTCGCCTCGATGGCCGGCCACGACGTGGCTGACGCGACGACCGCCCACGCCGCGGTGCCGGATGTCTCTGCGCTCGGCGCCGGCGCGTCCAGCACGCCGCTCACCGGGCGCCGGATCGGGGTGCCGCGTGCCCTCCTCGGCTCGGGTGTGGACGCCGCGGTCCAAGCGGCCATCGACGCAGCGCTGACCGTGCTCGAGGGCCTCGGCGCCACCCTGGTCGACGTCGAGTTGCCGCACGCCGCGGCGGCGATCCCGGTCTACTACCTGGTCGCCACGGCCGAAGCCAGCTCGAACCTGGCGCGCTACGACGGCGTGCGCTACTCGTCGCGCTCGAAGCTGGCGCCCGGCGACGACCTGGCGACGCTCTACGAGCGGACCCGCGGCGAGCACTTCGGCGCCGAAGTGAAGCGCCGCATCATGCTCGGCACTTACGTGCTCAGCGCCGGCTACTACGAGGCCTACTACCAGAAGGCGCAGCGCGTGCGGACGCTGATCCGCCGCGACTACGACACGGCGTTCGCCGCCGACGTCGACGCCATCGCCATGCCGACGTGTCCGACGCCGGCGTTCCGTCTCGGCGAGCGCGCCGACGATCCGCTGCAGATGTACCTCGCCGACGTGTTCACGGTCAGCGCCAACCTGACCGGGCTGCCGGCGATCAGCGTGCCGTGCGGCTTCTCGCCGGATCGCCTCCCGATCGGGCTGCAGCTGACCGGCCGGCCGTTCGACGAAGCCGGCCTGCTCGGGCTCGCGCACGCCTACGAGCAGGCGACGCCGTGGCATCGCGAGACGCCGCCGCTCGGCTAGCGCCTCGCGGAACTCCCAAGCTCCAACTGCCAACGACCAAGCCACTTCCAATCTCCAACTCCCAACGGCGCTGCCGCGGGGCTTACGCCGCCCCTACGGCTGCAACCAGTTAAGTACAAAGCTGAGAGGCGGCGGCGTCGAGCCCGCGACCGGCACGTTCATCACGAAGCTGTTGCCATCAGGCAGCGGCGCCACGTGATAGCGGACATCCCAGCCCCGGAACTGCAGCTGGATCACCGGATGCGGCGAGCTGATCGTGGGCGTCGGTTTCGACAGATCGAGCGTGACGCCCATCAGCCAGCGATCCGGGCCGTGGTAGTAGAGCTCCTTGCCGTCGGCCCGCCAGAACGGCTCGCGGCCGTTGCGGACCGACACCTGGAAGCGTGGCCCGGGGATGCCGACCCGCTCGACGTAGACGTGGCGATCGCCGGTGTCGGTGGTCGAGTAGGCGATCCAGCCGCCGTCGGGCGAGAAGCGCGGCTCGTTCTCGCGCCACGTCGAGGCGCGGAAGGTCCGCTGTTCGCCAAGCGTCCCGTCGGTGGCCAGCTGCGCGACCCAGACGTCGTTGTCTCGCCGCTGATCCGAGCGCGTGAAGGTCAGCAGGTTGTTGACCGAGATGTGAAACGGCACGGCACTCGACGAATCGGCCATCACGATCTCGTCGGACCCGGTGCCGTCCGCGGCGTGGCGATACATCGTCGAACGGCCGCCACGGTTGGAGGCGAAGTAGATCCAGCGGCCGTCCGGCGACCAGACCGGAGCCAAGTCGTCATCGTCGTCGGAGGTGATGCGCGTCTTCTGCCGGCGTGCGATGTCGAGGGTCCAGATGTCTCGGGTGCCGGCCACCTCGTCGAGCTGCTCGAAAGCGAGCATGTCCCCGGCCGGCGACAGGGCGATGTCGCGGAACTCACCGGGACCGAGGAGCGGCGTGCTGCGGCCCTGCCGATCGAGGATGACCAGCTGTCGATCGACCTGACGGGCGCCGAGGTAGGCCAGCAGCGACACGCCCTGCCCCGCCGCCGAGAAGTTGGCGTAGTCCTCGCGGTTGTAGAGGTTCGATCCGATGCGCCCGGCAACCGGCTTCGGCGTGCCGGTGAGGCTCAGCGATCGGCTGTCGAACGGCTGCGCGAACAGCCGGCCGTTGCGCACGAAGAGCAGCCGATCGGCGGCGATCTGGGCGTTGGCGTCGCTCTCGAGCAGCACGCGATCGCCGCTGCTGGTGTCGAGCCGTCCCGCCATGATCGTCCGTGGCTGCTCCGGCGCGCGGCGCGACGAGTAGATGAAGTCGGACGTACCGGGCACGAAGCTGGGCCAGCGCAGGTCGGTGCCGTGCTCGCCCTGCAACCGGATGGGAACGCGCTCGCCCCCAGCCGCGGGGATGCGGTAGATGGCGCGGCCGAAGTCGGCGGCGAAGAGAATGGTGCCGTCGGTGCCCCACGAGCCGCCCATCGCGTTCCACGCCGGGCACAGGTAGCGGGACTCGCCGCCGCCGATGCCGGCAACCCAGAGCGCGTTCTGCTTGAAGTAGGCGACCGAGCGGCTGTCGGGCGACCAGAACGGATCGTGCGCGCCCTGCGAGTCGGCGAACTGGCGCGCCTCGACGCTGCCCAGGGGCCGCGTCCACAGCTTGCCTTCGGCGCCGAAGGCGACCTGCGAGCCGTCGGGCGCCAGCGAGAAGCTCAGGAAGTCCTCGTTGCCGGGCGGCGTCATCATGAACCGCACCGTCGGCGCACTGGCCGGACGCTGCGGCAGCCACGCCCACGCGCCGGCGACACCGGCGGCCAAGCCGAGGGCCAGCATGGCGGCGAGCGGCCAGCCGCGGCGCAGCCGATCGATCGGGGTCAGTGGTGCCGGCGGAGTCGGCACGACCGCCGCGACATGACTGCCGGACCCCGTCGCGGTCGTCGACAGCTCGGCGGACGTGGCCAGGAATCCGGTGAGCGCGAGCTCGAGTTCGCCGGCGCTGGCATAGCGGCGGGCCGGGTCGCGGGCCAGGGCCCGCTCGACGATGCTGACGAACGCCGACGGCAGATCCGACCGCTCGTCACGCAGCCGCCTGGCGCGGTTCTGCTCGTGTCCCAGGCGGACCTCGGCGAGCGAGCGGGCCGGCAGCGGAAACCCGCCGGTGACGAGCCGGAACAGCAGCACGCCGACGCTATAGACGTCGGTCTGGGTGGCGGCGGCGCCGCCCGAGAACAACTCGGGCGCCATGTAGAGCGGCGTGCCCGCCAGGTCGGCGACCGCCGCGTCGTCCGGCAGCTCGCGCAGCCGGCCGGTGCCGAAGTCCATCAGCACGACGCGACCGCTGCGATCGCGCATGACGTTCTGCGCCTTGACGTCGCGGTGCAGCAGGCCGGCGGAGTGCACCGCGGCCAGCGCTTCGCACACCTCGGCGCCGAACAACGCCGCTTCGCGGGCGCTGAAGCGGCCCTGCTGCTGGATGATTTCCTCGAACGTCGCGCCCTGGACCAGCTCCATCCAGAGACCGGCGAAGCCCGCTTCGCGGGCCGCCCCGAAGACCGTGACGACGCCGCGGTGTCGGACCTTGGCCAGCAACCGGCCTTCGTCGACCACGATCATCGCCTGGTCGCGCTGGGCCGACTCGGAGATCAGCTTGAGCGCGACCTCGCGATCGAGCTGCGGATCCCAGGCGCGGTAGACCACGCCGTAGGCACCGCGGCCAATCACTTCGCGCAGGGTGAGATGGGCCCAGACGTCGCCGGCAAGGAGCTCGGCCGGGCGTTCGCCGGCCGACGGCGGCATCGTCCGATGCAGGCCGGCGATCTCCGAGACGACCTTCAGCGCGTCGAGGACACGCCGATCCGACGGCGACGCCTGCGACCCGGCGGCGGCCCAATCGACGGCATCGCCATCGGAAATGGCCTCCGCCAGCCGGGTGAAATCGACGGGATCCACCGTCGGCATTGTATGTTGGCGCCGGGCCCCGCGGGTCCGGCGACGGAGCGCCCTCCTGGCGGCTCGCTCGTTACTCCGACAGCGACCAGCCGGTGCGGTATTCGCGCCGGAGGAAGTCGTTGGCCTTGTCGGAGTTGGTGACGCGCATGTTGGCGGCGTCATAGTGAATCTTCGTCCCGGCCCGCAGCGACACGATGCCGAGCAGCATCACCTCGGTGAGCCTGGCCGCGTACTCGAACGGGCTCGACGCCGTCGCCTTGCCCCGCGCCGCGTCGACCCAATTCATCTCGTGGCTGGTCGGAATCCGCGGCAGCGTCTGCTTCGGCGTGCCGACGCTCTCGTGCAGCGACTGCGGCAGCAGCCGCGGGTTGGCCCCGTAGGTGTCGTGCAGCAGCTTGCCCTTGCTCCCGATGTAGAGCACGCCGCCGCCGGCATCCAGCTTGGTCTCGCCGAGCTCCTCCGGACGCGGCGGCATGAACCCGCCGTCGTACCAGGTCAGCTTGACCGCCGGCTTCGAGCCGCGCGCGGCGAACTGATAGTGGGTCATCGTCGCGGTCGGGTACGAGGCGCCGTTGAACGGCGTGGCGACCGTCTCGATGCTGGTCGGCATGCCGAGCTCGAGCGACCAGAACGGGTGATCGATCAGGTGCGCGCCCATGTCGCCGAGGGCGCCCTGGCCCCAGTCGACCCAGCCGCGCCAGTTGAACGGGTGGTAGATCGGATGGTACGGCACCTGCGGGGCGCCACCGAGAAACAGATCCCAGGCCAGGCCCTGCGGCACCGGGTAGTCTCCCGCGGCCATGGTCGCGGCGAGGCGTTCGGCGACGCCGCGCGAGCTCCAGCCGAGATCCTCTGGCTTGGTCGTGCTCACGCCCGGGCGCGGCACACCCTGCGGCCAGTAGGCGAACGGCCGGTTGGTCCAGACGTGGACTTCCTTGACGTCGCCGATGTAACCGCCCTGCACGTACTCGATGGCCTTGCGGGCGTCGTCGAGAGAGTGGCCCTGGTTGCCCATCTGGGTGGCGACCTTGGTCTCGGCCGCCTTCTTGGCCAGCGCCCGAGCCTCTTGCACCGACCAGCAGAGCGGCTTCTGCACGTAGACGTGCTTGCCGAGCGACATCGCGGCCATGGCGATGGCGGCGTGCATGTGATCCGGCGTCGCCACGACGACGCCGTCGATGTCCTTCTGCTCCGCCAGCATCTGGCGGTAGTCCTGATAGCGCTTGGCCTTGCCGGCCTTGGTGATCAGGGCGTCGACGTTGACGGCGCGCCGTTCCGCGGCCTCGAGCCGGGCGGCGGGCGAGAGCGCGCGGCCCTGGCCCTGCCCCTGCGGCGCGTTGGGGTTGGCCTTGAGGTCGGCGATCTGCTTGCGCGCCCCCTCGAGCTGCGCGGTCAGCTCGGCGTACTTCTTGTCGACGTAGCCGAAGTCGACGTCGCACAGCGCGACGATGTTGGTCTGGCCGGCGAGCGAGAGGAGATTGCTGCGGCCCATGCCGCCGACGCCCACGCCGGCGATGTTGAAGGTGTCGCTGGGCGCCTGGAAGCCGGTGCCTCCGAGCACGTGACGGGGGACGATCGTCACGCCAGCGGCAGCAGCCGCCGCCGTTTGCAGAAATGACCGACGCGAAGGGACTGAAGTCATCGCAAGGATCTCCGGGCAGAATGCGGAACGGCTCATTCTGCCGGAACCCTGGCGGTTCGACAAGGCGCGCCTTGCCCGGTCGGGACGATCAAGACGATTGAGAGGGAATGGAGCGGTGCGACGGCCGGCTCATCTTGACGGCGAGCCAGACGAACGCGGCGATGACCAGGGCGGGAAGGAGCGGGATGAACAGCCCGCCGATGACCGCCACGAGCACGGCGGCGACGACCGCGGCGATCGGGGTGAGGACCGCGCCGACGATGCCGACGACGACCTTGAGGAGGAGCAGCGGCAGGAACAACAGCCAGCCGACGACGCGGAACGGCAGGAAGAGAATCCAGAAGACGGCCCGCAGGAGCGAGCCGAGGATCGCCGCCGTCGCGACCAGGGCCAGGATCACCAAACCCGCCAGGAGGACCGTGTCCATCGCCATCACCTCTGCGGTAATCGGACGTGGCTCACCCCGGCGGAGTTCCCGCAGCTCGTCGAGCCCGGCCTGGCGACCGGGCCCAACGGCCGATTAGAGGGTCGGGGTCTCGGGCGCCTTCTTCAACGGGGCGGTGTATTCGACGAGCCCCTTGCGGACTTCGTCCATCGCAATCCGTTCCAGCTTGTGCGGGGTGTCGTGGGACGGCGTCGTCCGGATCAGGGCGCCCCGGCGCAGCTGCTTGGCGCGCAGCGCGGCGACGTCGACGAACATGAAGCGGCTCTCGATCGGCGCCACCGGCTGGCGCTCGGGCTGGCCTTCGACGTGGGGGATGTCGGTGTGCGGATCCATCATGGCGGTGGCTCTCCTTTTATGGCGCGCGGTCCCCTCAGGACCGCGCGCGGGCCGCCCTCTCGGGCGGTATCTTTCTCTAATAGTCGTCGTGCGAGTGATCGTGACCGCCCGCGGCCGGCGCCGACTTCTCGGGCAGGTCGGCGACGAGGGCCTCCGTCGTGAGCAGCAGCGACGCGATCGACGCGGCGTTCTGCAGCGCGGTGCGCACCACCTTGACCGGGTCGATGACGCCGGCGGCGACCAGGTTCTCGTAGGTGTCGGTCGAGGCGTTGAACCCCATCAGCGGATCCGTCGATGCCTTGACCTTCTCGACCACGATCGAGCCTTCCTGGCCGGCGTTCATGGCGATCCAGCGCATCGGCTCCTCGACGGCGCGACGCACCAGCTCGACGCCGCTCCGCTCGTCGTCGGACAGATCCTTGCGCTTGCCGACCGCCTCGAGCGACTTGGCGGCACGCAGCAGGGCGACCCCGCCGCCCGGGACGATGCCCTCTTCGACCGCCGCCTTCGTCGCGTGCATCGCGTCCTCGACGCGCGCCTTCTTCTCCTTCATCTCGGTCTCGGTGGCCGCACCGACCTTGATGACGGCGACGCCGCCGACCAGCTTCGCCAGCCGCTCCTGCAGCTTCTCGCGGTCGTAGTCCGAGCTGGTCTC
>JBDSLU010000530.1:0-6379 GCA_039916225.1 Vicinamibacteraceae bacterium
CCCGGCCACCACGGCGTCATCGGCAACACGATGCTCGATCCGGGCATCGGCCGGTTCAGCCTGGCCGACCGCGAACAGGTCGGCAACGCCGCGTGGTGGGGCGGCGAGCCGCTCTGGGTCACCGCCATTCGTCAGGGCCAGCGCGCCTCGGCCCTGTTCTGGCCTGGCTCGGAGGCGGCGATCGGCGGGGTGCGGCCGTCGGACTGGGCCGTGTACGACGAAGGCCTGCCCAACCGGGACCGCGTCGATCGCCTGCTGCAGTGGCTGGATCGGCCGGTGGCGGAGCGGCCGGCGCTGCTGCTGTCGTACTTCAGCGACGTCGACGACGCCGGCCATAGGTTCGGGCCGGACTCCCGGCAACTGCGCGCCGCCCTGGTCCGCGTCGATCGTGCCATCGGCCGCCTGCTCGCCGGCCTCGAGGCGCGCGGGCTGCTCGGGCAGGTCAACGTGGTGCTCGTCTCGGACCACGGCATGGCCGCCGTCAGCCCCGCCCGCGTCATCGTGCTCAGCGACTATCTCGATCTCGCCACCGTCGACGTCGTCGACGTCAACCCGAACCTGGCGATCGTCCCGAAAACGGTGAGCGCCGAGGACGTCTACCGGCGCCTGGCCGGCGCGCATCCCCATCTGCGCGTCTACCAGAAGGCGGAGACGCCGCCGGCGTGGCGCTTCCGCGACCACCCGCGGGTACCGGCCATCGTCGGGGTCGCCGACGAAGGGTGGAGCATCGCCCGCCGGCATCTCAATGCGACGGCCTGGTTCTCGCGCGGGAACCACGGCTACGACCCGGAGGTCCGGTCGATGCACGGCCTGTTCGTGGCCAGCGGACCCGCGTTCCGCCGTGGCGCCGTCGTGCCGCCCTTCGAGAGCGTCGACATCTACAACGTGCTGGCCCGCGTCCTGGGGATCACGCCGGCGCCGAACGACGGCGATCCGGGCGTGGCCGAGCGACTCCTGCGCTGACCGATCGGCGCGCCATGGGCCGCTCTACAATCTGCCCATGGCCGAAATACTTCGCTTCGGATCGTTCGAGCTGGATCCGGACCGGGCCGAGCTGCGCCGCGACGGCGCGCCAGTGAAGCTGGCGCCACAGCCCTTCCGGGCGCTGCACCTCCTGGTGTCGAGGGCCGGCGCGCTCGTGACGCGCGACGAGTTGCGGGCGGCGCTGTGGGACGACGGCAGCTTCGTCGACTTCAACGCCGGCCTGAACTTCTGCATCGGACAGGTGCGGGCGGCGATCGACGATCCAGCCTCGGCGTCGCAGTCCCTGGTCAGCGTGCCCCGGCGCGGCTACAAGTTCGTCGCGCCGGTCACCCGCGTGGGATGGACGGCGATCGAGCCGCCGGTCGTCGCCGCCCGCGTCGCGTCGCGCGGCCCCTCGCCGTGGGCCATCGCGAGCGCCGCGGCCGCGATCGCCGCAGTCGCCACGGCGGCGCTGCTCCGGGCATCAGCCCCCGCGCCGCTGCCGGCCCCGAACCGCGATGCCGCCATGGAACGGTTCGCGCGCGGCAATCTGGCGCTGGCCGACGCCGGTCCGCAGGAGCTCCTCACCCGGGTCGGCTACTTCACCCAAGCCATTGCCGCCGACCCCGGCTACGCCGACGCCTACGCCGGACTCGCCGACGCCCGGCTGACGATCGGCAACTACCGCGTCGAGTCGGCGCAGGCATCGTACGCGGCGGCCCGCAGCGCCGCCACGCGCGCCGTGCAGATCGCCCCCGGGTCCGCGCCGGCGCACGCAGCGCTCGGCATGACGCTGCTCTATCTGGACTGGGACTGGCCGGCGGCCCGCACCCACCTCGAACGTGCCGTCCGCCTGGACGACACGTCGGCTCGCGCCCATCAGTGGTACAGCCGCTACCTCTCGGCCGCGGGGGACGCGCGCGGTGCGCTGGCGCACGCTGGCCGGGCGGTGACGCTCGCACCCGGTTCGGCGAGCGCCCGTACCGACCTGGGTCTGGCCCGGTTCTACGCCAGGGACTTCAGAGGCGCGATCGACGCCTGCGCCGAGGCGGCGCGGATGCTGCCCCAGTTCGTGCCGGCACAGCGCTGCGCCGTGGACGCGGCGGCGGAGGCCGGCGACGCCGACCTGGCGGTGCAGTGGTTGACGACGTACGCGCCGCAGGCGGCGGCGGAGATGCGCGATGCCACGGCGCGAGGGGGACTGGCGGGGTTCTGGCGGCAGCGCGTGGCGATCCTCGAAACGGGGATGACGGACGAGGCGTGCGAGCGCCGCGCCTGGCCGCTGGCGGTGGCGCTCGCCCACCATGGCCAGGCCGATCGGGCGATCGATTGGCTCCAGCGGGCCGCGAACCGTCGCACCGACCTGCTCGTGTTCGCCGCCGTCCATCCGGCCTTTCGTCCGTTGCGTGCCGATCCGCGGTTCGGATCGCTGCTGCGGCGCATCGGGTTGCGGCCGGAATAGCGATGCTCAGCGATTCCTCAGCGTTCGCTCATTGAGTCGTCCGCGCGCTCCGGGCACACTCGACGGCATCGTCGAATGGAGGCAACGGATGCGATGGCTCGTGCTCGGGGCACTCGTGGTGATGGGGTCCACGGCATGCGGTGGAGGCGGTTCCCCGTCGCCCACCACACCCACCCCGACACCTACGCCCACGCCGGCAGTGCTGCAGGTGGCGGGGACTTATCAGATCACCCAGACCGCAGTCAGTGACACCTGCGGCCAGACCGGCACGCCGGCGGCTGTGACCGGCACGGTGACGCACACACCCGGCGCGGCGACGTTCTCGTTGCAGGACACGGGCGGGACGAACTTCTCCGGAGCCGTTCAGAACAACGGTGACTTCACCGCCACGGCGACGTTCGGGCCCGACACCAGCGGGAACACCTTCGCGCAGCGGCTCGCCGGCCGCTTCACCGCCAGCGGGTTCAGCGGCCAGCTCGACGTCGAGGTATCACCGCGCAACTGCCGCTTCACGCGCAGCTGGAGCGCGGCGAAGCCGGGAGCCCCGAACGTGTTCCCGTAGCCAGGGACGCCGAGTCAAGCCAAGCCGGAGCCCGTCCGGTCAGCCTGGCGCGCGACAGCCCGGCGGCGGCCCCGCTCAGCGAGGCAGCGCGTAGGCAACCAGTCCGGTCGGTCCCTTGTGCGGCGTCGGCACGGCGCCCGGCCCGGACGGCTGCACCGCCGACGCCGTGACGAGCAGGTACTGCCGGCCACCGTGCTCGTACATCGACGGGCCGCCGCTGGTCGGGCCGCCGAGCGGCAACGTGGACAGCTCGCCGCCGGTACCGGTGTCGTAGACGTGCACCTTGCGATCGGCGGCCGTGGCGAATACCAGGCCGCTACCGGTCACGATCAGGCCGCCCTTGACGGTCACCGCCGATCCCGTGCCGGTGATGCCGAGCGGCAGCAGCCGCAGGTCATCGCCGAGCCCCTTCTGCCAGGCGATCGCGCCCTTGTTCAAGTCGTAGGCGGTGAGCGTCGTGTAGGGCGGCTTGACGATGGTCGGATACAGCCCGAAGCCGTCCGTCGTCGGATAGCCGTCCTTGACGATCTCTTCCGGGACGGCGCCCCGCGCCGCTCGCGTCTCGCCCGGCTTGAGCAGGCGGATGATCGTCGGCACGTTGAAGCCGATGACGTAGACGCGGCCGTCGCCCGGGTTGCCGGCGGTGCTGCCCCAGTTGGAGCCGCCCTGGTTGCCGGGCATGTGGACGACTTCGTCGAAGCCGATCGGCGTGAACGGGCCGTCGTTGCGCGCCTTGGCGATGCGCTCGCGGAACTGGGCGCGCTGCTCGTCGGTGAGGATGTGCGGGTTCAGATCGGCGACCGTGAACGACTGGCGCGAGAACGGTTCCGGCTTGGTCGGGAACGGCTGCGTCGGCGACAGGTACTGGCCGGGCACGGTGGTCTTCTGCGGCACCGGGCGCTCCTCGATCGGCCAGATCGGCTTGCCGGTGACGCGATCGAAGACGTAGAGGTAGCCGGTCTTGCTGGCCATCGCGACGACGTCGACCTTGCGGCCGCCCTGCGTGATGGTGGTCAGCTGTGGCGCCGAGTTGTTATCGAGATCCCAGATGTCGTGGTGGACGGTCTGGAAGTGCCAGCGCCGCGTGCCCGTCCGCGCGTCGAGGGCGAGCAGGCTGTCCGAGAACAGGTTGTTGCCGCGGCGGTAGCCGCCGAAGAAGTTGAACTTGCCGCTCCCGGTCGGCACGTAGACGATGCCGCGCCTGGCATCCACCGACATCTCGGCCCAGGCGTTGGCGCCACCGACGTGGGCGCGTGCGTCGTCCGGCCAGGTCTCGGCGCCGAGCTCGCCCTTGCGGGGGATGGTCCGGAACGACCAGACGTGGGCGCCGGTGCGGACGTCGAAGGCCCGGATGTCGCCGGGGGCCGAGGCGTACTCCGCGTTGGTGGCCGAGCCGAGGATGAGCAGGTTCTCGAAGATCTTGCCCGGTAGTCGGCTCTGCTGCTGCACGGTCGCCGGATCGCGGTCGAGCCCTTCGCGCAGATCGACGACGCCGTCTTTCCCGAAGGCCGGGATCGGCTGGCCGGTCCTGGCGTCGAAGGCCCGCAGCATGTTCAGCGTGGTGAGCAGCAGGCGGCGATCGCTGCCGTCGGCGCTCTCCCAGTAGTTCACGCCGCGCACGGCGAAACCCTTGATCTCGGGCGACACCCAACGCTCGGCGCCCGTCGCCGCGTCGATGGCGACCAGCGCGTTGCCGCGCGCTCGCGTGTAGATCACGTCGCGGACGACGAGCGGGTTGAAGTCGGTGTCGCCGTCGGCATACGTCCAGGCGACCGTCAGTTGCCCGACGTTGCCCTTGGTGATCTGGGTGGCGGCGACGAAGCGGGAACTGTCCGGGCCGCCGGCGTAGTCGCGCCACTCACGCGGCGCCTGGGCGGCACCGAGCCCGCTCCACATCGCGGCGACCACTGCCGCTGCGCCTGCCGTCCCCGCCAGGACGCGCCCGCGTCGCCGGCTCCATCGTCTGTTCTGAACGTCGCGCATCAACCGACCCTCCCTCGCAGTCTAGTATGGGCGCGAGCCAATCCGCGACCCGAGGGTCGATCCGCGATGACCAGTTCCGTCCATCCGCCTGAATCCACCGCACGGCTGTCGTCGCTCGACGTGGCTCGCGGGATCACGATCGCGTTCATGATCATGGTCAACAACAATGGCGGCAGCGGGGCGTGGGGCTTCATGCACCACGCCGCCTGGAATGGCCTGACCGCCACCGACCTGGTGTTCCCCACCTTCGTCTTCCTGATGGGCGCCTCGGTGGTGTTCGCGATCGAGGGTCGACTGGCGCGCGGGGTGACCCGGACGCAACTGGTGCGACACACTGTCCAGCGGGCGGCGATCCTGTGCCTGCTGGGCGTCGTGGTCAACAGCTTTCCGTTCTTCGCGCTCGATCACATGCGCTTCTATGGGGTGCTGCAGCGCATCGGGGTCTGCTACCTCGCGGTGTCGCTCCTGTATCTGTGGCATCGCCGCGTCTGGCCGATCGTCACGGCCCTGGCGATCGCGCTCGTCGGCTACTGGATCCTCGTCCGCTGGGTACCCGTGCCCGGGGCCGGCGTCCCGGGCCGCGACGTGCCGTTCATGGACGTGCACCAGAACCTGGTGTCGTGGATCGATCGCCAGGTGTTTCCGCATCACCTGTACCTCGACCGCCCAGACCACAACGCGCGCGACCCGGAAGGCCTCCTGAGCGACCTGCCGGCCATCGGCACCGCGCTGATGGGCGTGCTGACCGGCATCTGGCTGCGGTCGCGCCGCTCGATCGCTGACAAGACGATGGGGCTGGCCGGCGCGGCGGTCGGCAGCCTGGCGCTCGGCTACCTGTGGGCGCTCTGGTTTCCGCTGAACAAGAACATGTGGACCAGCTCCTATGTTCTCGTCGCGGCGGGGTACTCGCTGGTGCTCCTGAGCCTGACGTTCTGGGCCGTGGAGCAGAAGGGGTGGCGGACCGGCTGGACCTGGATCTGGCTGGTCTTCGGCTCGAATGCGATTGCCGCCTACATGTTCAGCGAGCTGCTGCCCCCCGTGTTGCAGAACGTCCGCTTCATCTCCGCCGGCAAGAGGACGGAGGTGCTGGCCTTCGTCTTCGACCACGTCTTTGCGCACGTCCCCGATCCGGGCTGGGCGGCGTTCGCCTACTCGGTCAGCTTCGCAGCCGTCTGCTTCGTGCCAGTGTGGATGCTCTACCGCCGGCGGATCTTCCTCAAGGTGTGATCAGCCTGGCGTGGGATCGCGCCGTGGCGCGGCCGCGCCCCTCGGAACCCACGTGTAGGGAATCTCGGGGGAATCCCAGGGCAGCCGATAGTGGTCCGGATCGGCGTAGTCGTAGGCGTGGGTGGGCAGGTTGAGCATCAGCGCATCCGACGAGCCGAGGTTCTGGAGGCCGTGCCAGACCC
>JBDSLU010000531.1:0-2788 GCA_039916225.1 Vicinamibacteraceae bacterium
GCTTTGGATCGTCTCGCGCGGCGGCGCGCCGCCGCAGCAGGTGCAGACGCCTGCCGCGCCGTCGCCGATCCCGGCGCCATCGACCGCTCCGCCGACCCCGGCCCCGAGGCCAGTGCCGGCGCCGGATCCGGGCCCGGCGCTCTCGCCGGCCCGCGCCGTGTTCGCCATCACGCTGTCGCCGATCGTCCCGCGTGGCGCATCGGCGCAGCCCGTCCACCGCACCCCGGGTGGTGCCGTGGATCTCGACCTCCGTCTCGAAGGGACGCCGGAGCCCGGTGCCAGCGGCTACGACGTCGAGCTGCAGACGGTGGACGGCCGTCCCGTGTGGCGCGGTCGGGCCCGAGCCGGATCGTCGCCGGAAGGCCTCCTCGCCACGGTGCGGATCCCGCTGGAGACCGTGCCAGCGGACGACTACGTCGTCGTGGTCACCTCCCGGGGCGGCAACGACCGCGGCCGCTACGTCCTGCGACTCAGGCGCCGCTGACCGGACACCGGACACATCGCCGTGCTATATCCAACGGCATGGCGCATGTCCGACCGTTTCTCCTCCTCCCGGTGGCGATCGCCCTCCTGACGTCGACACCTCACGCCGCGCCCCAGGCGCGCCAATCGTCCGGGGCCGGCGCGCCGGGCGCGCGCGTGCTGCTCGACGCGCACAACTGCTATCCCGAAGGCGGTCAGTGGACCGACCGGATCGATCGCGCCCTTGCCACCGGCCTGCCGGTGGCGATCGAGCAGGACCTGGTCTGGTTTCGCGACCCGCGCAGCGGCGTCTCCCGCAGCATCCTGGCGCACAGCGAGCCGTACACGGGCACCGAGCCGTCGCTGGAGGCGCACTTCTTCGAGCGCATCCGCCCGCTGATTGAGCAGGCGCTGCGCGACGACAAGCGGGAGACGTGGCCGCTCATCGTCCTCAACCTCGACCTGAAGTCGAACGAGCCCGAGCATCACGCCGCCATCTGGAAGACACTCGGCACCTACGAGGCGTGGCTGACCACCGCGACGCGCGTCGCCGACGGGACACGCCCGGCGCCGCTCGACGTCAAGCCGCTGCTGGTGCTGACCGGCAACCCCGACGCCCAGCAGGCGTCGTTCCACGATCGGGTCCCGGTCGGCGGGCGCCTGCGTGTCTTCGGCGCGATCCCGGTCGACGTCGAAGCCAAGGTGGGGAAGGGCAGGGAGGCGATCCCCAAGCTCGCCGGCCTCACCCCGGCCGAGCTGATCGCCAGCGGCGCGACCAACTATCGCCGCTGGGTGAACTTCCCGTGGGCGGTCGTCGAGCGCGGCGGCCAGGTCGACGCCGGCGCGTGGACGCCCGCCGATGCGGCGCGACTTTCGGCCCTCGCCACGCTGGCGCACACCCGCGGCCTGTGGATCCGCTTCTACACGCTGAACGGCCATGCCGCCGGTGACAATCTCGGCTGGACGCCGAGCTACAACTTCGGCTCGCCTGCGGCGGCGGAAGCGCGCTGGCAGGCTGCGCGCGATGCCGGCGTCGACTTCATCGCCAGCGACCAATATGAAGGCCTGGCGCGCATGCTGGCGCGGCGGTAGGCGTCCGCGCCCGCGAAGATCGCAGAAGGCGCCATGGGAGAAGACTTCCGCAGCGCTGTCACGAATTGACGATCGATCACCACGTCTCCTCGACGGATCGCAGGGATCCATAGATCGGGAGAGACGCACATGGCTCAGTGGTTGGCGCGCGGGACGGCGGTCGTCGGAGTCGTGGCACTCGGGTGGGTGTCCAACGGGCGCGGCCAGCAGCCGGCGCCCCCAACAGCGGCGGCGCCCCAGCAACGGGCGTCGTCCGAGCCGGTCGTGCTCGATCGAGGCGCACGCGCCCGGGTCGTCGAGACGCTGGCCCGGCAGCCGCTGCGGTTCGAGGCCAACGCCGGCCAGTTCAGTGACGGCGTCCGCTTCGCGGCGCGCGGCACGGGCTACGGCGTCGCCCTCACCAGCACCGGCGCGACGCTGAGCCTGGCGTCGCCGAGCGGTGCCACCGCCGCCGTGGCGATGACGGTGGTCGCCCGCGACGGCCAGCCCGCCGCGGCCCGGCGCGTCGACGGGCGCGACCAGCTGCCCGGCGTCGTCAACCATTACATCGGGTCCGATCCGACGCGCTGGCAGGTCGGTGTCGGCCAGTTCGCGCGGGTTCGAGAGACCGGCGTCTACGAGGGCATCGACCTCGAGTTCTACGGCAACCAGGAGCGGCTCGAGTACGACTTCCTGGTCGCGCCTGGCGCCGATCCGGCGGAGATTCGTCTCCGCTATGACGGAGCCGATCGCCTCGAGATCGACCCGGCCGGTGATCTCCTGGTGCATGCCGCCGTCGGCGAGCCGCTGCGCCAGCAGGCGCCGATCAGCTACCAGGTGATCGACGGCACCCGGCGCGAGGTCGAGAGCCGCTACGTGCGCCTGGCCGCGCGCGAAGTCGGCGTCGCCCTCGGCGATTACGATCGCGCGCATCCGCTGACCATCGATCCGGTGCTGATCTACTCGTCGTTCTTCGGTGGCTCGAGCCAGGAGTACGCCTTCGATATCGCCCTCGATCCGGCCGGCAACATCTACCTGACCGGACAGACGACGGCCGGCACCGGGTTTCCGACCACCCCCGGCGCCTACCAGCCGACCAAGCCTGGCATCAGCGACGCCTTCGTGACCAAGTTCAATCCGTCCGGGACGGCGCTGATCTATTCCACGTTCCTGGGCGGCACCAACAACGAGAACACGCGCACGCAGCGTTCCGGACGGATCGCCACCGACGCCGCCGGCAACGCCTATGTCGCCG
>JBDSLU010000532.1:0-16063 GCA_039916225.1 Vicinamibacteraceae bacterium
CACCCGCTGGCCGAGGCTGTCACGCAGCGCGAACATCCGGCGCCGGCCGTCCGCGGACAGCACCGACGCGCCCTCCAGCGCCTCCACGGCGCCCTGGATCGCGGTCGCCGCCGGCGAGCCGGGCGTCCACGCGCCGGCGGGAGCCAAGTTGGCGAGGGTCAGCTCGACGCGGATGCTGTCGGCGCTCTCGCGGCGGACCGCCACCACGCGGACGCCCAGCGGCGCCGTGGTGCAGGTCGCCTCGGTGATGGACCCGGGCGCAGCGCTCGTGGCGGTCCCGGTCGTGGCGGTCCCGGGCGTGGCGGCACCGACGGCGGCGGTCCCGGGGACGCCGGGTGCAGGCGGCGCCTCGGCCGGCACGGCGTCGGCCGATCCGCCGCAGGCGGCAAGCGCGACCAAGGCGGCGATCGTGGCGATCGCGGCGGGCCCCTTCAGTTGTCCACGAGCCCGTCGCATGATCGCCGACTCCCGCCTACCCCTGGTCGTCCTGGTAGCTTTCCTTCAGCTTGGCCACGACGGCTGGATCGGCCAGCGTCGTCGTGTCGCCGAGCGCCCGCCCTTCGGCGATGTCGCGCAGCAGCCGGCGCATGATCTTGCCCGACCGCGTCTTCGGCAGATCGCCGGCGAAGAGCACGTCGTCGGGCCGGGCGATGGCGCCGATCTTCTTGGCGACGTGCTGGCGCAGCTCGTCGACCAGCGCCGGCGAGCCCTGCAGGCCACCCTTCAGAATGACGAACGCCGCGATCGCCTGGCCTTTGATCTCGTGCGCCTTGCCGACCACGGCCGCCTCCGCCACCGACGGGTGGTCGACGAGCGCGCTCTCGACCTCCATCGTGCCGATGCGGTGGCCGGCGACATTCAGCACGTCGTCGACGCGGCCGAGGAGCCAGTAGAAGCCGTCGTCGTCGCGACGGGCGCCGTCGCCGGTGAAATAGACGCCATCAGGCCACTGGCTGAAATAGGTCTTCTCGAACCGCTCGCGATCGCCGTAGATGCCGCGCAGCATGCCGGGCCACGGCTTGGTCAGCGCCAGCAGCCCGCCGCCGACCTCGACCGGCTCGCCGTTCTGGCGGCGGATCTCGGCGACGACGCCGGGGAACGCCTTGGTCGCCGAGCCCGGCTTGGTCGTCGTCAGGCCGGGCAGCGGCGAGATGAGGATGTGGCCGGTCTCGGTCTGCCACCACGTGTCGACGATCGGGCAGCGCTCGCCGCCGATCACCTTGTGGTACCAGACCCACGCCTCGGGATTGATCGGCTCGCCGACCGATCCGAGCAGGCGCAGACTGGACAGATCCGCCGTCGCCGGGTGCTCGGGCCCCCAGCGCATGAAGGCGCGGATCGCCGTCGGCGCCGTGTAGAAAATCGACACGCCGTAGCGCTCGATGATCTGCCAGAAGCGCGCCTTGTCCGGCCAGTCGGGGGCGCCCTCGTACATCACCACCGTCGCGCCGTTGGCGAGCGGGCCGTAGACGACGTAGCTGTGGCCGGTCACCCAGCCGATGTCGGCCGTGCACCAGTAGACGTCCTCGTCCTTCAGATCGAAGACCCACTTGGTGGTGGCGTAGCAGCCAACCAGGTAGCCGGCCGTCGTATGGACGATGCCCTTCGGTTTCCCGGTCGTGCCCGACGTGTAGAGGATGTAGAGCATGTCCTCCGCGTCCATCGGCTCGGGATCGACGTGGCGGCCCGCGACCGTCATCAGATCGTGGTACCACTGGTCGCGGTCCTCGACCATGGCGACCGTCGCAGCCTTGGTGGGGTCGCGCTGCACGACGACGACGTGCGTGATCGACGGTGTGCCCTGCAGCGCCTCGTCGGCCATCTTCTTCAACGGGACGAGCTGTCCGCGCCGATAGCCGCCGTCGGCGGTGACCAGCACCGAGCATTGCGAGTCGTTGATGCGATCGCGCAGCGACTCCGAGCTGAAGCCGCCGAAGACGACGCTGTGCACCGCGCCGAGGCGGGCGCAGGCGAGCATGGCGATGGCCAGCTCGGGAACCAGCGGCAGGTAGAGGGCGACGCGGTCGCCCTTCTTGACCCCGAACCCGCGCAGCACGTGCGCGAACTGGTTCACGTCGCGGTAGAGATCGAAGTAGGTCAGCGTCCGGCGGTCGCCGGGCTCCCCTTCCCAGATGATCGCCGCCTTGTTGCGCCGCGCCGACCGCACGTGGCGGTCGAGGCAGTTCGCCGAGACGTTCAGGCGTCCGCCGCCGAACCACTTCGCGTCAGGCGACTTCCATTCGAGGACCGTCGTGAACGGCGTGATCCACTCGAGCTCGCGGGCGAAGCCGGCCCAGAACGCCTCGGGGTCCTGTGCCGCCTTGGCATAGACATCCGGATCGTTGGCGTGGGCCGCGGCCGTGAAGGCGGCGGGAGGAGCGAAGGTGCGGTCCTCGGTCAGGAGCGCGGAGATCTCGGCGGAACTCGGATCGGTCGGCTGCGGCATGGCACCCCTCAGGAGCCGCGACGGCGGTCAGTGCGAGTCGGGCTCGCGATCGGCAGGCGGCACGGCGCCCGATGGCGGCGCGGCCGGCTTCGGCGTCGGCGGCAGGACGAGGCCGCGGGCCGGGATCATCATCGTCGGCGCGTCGCCGACGTAGGGATCGTCCGTCGGCGGCGCCGGCCAGCTGCTGGGCGGCGGCAGATCGATCGGCCGCGCCACGGGCGGAGGCGCCAGGTTGACGGGCGGCGGTGCGAAATCGACCGGCGGCGCCGGAGGCGGTGAGGGTGGCGGCGGCACGAACGGCGGCGGAACGGGGGCCGGCGGCGTGAACGTCGGCGGGGTGAAGCCCGGCCCGACCGGACCCGATCCAGGCGGCAGCGGCACGCCGGCGGCGGGTCCGCCCTTGCGGCGGAAGATCAAGGCGCCGAGCAGCCCGCCCAGCGTGGCGAAGGCCATCGACACCACTGACCAGATGACGCCGCCGACGACCAGGATGACGGCCGGGCTCAGGTTCTCGAGCGCTTCCCGCGCCTCCGGCGGAACGTCGCGACCGCCTTCGGTCATCGCGCGCTGGAAGTCGGCCATGTCGAACGGCGAGCTCGAGAAGAGCACCAGCCCGACGATGCCCCAGGCGATCCAGACGACCGTGCCGACGAGGCCGGACAGCAGGCCGACGACGGCGCCTTCGCCCACGGTGATCGGGCGCGGCGTGTTCTGCTGCATCAACCAGGCGGCGAGCGCGCCGCCGCTGATCACCCACAGGCAGCAGCAGACGTTGCCGCCCTTGATGTAGGGCAGCGACGACAGGACGCCGATGAACAGGCCGCCCGCCAGGGCGGGCATCATCTTCGGAGCTGACATGGGGTACCTGCGGCGTCCCGGGTTGCCGGACTAGTCGTAGTACTCGCGGCCGAGGTGCGTGATCAGCTCCTCGCCCTTGAGGTAACGGAGCGTGTTCTTCAACTTCATCAGCTGGATGAACAGGTCGTGCTCCGGGTAGACGGTCGGGGCGTGCTGCGGGCTCTTCCAGTAGAACGACAGCCATTCCTGGATGCCGCTCAGGCCCGACCGGCGGGCCAGGTCGAGGAACAGCACGAGGTCGAGGACGATCGGCGCCGCCAGGATGCTGTCGCGGCAGAGGAAATTGATCTTCAGCTGCATCTCGTAGCCGAGCCAGCCGACGAGATCGATGTTGTCCCAGCCCTCTTTGTTGTCGCCGCGGGGCGGATAGTAATTGATGCGGACGACGTGGTGGAGATGGCCGTAGAGATCCGGGTAGAGATTGGCCTGGAAGATGTAGTCGAGCAGGCCCTTCTTGCTCTCTTCCTTGGTCTTGAACGATTCGGGGTCGTCGAGGACCTCGCCGTCCCGGTTGCCCAGGATGTTGGTCGAGTACCAGCCGTTGACGCCGAGCAGACGGGCCTTCAGGCCAGGGGCGATCACCGACTTGATCAGCGTCTGGCCGGTCTTGAAGTCCTTGCCGGTGATGGGTGTCTTGGTCTGCGCCGCCAGCTCCTGGAGGGCCGGGATGTCGGCGCTCAGGTTGGGGGCGCCGTTGGCGTACGGGATCCCCTCCTTGATGGCCGCGTAGGCGTAGATCATGCTCGACGGAATCGAGATGTCGCTGGTCTCGAGAGCCTTCTCGAAGGACGCCAGGTCCTTGTGGGCCGGGCCCTCCTGGGCATAGATCTCCGTGCTGCCGCACCAGATCATCACCAGCCGGTCGCAGTTGTTGGCGGCCTTGAACTGGCGGATGTCGTCGCGGACCTGGTCGGCCAGGTCGCGCTTGTTCTTGCCGGTCTTGACGTTCGGGCCGTGCAGCCGCTTGACGTAGAACGGGTCGAAGACGGCCGTCATGGGCTTGACGCCCTCCATCTCCGTCTTGACCTTGTCGAGGAGGCGCTCGTCGAGCACCCCGGCCGTCTTAGCCGCCTCGTAGCAGTTGTCCTCGAAGATGTCCCAGCCGCCGAACACCAGGTCGTCCAGGCTGGCGAGCGGAAGGAAATCCTTCAGCATCGGGGTGCGGTTCTCGGTCCGCTTGCCGAGCCGGATGGTGCCCATCTGGGTCAGCGAACCGATCGGCTTGGCGAGGCCTTTACGGACAGCGAAGACGCCGGCGATGAACGTCGTGCTGACGGCCCCGAGGCCAACCAGCAGGATACCGAGCTTGCCTTGTGCAGGAGCGATTTCGACGGGTGCTTTCACGGCCGGACACTATATCACCCAGGATTTCTGGTCGCCGGCCGCGAGGATTCGTAGAACGCCAGGCCGTCGCGCTCGCCCAGAAGGCGGGCGGCGCGGAAGCCGGCCTGCCCCAGAGCGGCGATGACCTTGGCCTGATCGGGCGCCCCCGGCGTCGCTGCCGCCGTCACGATCATCGCCCGGCCACCGGTCCGGACCACCCGCCAGACGTCCGCCAAGGCGCCGTTCACCGCCTCGACCGTCGCGGGCATCGGCACCACCGCGACGTCGAAGGCGGCGTCCTCGAACGGCAGCCGGTCGAAGCCGGCGGCCTCGACCTCGACCAGCACACCGGCGGCGGTCGCCGCCAGCTCGACCTGGTTGGCGACGGCAGCGTCCGGCTCGACGGCCGTCACCCGCCCGGTCAGGCCGGTCGGCGCCCCCACGGCGGCGACGATCCGTCCGTCGCCGCCGCCGATCACCAGCACGCGGTCCCCGAGACGGGTGCCGATCATCTGCGCGATGAGGTCGGCGTGGCCGGATTGTCCGCGCAGCCGCTTGACCAGCACGTTGTTGGCAAAGACGTCGAAGAACCCCATGCCGGCATTTGACACCGGAACCCGCGCGCCGGAACCCGGGACTTCCCTGCTCGGAGCGTGCTCGGAGCGTGCTCGGAGCTTGCTCGGAGCTTGCTCCGAGCAACTTGCAGGAACTGCGACGCGGATAGAATGCGCGGCGGATGCAAGGTCTGCCGCTGGCGGTCGGGTTGAGCCTCGTCGGGAGCTTCGCGGGATTGCTGATCGCGGCGACGCTGTTGGTGTTCCCAGCGGAGACGCGGGGCAAGCTCGTCCCGTGGCTCGTCAGCTACGCGGTCGGCACCCTGCTGGGCTCCTCCCTGCTCCACCTGGTGCCAGAGGCTCTGGAGCACGTGGCGCCGCGCCAGGGCGTCTTCGCCCTCCTGGCCGGCATCCTCAGCTTCTTTGTGCTGGAGAAGCTCGTCATCTGGCGGCACTGCCATGAAGGCGACGACGAATGCGCGACCCATTCCCGGGCCGCATCGCTCGTCATCGTCGGCGACGCCTTCCATACGTTCATCGACGGCGCGATCATCGGCGCCGCCGTGCTCACCTCAGCCCCGCTCGGCCTGTCGACGGCGCTCGCCGCCGCCACGCATGAGATTCCGCAGGAGCTGGGCGACTTCGGCGTGCTGCTCCACGCCGGCTACAGCCCGCGCCGCGCGCTCCTCTTGAACGTGGCATCCGGGGCGACCGGGGTCGTCGGCGCCGTCGGCGTCTATGCGGCGGCCAGCCAGTTCCCGGCCGCCCTGCCCTACCTCCTCGCCTTCGCCGCCGGCGGCTTCCTCTACATCGCCATGGCCGACCTGATCCCTGGGCTCCACAGCCACCAGCAGGCCAGCCACCCCGTCCGCCAGACCCTGCTCATCGCCGCCGGCATCGCGACAATGCTGCTCGTCTAGTGTCCCGAGTCAGACGTCACCGCGAGTGGACACCTGCCCCCCGTGATTCGGCCGGCCGGATCGAGATCCAACGAACAAGGGCTCGACACCGTGTGGCACGGGGTTTGATGTAAGGAGGCGACAGACGGAGCCGGCGGGAAACGCCCAACGACGGCTCCACTGATGGCGGTCAGATGAACCGCTCAGAAGGTGTCGCCATGAGAAAGACCATCACTCGTTTCGCGCTCGCATTTGCCCTGACCCTCGGCGCCGCGCCGCACGCGTTCGCCGCGGACGACGTCGCCATCGGCCGCGCCAACCTCGCCGTCTTCAAGGACGTGTCGAACCAGGTGCTGGGTTACTCCAACTTCACCGTGTTCGACGACATCTCGGCGTCGGTCGAGGATGGAGTGGTGACCCTGACCGGCCACGTGACCATGCCCTACAAGAAGGATGACCTGGCCCGCCGCGTCTCGCGCGTCGCCGGCGTCAACGTGGTGCAGAACAAGATCCAGGTGCTGCCCGTCTCCATCTTCGACGACCAGCTGCGCTTCCGGATCGCCCGCGCCATCTACGGCAACCCGTCGTTCTGGCACTACGCGAACATGGCGCAGCCGCCCATCCACATCGTCGTGAAGAACGGGCACGTCACGCTCGCCGGTGTCGTCAACAGCAACGTGGAACGGGCGCTGGCCCGGTCGCTGGCGGTGGGCTTCGGCGCCTTCGACGTGAAGAACACGCTCCGGACCGACGACGAGATGAAGGGCGAGCTCGAGAAGATCTAGGCAACTCCCAATCTCCGACTTCCAACTCCCGAGCCCGGCTCGCCAGGTTGGAGGTTGGTACTTGGAGGTTGGGCGCGGGCGCCTTGGACGCCGCCGGTATCAGGCGGCTTCCGGGCGCCCTTTTCGCCGTACCCACCAGATCACGAGCACGAACAGCACGGCCGCGGCGGCGGCGGACGCACCGAAGATGGTGAGCGTCCAGGCCAGGATCGAGTTGCGTTCCATCCGCACTTCGACGCGCAGCGGCTGACCGGCGAGCCGATCCTTCAGCGACTGCTCCCACGACACGATGTTGCCGCGCTCGACCTGCTTCGACGGCGCGTTGTGGAACTGGATTTTGGCCGGGACGTGCAGGCGCACGGCGACCAGTTCGCCGCCCTGCCACGGCCCTTTGGCGTTGGGCAGCACGGCCGGACCGATCGACTGGACGAAGGTCACCGTCTCACCGCGCGGCGTGAACGTGTAGACCGACCACGCGAACGGCACCGACTTGCTGAGCGAGCGAATGTCCGACGTCGTGACGCGGACCTGGACGAACTTGCGCCCGTGCCGCTCCCAGGGCCGGCTCACCCGGCCGACCTCGGTGACCGCTGACTCGAAGAAGCGCCGGACCGCGTCGCGATCCACGCCGCCGGCCGCGTCCTCGAACGACGGCGCACCGCGCAACGCCGACAACGCCGACAGGGACGCGTTGACGACTACCGTCGCCGACCCGTCCACCTTGAGGTAGACCTCTTCTTCGTACTCGTATTCGCGGCCGAACAGGTCGCTGCCGCAGGCCGCGACGCCGAGCGCCAGCGCGCCCAGCAGAGTCGCCGCCAACCATTGGCGCAGCTGTGCGCTGCACCCCACCCCGACCGTCATGCGCGTGGATGATATAACTTCTGCCCCGCCCGACATGGCCGCTTCCCGCCTCTTCCTGATCGACGGCAGCAACCAGATGTACCGCGCGTACCACGCGCTGCCGCCGATGACCAACGCCTCCGGGCAGGTCACGCACGCGGTCTACGGCTTCGTCACGATGCTGCTCAAGCTGATCGCCGACCACAAGCCGGAGTTCATCGCCGCCTCGTTCGATCTGGCCGGGCCGACCTTCCGCCGCGACCTCGCCGCCGACTACAAGGCGACGCGCAGCCCGATGCCGAGCGACCTGATCGATCAGGTGCCGCTCGTGCACCAGGCGTGTCGCGCGCTCGGCGTGCCGATCCTGACGACCGATCGTTACGAGGCGGACGACGTCATGGGCACGCTGGCGCGCCAGGCGGTGGCGCGCGGCTTCGACGTCGCGCTGGTCACCGGCGACAAGGACTTCTTCCAACTGGTCGGCGGGCCGATCAAGGTCTACAACCCGCGTGAGCCGGGCACGTGGTTCGACGCCGAGGGCGTGACGCAGAAATTCGGCGTGCCGCCCGAGCAGGTGATCGACGTCCTGGCGCTGATGGGCGACACCTCGGACAACGTCAAGGGCGTGCCGGGGATCGGCGAGAAGGGCGCCCGCGACCTCATCACGCAGTTCGGATCGCTCGAATCGCTGATCGCCGGCGCCGCCACGGTCACGCAGAAACGGTATCGCGAGGCGCTGCAGGCGCACGCCGACGACGCGCGGCAAAGCCAGGCGCTCGTCACCATCCACACCGATTGCCCGGTGACGTTCGATCCCGAAGCCTGCCGCTACACCGGCGCCATCCGCGCCGACGCCTTCAAGCTGTTCAGCGACCTGGCCTTCCGGTCGCTGGTCCCGCAGTACGCGCCGACCGCTGAAGCCGTCGAGCGCGACTACGAAGTCGTCGAGCCTGGCGCGATCGACGCGCTCGTCGCCGCCTGCCGTGCCGCCGGATCGTTCGCGATGCACGTCGTCACCGACGACGCCTCGCCGATGCGGGCAACCCTGGTCGGCCTCAGCATCTCGACCAAGGCCTGCCAGGCCCGCTACGTGCCGCTGGCCCACACGCACGGCACTGCCGATGCGCCGGCGACCGCCCCGGCGTCGCAGGGCGGCCTGTTCGACGAGCCCGAAGCCGACGTCCCGGCCGGCCCGGCGCGCGCCAACATGCCGCCGGCGCTGAAGGCCTTGCTCGAAGATGGATCGGTGAAGAAAGTCGGCCACGCACTCAAGCAGGCGGCCGTCGTGCTCGCCGAACACGGCGTCACGCTGCACGGCCTCGACATCGATACCGAGCTGGCCAGCTACCTGCTCGACGCCAACCGATCCGAGCCCGAGCTGGACGCCATCGCCCTCGAGCTCCTCACCTACCGCGCCTGCGCGCTCGAATCGGTGGTCGGCAAGGGCGCCAAGGCGATTTCGCCGGGTGCGGTTGCACCGGCAACCCTGTTGACGTGGGCCGGCGAGCGCGCCGACCTCGCCGCGCAGGTCGCGCCGATCGTCGATCAGCAGATGCAGGCCGCCGAGCTGACGACGATCTACGAGACGCTCGAGAAACCGCTGATCCCCGTGCTGGTGGCGCTCGAGCGGGCCGGCGTCCGCATCGACGGCAAGGTGCTGGCCGGCCAGGCCGCGCGGCTCGAAGCCGAGCTCGACGAGCGCGCCGAGCGCATCTACGGGCTCGCCGGCGAGCGCTTCAACATCAACTCGCCGAAGCAGCTGGGCGACGTGCTGTTCGTCAAGCTGCAGCTGCCGGCGCTGAAACGCACCGGCGCGGCCAAGACGCCGTCGACCGCGCAGGACGTGCTCGAGGAGCTGGCGCTCACGCACGATCTCCCGCGCGAAGTGATCGACTGGCGCGGCCTGCAGAAGCTGAAGGGCACCTACCTCGATGCCCTGCCGACGCTGATCCATCCGACGACCGGCCGGGTCCACACGCAATTCAGCCAGACGACGGCGGCAACGGGCCGGCTGTCGAGCCGCGACCCGAACCTGCAGAACGTGCCGATTCGCACCGAGCTGGGTCGCGAGATCCGCCGCGGCTTCGTCGCCGAGCCCGGCTGGCGGTTGATCTCGGCCGACTACTCGCAGATCGAGCTGCGCGTGCTGGCGCATCTGTCCGGCGATCCGAATCTCTCGGAGGCGTTCCGCCTCAACGAGGACATCCACGATCGCACCGCGCTGCAGGTGTTCGGCGAGAACAGCGGCCTCTCGGCGCACGAGCTGCGCCGGCGCGCCAAGATCATCAACTACGCGCTGCTCTACGGCAAGACGGCGTTCACGCTGTCACGCGACATCGGCGTCACCACCGAGGCGGCCAAGGACTTCATCGCCGCCTACTTCGCCGGCTTCCCGGCCGTCCGGGCCTATCTGGACGGCACGATCGCGGAAGCCAAGGCCAAGGGCTTCGTGTCGACGCTCTACGGCCGCCGCCGCGCCGTGCCGGACATCCTCAGCCGCAACGGCATGCTCCGGTCGGGCGCCGAGCGCATCGCGGTGAACATGCCGATCCAGGGCACCGCCGCCGACATCCTCAAGCGCGCGATGATCGACCTGCACGGCGCGCTGGCGCCGATCCGCGATCGGGCCCGCATGATCCTCACCGTCCACGACGAGCTGCTGATCGAAGCGCACGCCGACGCCGTCGACGACGTCGCGGCGCTGGTCAAGGAGCACATGGAGCACGCCGCCGCGCTCAGCGTGCCGCTGACGGTCGATGTCGGAATCGGGGAGAACTGGAAGGACGCGAAGGCCTAGCTGGCGACCATCGCCAGCGTGGGGCACGCCCGCGAAGTGATTCGGTGGCGCTATGTCATTCGCCGCGAAGATCATCCTCACAGTTGCCGTCACCCTGGTCGTCCTCGCCGCCGGGACAGTCGGCCTCGGCGTGTATCTGTGGTCACGCCACAGCGGTGACCTGCTCGACGCTGGTCAGAAGCACTTCGACCTGGGACAAGCCTTCGGGGAAAAGACCGACGAGTCAGGCTGCGTCGCCGAGGCGATCATTCGCTACAAAGCGAATCGCGGTCTCACCGGATCGATGGCGACGAACATCTTCCTGGGCGCCTGCTTGGGAGTCAGCCGCTCGACGGCCGGTTTCTGCGACCAGGTGCCGAAGCCGTTCGATTTTCTCAAGAACCGCCAGTGGCAAGACCAACAGACGAAGAGAGCCGGGATCGATGATCTGTTTGGCAGGCAGGTCTTCGCGCTGCTGCAGACCCACTGCGCCTCGAAGGTGCGAGTCGAGCCGCAGCCTCAGTGACGCGGGCGCGGCCGTCAGTCCCGGGCGAACACGCGCTTCAGGTGCCGGGCGGCGGGGTTTTCACGCGTGACGGTGGTCATCGGTGCTGTTGCCGTCCACGGGGGCGTTCACCAAGTCGGCGTCAGGGCCTCGCCCACTGCTCCTTGACCAGCGTCCACTCGGCGAGCAGCGAGGCTTCGGTGACCTGGACCTCGCCGGCCCCGGTGGCGGCGGCGTTGGCTTGCAGCCGGCGCAGGCGCTCCGGGATGATCGCATCGCGGACCAGCCGATCGAGGTCGGGGCGCAGGGTCACTCCGCGGTCGACGGACACGATGCCGCGCACCCAGCCGGCGACCGCGGCGTCCCAGGCGCGATCGACGTTGCCGCGGGCGAACGACGCGGCCGAGACCCAGTAGGCGGCGGCCGCCGAGGTCGGGTCCTTGCGCAGCTCCGCTTCCATCCGCGCCACCAGCCGGTCGAAGGCCTCGGCCCGGTTCTCCGGCGCCAGGCCGCGGACGTGACGGTCGACGGCCGTCGCCCACCAGTCGAGCAGCTGGTCGCGGGGCGCCGGACCGAGAGCGGCGACGTCCGCGAGGATCGACTCGAACAGGTCGGCGGCGGCGTGGTAGTGCTCGTCGAAGAAGAGCGCCTCGCCCAGCCCGACGACAAGATCCAGCCGGTCGCGCGGCGACAGCTGGATGGCGTCGACGTGGCTCAGGGCGGTGCGGGCGGCCGCCAGCTGGGCCGGGTCGGCGGTGGTGCGGAAGCGTTCCAGGCCAGCTCGGCCGATGATCAGGGTCGCCGGGGAGCCCACGGTCCCTTCGACGCTCGTGGCGGCCTGGATGGCCTCCTCGAACCGGCCTTCGTTATAGTGGGTCCGTGCCGGCGCCAGGGGGTCGGCGACGACGACGGAGGCCGGCTGAGCCGCCACGGGGGCCGCGAGGAGGAGCGTCGTCAGAACCGGGGCCGCCAGCCTCAGAAAAACCGTATCCGCCATAGCCTGCTATAATTCCCGAACGATGGTCGACCCCATCGTCCTGCCTCGTTCAGAGCATACTCTCTCCAGCCGCGACGTCGACTCCGACGCCCTCAAGGTCATGAGTCGGCTCCAGGAGCTCGGCCACACGGCCTTCCTGGTTGGTGGAAGTGTCAGAGACCTGCTTCTCGGACGGCGGCCCAAGGACTTCGATATCGGGACGTCGGCCCAGCCCCACCAGATAAAACGGGGCTTCCGCAACTGCTGGATCATTGGCAGGCGCTTCCGGCTGGCGCACGTCAAGTTCGGCCCCAAGACCATCGAAGTCGCGACGTTCCGGCGCAACGTGCCCAAGGACGAAGCCGAGGCCGAGGGTCAGGCTGACCTGCTCGTCCAGCGCGACAACGTCTACGGCACGCCCGAGGAAGACGCGTTCCGCCGCGACTTCACCGTCAACGCGTTGTTCTACGACTCCTCCGACCGGTCGATCATCGACTACGTCGGCGGCCTCCAGGATCTCGAGACGCGCGTCATCCGTTCGATCGGCGATCCGATCGAACGCTTCCAGGAAGACCCGGTCCGCATGCTGCGCGCCGTGGTGCTGGCCGAGCGGCTGGGCTTCGACATGGATCCGGCCGTCGTCGCGGCGATCGACGAAGTGGGCCCGCACATCCGCTTCAGCGCCCCGCCGCGCCTCATGGAGGAGTACTTCAAGATCCTCCGCAGCGGCTACGCCGAGGCCTCCTTCTCGGGGCTGGCTCGCGCCGGCCTGATCGAACACATCAGCCCGGAGATGGAAGAGGGGCTGTCGGCCGAGTTCTTCACCTCGCTGGCCCGCCTCGATGCCTGGCGCCGGCAGTTCACCGACTCCCCGGACGCCCTCACCACGACCATCCTGGTCGGCGCCCTGCTCGACCCGCTCGGCCAGATGGACGACGCGCATCGCAAGTTCGGCGTCAGCGAGCAGTGGTATCCGGCCCTCGGCCGGCTGCCGGTGCCGCGCAAGGACGTCGAGCGCTTCATGCAGCTGCAGGCCATCGTCCCCAAGCTGCGCGACATCGAGTCGGCGTCGCGCCACCAGCACGCGCTGCTGTCGCGCGGGGTGTTCCGCGAGGCCTTGACCTGGCTGGACATCTACAGCGACGAGCGCGAGGTTGTCGAGCACTGGAAGACGGTGCTGGCCGAGCCCGCCGCGCACGCCGTCGCCCACGCCGCCGCCGAAGAAGACGGCCCGGGACGCCGCCGGCGCCGGCGTCGACGGCGCCGCGGTCCGGTGCACACGCCGGCGGCATAGCCGCCCGTTTTGCTCCGGGCGCCAGCGCCCGATTCAGCCAACGGCAGCCCCCGCGCAGCCAACGGTCGCCGGCGTCATCCCCGCGGGCCCGGCTCGCGCTATCGTCGGAAGACCGATGTCGGTGATTCCCACGGGCCCGGCCCCGCGCCTCGCCGCCCTCGGCGTGGGCCTGGCGGTCGTCCTCTCGATCTCGTTCTCGACCCAGACCTACCTGGCCATGATCAACCATGGCCACGACTACTGGAAAATCCTCGCCTGGCAGCTGGGCGGGTGGCTCTACTGGGCACTGATCGCGCCCTGGATCGTCCTGCGCCTGTGCGCCGGCCTCGGCGGCGTCCGCCTCACCCTGCGCGACGTCGGGCGCGTCGCGGCCGCCGGCGTGCCGCTCGTCGCGGCGCACCTCGCCGTCGGCGCGGCGTTCACCGTCGCGCTGCAGCCCTACGTGCCCGTGCGCGCCTACACGTTCGTGGACGCGTTCGGAACCTTCTTCGAGTCGCACCTGGTCGCCGACGCGCTCCTCTACGTCGGGCTGGGTGTGGTCGGGCGCATGCGTGCGGTCGGCGAACGCGCCCAACGGCTGGCCGCGCGTGAGGCGCAGCTCGAGGCCGACGTCGTGCGGGCCCGGCTCGAGGCGCTGCGCCTCGAGATCCAGCCGCACTTCCTCTTCAATACGCTCAACTCGATCGCCGCGCTGATCCGCATCCGATCGAACGACCAGGCGCTGAAGATGCTGCTCGGCCTGAGCGAGCTGATGCGGGCGACGATCGATCGCACGCCGTCGCAAGTCACGACGTGGCCGATCGAGCTGGCCTTCACCAAGGGCTACATCGAGCTGCAGCAGGTGCGGTTCGGCGATCGCCTCGACGTCGCCTACGCCATCGATGCGGCGACCGACGCCTGCCTGGTGCCGGCGTTCCTGCTGCAGCCGGTGGTCGAGAACGCGTTCCGGCACGGCATCGGCGGCAAAGCCGGCCGCTGTCGGTTGGACGTGGGGGCGTCGATGATCGGCGGGCGCCTGCGCGTCACGGTCCGCGACGATGGCGCCGGGTTGCCGGCCGGCTTCGATCTGGCGCGCGACGCCGGCACCGGCCTCTCGAACATCCGCACGCGGCTGCTGAACCTCTACGGCGGCCCGGCGTCGCTGAGCGTGAGCGTGGCCCACGGCGGCGGCACGCTGGTGGTGCTCGATCTGCCGTCCGAGCCGCCCGCCGATCTGGCGCGAGCCTCGGCATGACCGGCTTCCGCGTCCTGGTCGTCGACGACGAACCGCTGGCGCGAGGCATGGTCGGCGCCATCGTCCAGGCCGACGCCGACGTCGCCTCGGTCGTCGAATGCGGCGACGCGCGGCAGGTCCACGCGCTGATCGCCGAGCACCGGCCGCACATCCTGTTCCTCGACATCGAGATGCCGGAGATGTCGGGGATCGGGATCGCCGAGATGGTCGACGACGCCGGGCCGGCCATCGTCTTCGTGACCGCGTTCACCCAGTACGCCACGCGCGCCTTCGACGTGAAGGCCATCGACTACGTCCTGAAGCCGTTCTCGGACGATCGCCTGCGCGACGCGCTCGAGCGCGCCAAACGGCGCATCCGCGAGCGACGTCTCGGCGAGCTGGCGCACGAGTTCACCTCGTTGTCGGCCAACCTGCCGGCCTCGCCGCGCGAACACCCGGCGACCAGCGTCGACCATCACGGAGCCAGGCCGTACCTGCAGCGCCTGGCTTTCAAGGTCGGCGACAAGTCGGTGGTCCTCAAGACGAGCGACATCCACTGGATCGAGGCCGAGGACTACTACGTGCTGCTGCACACCACGCGCGGGCGGCACCTGGTGCGGGTCTCGATGGCGTCGCTCGAGGCGGAGCTCGATCCGGCGGTGTTCGTGCGCGCCCACCGCGCCGCCATCGTCAACCTCGACGCGGTCCAGGAACTGACCACGCGCGACGACAGCTGCCTGCGTCTGGCCGACGGCACGCGCGTCCCGGTCAGCCGGGCCCGGCGCCGGCAGGTGGAAGCGGCGATCGGCGCCCGCGGCTGATCAGCGCCAGAACACGCGGACGCCACCGTGCGCGGTGCGCGGCAGCCCGACGGACAGGATCGGCGTCCGGCCCACTTGCACTTCGGCGTCGAGGAGATTCTCGATGCCGACGAACACGTTCAGGTGGCTGGCCACGGCGCGGCTGGCGAACACGTCGACGACCGCTGCGTCGTCCAGCACCAGCGTGTTGCGATCGTCCTCGAACTGCCGGCCGACGACGCGAGTCTGCAGCGTCGCGGTCAGATAGCGCGGGTCGGTGAAGCGCACCGACAGCGCGCCCTGATACTTCGGCACCTGCGGCACGTCGAGACCGTCGAGGCCGGCGGCGCCGCCAGTGAAACCGGCCGACGTCGCGGTCAGCTGGCCGCTGATGGTCCACTGCGGCGTCGGACGCCAGTCGCCTTCCAGTTCGACGCCGCGGCTCTGGACCTGGGCGGCGTTCTGGCGCTGCCTCGTGGTCAGCGCCGAGGTCACCGACAGCGTGACGTTGGCGATCGCGTCGCCGAGCGACGTGTGGAAGTAGGTCGCCCGCGCGCTCCACGGCCCCTGCGCCAGAAGCGCCGAGATCTCGCCGCCGGTCAGCCGCTCGGCGATCAGCGCTTCGTTGGCCTGGGTCAGCGTGTCGCCGGCGCGGAAGTTGCGGAAGCGCTCGTTCAGCGTCGGCGAGCGGAACGCGCGATACGCCGTGCCGCGCAGCGACCACAGCGGCGACGCCTGCCAGGTCACCGAGCCGCGCGCGCTCGGGTGGACGTCGCTTTCCTCGGCGCCGG
>JBDSLU010000533.1:0-9034 GCA_039916225.1 Vicinamibacteraceae bacterium
CACCGCCCGCCGCGGCGAGGTCGGGCAGGATCGTCGAGGTACCGGTGCCGAAGTGGATCGTCGGCACGCCCGTGCCCTTGAGGGCGTCGAACACCTTGGCGGTGTGCGGGCTGGCGAACTCGCGGTAGTCCTCAGCGGAGAGGGCGCCGACCCACGAGTCGAAGATCTGGATGGCTTGGGCGCCGGCTTCGACCTGCGCCACCACGAAGCCGCTGACCACCGTGGCCAGCCGGTCGCAGAGCCGGTGCCAGGCCTCGGGATGTCCGTACATCAGCGACTTGGTCTTGGCGAAGTCGCGCGACGGGCCGCCTTCGATCGCATATGACGCCAGTGTGAACGGCGCCCCGGCGAAGCCGATGAGCGGTACACGGCCGTCCAGTTCCTTCCGCGTCATCGTGATCGCGTCGAGCACGTAGCCCAGACCCTCGCGCGGCTCGAACAGCTTGAGCCGTTCGATGTCCGCTTCGGTCCGCAGCGGCTGCTCGACCTTCGGCCCTTCGCCCTTGACGAAGTCGAAGGCGAGGCCCATCGGCGTGAACGGAAGCAGCAGGTCCGAGAAGATGATTGCGGCATCGACGTCGATGGCGTCGACCGGCTGGAGGGTGATGCGGGTCGCCAGCTCAGGCGTGCGACAAAGCTCGAGGAGCGAGTGTCGTTCGCGCAACGCCCGATAGTCGGCCATGTAGCGGCCAGCCTGCCGCATGAACCAGACGGGAGTGCGGTCGACCGGCTGGCGCCGGCAGGCAAGAAGGAAGCGATCGGTCATGGGCTCAGGAGGATGCGGCTACCCGCAGTGGCACCGGGCAAGCGGTCCATGCTAGCATTTCGCGTTCTTTTTGCAGGGATTCGCCAGACCGTTGGTCCGCTCCCCGCAATCGGACATTTGGAGGCCTTGGTGCCCATTCTTGTCCGGCCGGTCCGGGAGCAGCTCGAGCACGACCGCATCATTCGGTTGCTCGAGGCGAAGTGGCGGCGAAAATTCAAGGTCGAGGTGAACCCCGGCGACGAACGTAACGTCGGGGTGAAGGTGCCTGCGGGCATGCTGTATCCCGATCTCATCCTCACCGAGGAAGGCGGCCGTAAGCCCAAGGCGCTCGTCGAAGTCGAGACCAACGAATCGGTCAACCATCTCGAGGCGATGGCCCAATGGGCCAATCTCGCCAAGTCGAAGATGCCGCTCATCTTGTTCGTCCCAGTCGGGGCGGTCGAGGCAGCGCGGCGGCTCGCCAGCGAGAGTTCGGTCAAGATCGCCGAGCTGTGGACTTACCTCGTCCTCGGCGACCAGGTGCGCTTCACATCCATCGCCCGCGAGGGTGGCGGGGGAGGCGCCGACCTGATCGAAAAGGTCGACATGTTCACCACGGAGCGGGCGGCGCCGGCGCCGCGACCCATTCCCGTCGAGCCCGACCCGGTCGAGGCCGCTGCTCAAGAAGCAGAGCGTCCGCGGAAGCTGGCCGTCAAAGCCACGCCTCCGCTCGATGGTATGGCCAAGCTCGCGGCGAGGGTTGCAGCCCAGGGGGCCGCCCTGAGGGCCGCTACTCCGGAGCCGGTGGCGCCGGTCGCGAAATCGCCCGTCCGCGGGAAGCCGGTGGCAGGCAAGCACGAGCCGCCAGCCAAGGCGGTCGCCAAGCCGGCTGTGCCCGTCAAGGCCGCCCCGTCCCCGACGCCCGCCCCGCCCGCCGTAGCGGCAAAGGCGCCGGCGCCGGCCAAGGCCGCAGTGGCAGCGCCAGCGGCGCCGGCGAAGGCCGCCGCGCCGGTCAAGGCTGCGCCTCCAGTCAAGGCTGTGGCTAACAAACCGGCGGACAAGCCCGTCGCCAAGCCGGTCGAGAAGGCCGCGGCGAAGCCAGCCGAAAAGGCCGCGGCGAAGCCAGCCGAAAAGGCCCTGGCGAAGCCAGCCGAAAAGGCCCCGGTGAAGGCGGCCGAAAAGGCCCCGGCGAAGCCGGCCGAAAAGGCCCCCGTGAAGCCGGCCGAGAAGGTGCCGGCGAAGAAGGCTGTCGCCCGGCCTGAGGTGAAGAAGCCGGTCGCCAAGTCGGCGCCCGCCAAGTCGGCACCGGCGAAGCCGGCAGTCGTGGTGGCGAAAAAGCCGGTGGCCGCGAAGCCTGCGGCCCGTCTGGAGGTCGGCCGCAAGGCCGCACCGGCCCGTCCGGCGCCTCGGGTCGTTGCCGCCAAAAAGGCGGTTCCGGCAGCCAAGGCGCGTCCAGCGAAGCAGCGGAAGTAGCCGGTGCTCTCGCTGCGCGTCACCCGCGACAAGCGCGGCTACGAGCACATCTACCTGATCGCGGACGCGAGGCGCCGCGGCCGGGCCGATAGCCGTCTCGTCTATTGGTGCCGGATGCCTGGCGGCCTGCGCGTGGGGCGCGAGCCGTTCGACCCCGAGACACGCGAGGCGCTCGAACGCGGCAACCCTGACCTGGTGTTCGACTGGCCGGGGCTCACCAAGACGCTGAGCCAGTCGCTGGCCGCCGCCCGCTGGGCGGCGAGGCAGGAGCGGCCGGGCGCCGGTGGTGGGGCGCCAGCGGCCAAGGGGCCACGTCGGGCACCGGCCCGCGCTGACGGTCGCTCCGGCGACGGCCGCGGCAGCCGTCCGGGCTCGCCGGGCGGTCGCGATCGCGGGCGTGGCGGCGACGGCGGGCACGGCCGCGAGTCCTCGGACGAATAGCCCTGACCACGGTCCCGGCCGGCGACGCCGACGCGGCGTCCTATAATCCACACATGGTTTCTGTTCGTACGCCCGCGCGGCGCACTGCGGTCCGCCCGGCGCTCGTGCTCCTCACGCTTGCCCTGGCCGTCGTCGGCCTGGCGGGCCAGGCCCCGCCGCCCCAGGCTCCCGCTCCGGCGGCGCCCGCCGCCGCTCCAACCGCCGGTCAGGACACACCGACCTTCACGGCCCGCGTCGATCTGGTGACGACCGACGTCATCGCCCGTGACAACCAGGGTCTGTTCATCGCCGACCTCAAGAAGGACGAATTCGAGGTGCTCGAGGACGGCGCACTGCAGACGCTGGTGTCGTTCACCCTGGTCCACGGCGGCCGGGTGTTCAACGTGGCTTCGCCGCCGCCGCCGGCGCCCCAGGAAGGCATCATCCTGCCGCCGTCGCGGCCGACCGCCGACGCCGCCGGCCGCATCCTGCTGTTCGTCGTCGACGACCTCCACCTCGACTTTCGCAACACCGGCCGGCTGCGCGAGCTGTTCAAGAAGATCCGGACGACGCTGCTGCACGACGGCGACATGTGGGGGATGGTCTCGACCGGCCCGTCGTCGATCGCCATCGACGTCAACTACGACATGAAGCGCTTCGACGAGGCGATGAAGAAGATCACCGGCAGCGCCCTCAAGCCGAACGAAATCATCGAGGCGCCGCAGTCGTCGCAGGGCCCGAGCGAAGTGCGCTACCGGGCCCACGTCGCCTTCTCGACCGCCTACGACCTCGTCTCGAAGATGGAGAAGATCAACAACCGTCGCAAGGCGGTGGTCTACGTCTCGAACGGCTACGACTTCAACCCGTTCCCCGACGCCCGCGCCGGCGGCGGCATCATGGGCAGCAACCAGTCCTCGAACTCGGGCTACCAGGAGGGCGACATGTTCAACATGGATCGCTCGAGCCAGCAGTTCGCCGATGCCGACCTGGCGCGCGAGCTCTCGGACCTGACCCGCGCCGCCAACCGGGCCAACACCAGCTTCTACACGATCGATCCGCGCGGCCTGATCGGCGGGCCGGATCTCGACGAGAAGGTCGACCCGGTCGAGTGGGGCAACTACGTCCGCAAGAGCCAGGACAGCCTGCGTGTCATCGCCGACGAGACCGGCGGCTACGCCGTCATCAACCAGAACGACTTCGACAAGGCGCTGAAACGGATCGACGCCGAGACGAGCGACTACTACGTCATCGGCTACTACTCGACCAATCCCGACCCGACGAAGAAGAATCGCCGCGTCGAGGTGAAGTCGAAGCGCTCCAACGTCAACGTCTGGGCGCGCAATTCCTACTCCCTGAAGCCGACGCCGCGGGTGAAGAAGAAGTAATTTCCAACTGCCAACGACCAACGTACTCCCAAGGCCCAACTCCCAACCCTGCGTGGTTCGCCGGCGGCTGCCCGGCTTGGCGTTGGAAGTCGGGAATGCCTTGGAAGTTGGAAGTTGGTCCCTGGAGGTTGCGCGCCTGTGTCAGGCGCGGGGTGTGCGCCGCTTCGCCGCGGCCTTGGCGGCCGGCTTCGCCGCCCTCTTTGCCGATCGGGGCTTCGGGCCTTCGTCGCTCTCCGACGTCACCGCCTGTCCGAAGAACTCGGCGTGGATGGCGCGCGCGGCGTCGTCGAGAAATTTCTCGGCGATGATGCACGACACCTTCATCTCGGAGGTGCTGATGCAGTCGATGTTGATCGAGTGGTCGGCGAGCGCGGTGAACATCCGCGCCGCCAGGCCCGGCGTCGAGGCGATGCGCGAGCCGACGATCGCGATCTTGGCGACGTCGTTGTCGACCTCGACCCGGCCGGCGGTCTTGGCCTTCTTCCAGCCCGGCACCAGCGCCTTCAGGGCGTCGATGTCGTCGCTCTCGATGATGAAGGTGAGCCGGTTGCGCTCGTGCGACGGCGAGGCCTGGATGATCAGCCGGACGTTGATCTCCGCGTCGGCGAGGTCACGGAACACGTGCGCGGCGATGCCGGGCTGATCCTTGACGTCCATCAACGTGACCTTGGCGACCTTGCGGTCCGTCGTCACGCCGACGACCGAGGGACGTTCCATCATGGTGGCTCCTTCGCGTATCCACGTGCCGGGCTTCCCGGAGAAGCTGTGACGGACGTGGATGGGGACTTTGTACTGCATGCAGATCTCAGCGGCCCGCGGATGCAGGACCTTGGCGCCGGCGGCGGCCAGCTCGATGCATTCCTCGTAGCTCAAGTGGGGAATCCGGCGGGCCTCGCTGACGACGCGAGGATCGGCCGTGTAGACACCGTCGACGTCGGTGCAGTTCTCGTACGACGAAGCGTTGAGGGCCGCGGCGAGGACGGCGCCGGTGATGTCGCCGCCGCCCCGGCCGAGCGTGGTGATGTCGTCGTTGACGGTGACGCCCTGGAAGCCGGCGACGATGACGACCCGGCCGGCGCCGAGCTCCTGCACCAGCCGCGCCGTCTCGACGCTGCGGACGCGGGCCTTGTTGAACGACCCGTCGGTGTGGATGCCGCACTGGTTGGCGGTGAGGGATACCGCGGCGATGCCCCGCGCCTGCAGCGCCAGGCCGACCATCGACACCGCAATCTGCTCGCCCGAGGCGAGCAGCAGGTCCATCTCGCGGCCGCGGGGCGACGGCGACACTTCGCGGGCCATCGCGATCAGCTGGTCGGTGGTCTTGCCCATCGCCGAGACGGCCACGACGACGTGCGCCGATCGCTTGAGGGCGTCGCCGATCCGGCCGGCGACCGCCTGGATTTTCTCCGGGGTGGCAACCGAGCTGCCGCCGTACTTCTGGACGAGGACGTCGTCGAACAGTTGTTCGGCGCCCTTCATGCCGTCACCTCGGTCGAGGCGCCGGCGTACCACGTCTCGAACTCCTTGAAGGAACGGCCCAGCGCCACCGGCCGCGAGACACCGTCGGCGACCACTTCGGAGGTCTTGTAGCCGTTGCCGGTGATGCACACGACGATCGATTCGTCGCGCGGGATCCGGCCCTGCTCGATCAGCTTCTTCGTGACCGCCATCGTGGTGCCGCCGGCCGGCTCGGTGAAGATGCCTTCGGTTTCCGCCAGCAGGTGGATGCCGGCGCGGATCTCGTCGTCGGTGACCATCTCGGCCCAGCCGCCCGTTTCCTTCAGCACCTCGATCACCTGGAAGCCGTCGGCCGGGTTGCCGATGGCGATCGACTTGGCGATGGTATCGGGGCGGACCGGATCGGGATGGTCGATGCCGGCGTGCAGCGCCTTGACGACCGGCGCGCAGCCGGCGGCCTGGGCGGCGTAGATCTTCGGCATCGGGCCGTCGACGAGGCCGACCGTGCGTGCCTCGCGGAACGCCCGCGCGATGCGCGGCAGCAGCGTGCCACCGGCGACCGGCGAGACCACGTGCTGGGGGAGTCGCCAACCGAGCTGCTCGACGATCTCGAAGCCGAACGTCTTGGCGCCTTCGGCGTAGTAGGTGCGCAGGTTGATGTTGGCGAAGCCCCAGTGGTACTTGTCGGCGATCTGCGTGCAGAGCCGATTGACGTCGTCGTAATTGCCGCGGATGGCCACCAGTTTCGGCTGGTAGATGCCCGACCCGACGACCTTGCCGGGCTCGAGGTTGTCGGGGATGAACACGAAGCAGGACAGCCCGAGGCGCGCGGCGTGCGCGGCCACGCTGTTGCCAAGGTTACCGGTCGAGGCGCAGCCGAACACCGTGAAACCGAGCTCGACGGCGCGCGTCGCGGCGACCGACACCACGCGATCCTTATAGGAGAGCGTGGGGTGGTTGACGCCGTCGTCCTTGACGTAGAGCTCCTGGACGCCGAGGCGCGCGGCCAGACGATCGGCGCGGACCATCGGCGTGAAGCCCGAGGTGAAGCCGGTGCGCGGCTCGCCGGTGATCGGCAGCAGCTCGCGATACCGCCACAGGTTGCGGGGCCGCGCCTCGATCGCCGCCCGCGTCATCGTGCGGCTGGCGAGTTCGTAGTCGTAGACGGCCTCGAGCGGGCCGAAGCACTTGTCGCAGACGAACAGCGCCTCGGCGGGGAACGGCGCGTGGCACACGTGGCACTGCAGGCCGGTGAGCGCGGTCATGCGGGAACTCCTGACGGAAGGACAGGCGGCGCAACGCGTGCGCGCACGGCGTCGGGCTGATGCACAGCCAGCGTGCGCACGGCGCACGCCAGGCCCAGGCGGGCATACAGGCTGGTGAAGAACTGTTCTGCCGCGCCGGCGTCATCGAGGACGAAGGCGCCGATCGACGGACCGGCGCCGCTGAGGAACGCGCCGAGCACCGTGGGGTGACGGAAGGCGAGCGCGTCGGCGAGGCCGGGCACCAGCGGCGCGCGATAGGGCTGGTGCAGCCGATCGTCGAGCGCGGCGGTCAGGGCGTCCAGGTTGCCGGTGTGGAGCGCCTGGAGGAGCAGGGCCGTTCGCTGGATGTTGAAGACGGCGTCGGCGCGTGAGAGGGTCGAAGGCAGCACGCCGCGGGCCTTCGAGGTCGCCAGGCCGACGCGCGGCGTCGCGATGACCACGCGCACCCGCGCAGGCCAGGTGCTGGCCACGCTGGTGACACCGCCGGGACCCTGGCTGCTCGCGGTGAGCCCACCCAGGATCGAGGCGCTGACGTTGTCGGGATGTCCTTCGAGCGCCGTCGCGGCGTCGAGCAGACGGCCGGCGTCGCCGTCGTCACAGAGCGCGTGGACCAGCCGCAGACCGGCGACGATGGCCGCGGCGCTGCTGCCGAGACCGGCCTGGATGGGAATCGTGCAACGGACGGCGAGGTCGAGCGAGGGCAGCGAGACGCCGCGCCGCCCGGCTTCGTCGACGATCGCCGTGGCGATGGCGTTCTCGCCAGCGGGGGCGCCGCCTTCGAACGTGAAGCGCAGCGTGCCGGTCCGGTCGTCAGTGACGTCGAGGACGTCGAGTTCGAGATAGACCTGCAGCGCGAGGCCCAGCGCGTCGAAGCCGGGACCGAGGTTTGACGTCGAACCCGGCACCCGCAGCCGCAACCCGCGCGCGCGCTCGATCGAAAGGGTATCCACCGCCATCAATCCACGATCGGCAGGCACACCGGCCGCTCGACGTGGAAGTCGAGCGGCGCGATCTCGTCGATGGCGCGATCGACGACCTCGCGGCGGGCCGGTTCCAGGGTGACGACGAAGGGCAGCGCGTCCTTCGGCCAGCCGCCTTCCTGGAGTACGGCGTCGATGTTCAGATCGTGCCGCGACAGCGCGTTGGCCAGCGCGGCGATGATGCCCGGCTTGTCGCGCACGACCAGGCGGAGGTAATGCGGCGAGGCGCGCTGCGATTCGACCGTCGCCGGGCGATCGTCGGCGACCTCGCCGAACCACCCCGGAGGCGACGCGTGGCGCGCGATCGACAGAACGTCCGAGAGCACCGCGACGGCGGTGGGATCGCCGCCGGCGCCGCGGCCGAAGAAGCCGGTTTCCGAGCCGAGGTCGCCGACCGTCAAGACGAGGTTCTCGGAGCCCCGGACGCGGGCGAGCGCCGAATCGTTCTTGACCAGGGCGGGCTCGACGGCCGCATCCACGGAGCGCGTGCCCTCGCTCCCTTCGTTGAACTCGACGCGCGAGACCTGGCGGATCGTGTAGCCGAGGCGGCGGGCATAGACGAAGTCGACGTCCTGGAGCGGACGGATCGACCGGCACGGCACGTCCTCCGGGCGCAGCGCGACGTGCAGGCCGATGCGGGCCAGCACGCAGAGCTTGGCGCGCGCGTCGTAGCCGTCGAGGTCGTCGGTGGGGTCGGCTTCGGCGAAGCCCTTGGCCTGCGCGTCGGCGAGTACCGCGTCGAACGAGATGCGCTCGGCCTCCATGCGCGTGAGCATGTAGTTGCAGGTGCCGTTCAGGATCCCGGAGATGCGCTTGAGCGAGTCGCCGGCGAGGCCTTCGCGAATGGCGCGGATGACCGGGATGCCGCCGGCCACGGCCGCTTCGAATCCGAAATGGACTTCCTGTTCGCCGGCCAGCCGGAGCAGTTCGCCGCCTTCGTGCGCGATCAGCTGCTTGTTGGCGGTGACGACCGACTTCTTCGCGGCGATCGCCGCGCGGTGGTAGCGGCCGGCCGGATCGAGCCCGCCGATGACCTCGACGATCAGGTCGACGTCGGGGCCGAGCAGGTCGTCGAAGTTCTCCGTCCACTTCACCGACGACGGCACCCAGTCGACGCGCTTGCGCGCGACCTGCCGGTTGCAGATGTGGGTCAGCGTGAGCGGAGCCGACGATGCGAGGATCAACCGGGCGACGGCCTGGCCGACCGTGCCGAAACCGAGGAGCGCGACGTTCACGCGGCCATTATACGAGGGCGTCCGGACGCGAGTCCGCGTTATGACACATTGCTTGGGTTTGCGGTCGCGCTTC
>JBDSLU010000534.1:0-2632 GCA_039916225.1 Vicinamibacteraceae bacterium
GGACGTCGAAGCGCATGTCCTGATTCGGCTTGGCGACCTTGACGACGACGGTGCCGGCGCCCGCCAGCTGACCCGCCCGGGCGATGGTGGCGTCGGTGCCCTCCATCGCCTCGACAGCGACGACGGCGCGATCCTTCACGACGATGGTCTGGCCGATGTCGAGGCCGGCGACGGCGTCGGCCTGGGTGTAGCCGAAGACCAGGTCGGCTTCTTCCCGCGCGTCCGGTGCCCGCCGGGTCAGGACGCCGGCGGCCGCCAGCAGCGGCGACAGGAACGCGGTCGAATCGAGCAAGCCGATGCCCTTCTCCTGCATCACTTCGGCGACCGCCGCGATCAGCGAATCGGTGCTCTTCGAGGTCAGCTTGCGGATCACCGAGAGCAGCGTCAGGTCGGGCATGAAGTCCGAGAAGATCTTCACGTGCTTGACCTGCCCGGCCATCACCGCCTCGGTGATGGAGGCGGCCTTGAGCACCGAGATCATCTTGCCGAGCTGACCGAGCGAGACCCAGTGCAGCGCGGCGCCGCGCGCTTCGGCGGCGGCGACGAGCGCCGGCTCGGCTTCGTCCTTGATGGCGACGACGGTGACGGGCCGGCCCTGCGCATGCGCGGCCTCGAGGACCAGGCACGGGAACCGGCCGTTGCCGGCGATCAGTCCGAGCGGGATCGCGTGCGCGGCCACCGGCTACTCGTCGGCGACGACCGAGTCGTCGGCCCGGCGCGTCAGCGTCCGCCGCAGCACCACGCCGCGCGAGGAGGTGCGGATGAAGTCGACGAGATGGCCGACCTCGGGGCACGACAGGGCCGGATCGCGCTCGATCTCGGCCAGCGCCCGCGTCGTGTTCAGCTTCGAGGTGAGCAGGTAGCGGTAGGCCTGTTTGAGCTTGGCGATGGCGTCGGCCGGGATCCGGCGTCGGACCAGGCCGATGGTATTGAGCCCGTAGTTGCGCGCCGGCCGGTTGCCGACCGTCTTGGCGAACGGCAGGGCGTCCTTGGTGATGACGCTGAACCCGCCGATGAACGCGTGCCGGCCGATGCGGCAGAACTGGTGCACCGCCGAGAAGGCGCTGATCGTCGCGTAGCTCTGCACGGTCACGTGGCCACCGAGGGTGGCGGCGTTGCCGAAGATCGTGTCGTCGCCGACGTGACAGTCGTGGGCGACGTGGGCGTAGGCCATGAAGACGTTGCGGTCGCCGATGGTCGTGACGCCGCCACCGCCGACCGTGCCGCGGTGGACCGTGACGAATTCGCGGAACACGTTCTTCTGGCCGACGACGAGCCGGGTCGGCTCGCCGGCGTACTTCAGATCCTGCGGCCGCAGGCCGATCGAGGCCAGCGGGAATACTTCGTTGTCGTCGCCCAGTTCGGTGAAGCCGTCGATCACCGACGATGCCCCGATCTTGCAGCGTCGGCCGAGGCGGACGTGCGGACCGATGGTGGCGTTCGGCCCGATCGACGAGCCGGCGCCGATGACGGCGGAGAGATCGACGTTGGCGGTCGGGTGGATCGACAGGCCGTCGCGCATCAGCGCGATCACCAGCGTCGCCTCGGCGACCACCTGATCGTCGACGAGGGCCTGGCCGGCGACGCGGGCGATGGGGCCGCGCTCGGCGATCAGCCGGACCGAGAGGCGAACGCGGTCGCCGGGCACGATCTGGCGGCGGAACTTGACGCCATCGACACCGCGCAGCGCGGCGCGGGTCTCCTGCGGTTCGCCGTCGCGGTCCAGCAGCAGGATCGCCGCCGCCTGGGCCAGCGATTCGAGCATCAGCACGCCCGGCATCACCGGCTGGCCCGGGAAGTGGCCTTGGAAGAAGTCTTCGCTGACCGTCACGCTCTTCACCGCCTCGAGCGAGCGGCCGCGCTCGTGCGAGACCACGGCGTCCACGAGGGGCACCGGGTAGCGATAGGACAGCCGGTCGAGCGCGATGGGGGTGATGGTGGGCACTGGGGACGCGCGAGCAGGCGGGAGAGAAGGGGTCGGAGCGATGGGCCGCCAGGGCCGCGGATGCGGCCCTGGCGGAACGGCTTGGCCGCCGGAGCGGCGTCAGCCGTGAGGCGGCTACTTTTTGGTTGCGGCCGCGGCGGTGTCGAGCTTCTTGATGATGTCGGTCGTGATGTCGAGGCCGGGATCGGCCCAGACCACGCCCGAGTCGATGCTGCTGAACACCATGTGCAGGCCCTTGGTGGCCGCCACTTCGGACAGCACCGGCAGGAGCTTGCGCTGGAACTCGAGCTGCAGCTCGTTCTGCAGATCCTCGACCGCCTTCTGGGCGTCCTGGGTGGCGCGCTGCAAATCGGTCTGGAGGCGCTCGACGTCCTTCTGCTGCGTGCCGCGGACCGACTCGCTCAGCACCGAGGCGCTGGTCTCGAGGCGCTTGCGGGCCTCCTCGAACTTCGCGTTGCGCGAGACGAGGTCCTTTTCCTTCTCCTCACGCAGCGTCGTCAGCCGCTTGGTGGCGGCCTGACCCTCGGAGGACTCCGAGGCGATGCGCTGGACGTTCACGTAGGCGATCTTGGCGCCCTCCGGGAACGGGCGCGGCGGCGCGGGCGCGGCAGCCGGGGCCGCGGCGGGCGGCGTCTGCGCTGCGGGCGCGGCCGGCGTCTGCGCTGCGGGCGCGGCTGGCGTCGGCTT
>JBDSLU010000535.1:0-20840 GCA_039916225.1 Vicinamibacteraceae bacterium
CAGCCCTTCGAACGTGCGGTCTGCTATGCGCGGCGCTCGGCGCGCCGCGGCACCGCACGCGGGCTGTAGCTACCGGCCGTCGCGGACCGACCAGGTCGGGCCGTCGCGATCGGGGACGTCCAGCGCGTCGAAGATGCCGAGGGCGGTGGTCTCCTTGACCATCACCGCGCGCTGCGCCTTGAGCTCGTTCGCGTGGTCCGAGAAGTCCGCCAGGTGCTTCTCGTAGACCATCATCTCGCTCCAGTACTCGAGCAGCAGGTAGCGGCCTGGGGTCGCCAGGTCCTTGAGGAACGAGCTGCCGAGGAACGACCGGCTGCGGCGCGAGAGCGCGGTCCACGCGCCGTCGGCGCCGTGGAGCTTCTCGAACGCCTCGTCGGATCCGTTCTGCACGTCGAACTGCCAGGCGACTGCCAGCACACCACCCTCCCTGGGCTTCTTCGGGGAACGCGCGGATTATAGCGCGCGTCGTCGATGGGCGGCGGGCGCGTCTTGGCGCCGGCGCGCGCGCAGCGCATTGGGTCGCGCCACACCCTATTCGAACCGACCACCAGCGACGAGATGCGCGCGGTAGAGGAACGCGAGGATCTCGGCCACCACCTGGTAGACCTCGCCCGGGATGTCTTCCTCGAGGTCGAGGCGGGCCAGGACGTCGACCAGCTCGCGATCCTCGTGCACCGGGATGCCGTGCTCGCGGGCGAGCGCCAGGATCCGCTCGGCGACGTGCCCTTCGCCGCGCGCCACCAGCTTGGGCGCCGGACCCTTCGATTGGTCGTAGCGAAGTGCGGCGACACGCAGTCGAGGTTCGGCCACCACGGACTCCTAGGCCAGCGCCGACAGGATCGACCCGCCCGGCGGCGGCTCGTCGGGCCCTTCGACACGGGGCGTCTGTGCTGCCGCGGGATCGACGACCACGGCGATGCCGACGTGCCGGAAGCCGGCCGACCGCAGCCGCGCGGACAGCTCGGAGGTCGCCGGCGACAAAATCTCTGCCGCCGCCGCGTCGCGCACGGCAAAGCGGATCTGGAGATCCTCCGGAGTCGCGCCCGGCAGCCACTGCGCAGCCGCTTCGATCGGCCCGAGTTCCGGATGCGACACGGTCAGCGTGATGGCGCGGCCGCGTGGACGTGCGCCGGGCGCGGGCGGCGGCCCGTCGTCCTTGACCGCGAGGCGCGCCGTCGTGTCGACGTGGCCGAACGCGACCGGGATGTCGATGCGCACCTCGCCGTCCTTGACGTTCGCCAACGCGACGTCGAGCTGGCGCGAGGCGATCTCGTGGATCACGCGCTGGCGCAGCGGCTCGATGTCGGGCTGCGTCTCCGCTTCCCGGCCCAGGGCGGCGAGCAGCCACCGGAGGTCGGTCTGCAGATCGTGCGGGAGCGTCGCCGGCGTGTGGTCCGCCAGCGCTCGCGCGGCGTGCGCTTCGAAGAACGTGCCGCCCGATGTCAGGCGGTCGCGGAGCACGTCGACCAGCGGCGCGGCGTCCCGGCCGAGCGGCACCGGCTTGACGAGCGCCACCAGACGATCGCGCGGTGACGGACCGGTCGCGCTCCCGCCCCAGTTGGCCCGCTCGAGGGCATGCACAAGCACCTCGACCTCGGCCGTGGTGAGCGGCGCGGCGGGCGACGACTCCTGGAGGGCCTGGCGCACCGCCGCCAGCGCGTAGGCGCGCTCCGAGAAGGCCACCGGCGGCGCTTCGATTTCCAGCTCGACCACGGCCCCGACGCCGCGGACGACGACGGCCAGGACCTCGCCGGCCCGGACCGGCAGCGGCGTCGAGGCGATCAGCCGCTCGCCGCCCACGTCCAGGAGGGCCCGCCCCTCGCCCATGAGCTGGAGGACCTGGGCGTACAGTTTCTGGCCCGGCCCGAAGGGCAGGTCGCCGCCGCCAGCCGGCCGGTCCCCGGTGACCGGCGGGGCGGGCTCCACCGGACCGATCGGCTCCACACGGGGCACTTCCATGGCGCGATCTTATCTACAATGCGAAGACATGCGCGCCCCTGTCCTCCTCCTTCTGCTCACCGGCCTGCTCGCGACCACGCTGACCGCGGCCGCCGACACGAAACTGGGCACCGGCGTCACGCTCGAGGCGGCCACGCCGATTGCCGACGTGATCGCCAAGCCGGGCGGTTACGCCGGGCAGACGATCCGCGTCGAAGGCGTCGTCACCGCGGTGTGCGAGCACATGGGGTGCTGGATGACGCTGGCGCCGGCTGGCGCCACCGGCGAGAAGCCGGCGACGCTGCGCCTGAAGGTCGACGACGGCGTCATCGTGTTCCCGGTCTCGGCTAAAGGACGGACTGCCGTCGCCCAGGGCGTCATCGAGAAGGTTGCCGGCGACGATCACGAGGGGGCCGAGCACAAGACCGCCGACGCGGCCGCACCTGCCGCTGCCGCCAGCTACCAGCTCAAAGTGACCGGCGCGGTCCTGCGGTAGGAAATCGATCCGTCATACCGCTCTGCTAGGGTGCGGCACTCGTGCACGACAGAGATCCCCACGCGCTTCCGGCCGACGATCCCCGTGTCGCTGACGTCGGTCCGCCGGACGGCGTCACCGGCAAGGGTCGGCCGCGCCGCCGCCGCAAAAAGACGGCGCCGGTCGTCCAGCCGCCCGACTGGCGGGGCGTCGACGCCGCCGACCTGTCCAACCACGCGCTCTACCTGAACCGCGAGCTGTCGTGGCTGGAGTTCAACCAGCGCGTGCTGGCCCAGGCATGGGACACCGCGCACCCGCTGCTCGAGCGGGTCAAGTTCCTCGGCATCAGCGGCACCAACCTCGACGAGTTCTTCATGGTGCGGCTGGCGACGCTGCTGAAGAAGTACCGCGCCGGCATCGAGGACCTCTCCCCCGACGGCCTCAACACCGAGCAGCAGCTGATGGCCATCCGCGGCCGGGCGCTGACGATGATGAGCAGCCTGTCGCGCTGCTGGAACGAATCGCTGCGGCCGCTGCTGGCGGCGGAGGGCGTCCACTTCCTCGACGTCGCCGACTTCACGCCGGCGATCAACGAATACCTGGCCAACTTCTTCCGCACCGACATCTTCCCGGTGCTGACGCCGCTGGCCTTCGACCCCGGCCACCCGTTCCCGTACATCTCGAACCTGAGCAAGAACCTCGCGGTGGTGGTCAAGCACGGCGGGCGGACCAAGTTCGCGCGCGTCAAGGTGCCGGACATGCTGCCGCGCTTCGTGCCGGTGCCGGAGAACATCGCCCCCAAGGGCGGCCTGACGTTCGCGTTCCTCGAAGACGTCATCGAGCACAACATCCACGAGCTGTTCCCCGGCACGGAGGTGCGCGGTGCGCATCTCTTCCGCATCATCCGCGACACCGACATGGTGATCCAGGAGGACGAGGCCGACGACCTGCTCGAGACCGTCGACAAGGGGCTGAAGCAGCTGCGCTACGGCGCGCTGTCGCTGCTCGAAGTCGACGCGACGATGCCCCGCCGCGTCCTCAACATCCTGGTCGAGAACTTCGCCGTCGAAGAGGACGTCGTCGTCCGCACCGCGGATCGCATGGGCCTCGGCGACTGGCGGGCCATCCAGAAGCTGCATCGTCCGCAGCTGAAGGACCCGCCGTTCTCGCCGCGCCAGTTGTGGAACGCCAACGATCTCGAGACGATCTTCGACCAGATCCGCTACCAGGATCATCTGGTGCACCACCCGTTCGACTCGTTCATGGCCGTCGAGTCGTTCCTGCGCGCCGCGATCGCCGATCCGCTGGTGGTCGCGATCAAGATGACGCTCTACCGGATCGGCCAGAATTCGCCGCTGGTCGATCTGCTGATCGACGCCGCCGAGCAGGGCAAGCAGGTCGCGGTGCTGGTCGAGCTGAAGGCGCGCTTCGACGAGCGCAACAACATCGCCTGGGCCAACCGGCTGGAATCAGCCGGCATCCATGTCGTCTACGGCCTGGTCAACCTGAAGACGCATTGCAAGCTGTGCCTGGTGGTGCGCAAGGAACACGACGGCATCCATCGCTATGCCCACGTCGGCACCGGCAACTACAATCCGGTGACCTCGCAGATCTACACCGACCTCGGCCTGTTCACCGCCGATCTGCAGATCGTCGACGACGTCTCGCAGGTGTTCAATTACCTGACGGGCTACTCGCACAAGCGGACCTATCGCGAGCTGCTGGTGGCGCCGATCGGCCTGCGCTCGTCGATGCGGGCGTTGATCGAGCGCGAAGCCGAGCACGCCCGCGCGGGTCGGCCGGCTCACCTCATCATCAAGAACAACGCCGTCGCCGATCCGGCGATGATCAAGTCTCTCTATCGCGCGTCGCAGGCGGGCCTGCGCATCGACCTGATCGTCCGCGGCGTCTGCTGCCTGCGGCCGGGCGTCCCCGGCATCAGCGACAACATCCGCGTCCGCTCGGTCGTCGGCCGGTTCCTCGAGCACTCGCGCATCTACTACTTCGAGAACGGCGGCGAGCCCGACGTCTTCATCGGCAGCGCCGACCTGATGGAGCGCAACCTCGATCGGCGGGTCGAGGTACTCGGTCCGGTTCGCGATCCCGAGTTGCGCCAGCACCTGCGCAACGTGGTCCTGGACTCGCTGCTGCGCGACACCGAGCGGGCCTACCTGCTGCAGAGCGACGGGACCTACGTCGCTGCCGGGGCCGCCGCCGGCCCGGGCTCGGTTGCCGTCAACAGCCAGCAGCTGTTGCTCGACTCCTACACCAAGTCGTCGACGCTGTCGGAATAGCGCCGGTCGACCGCGGGCGATCGCGGCCGTTCGAGCCGCACCGTCAGTGGATGATCGAGGCTTCGACTTCGCAGAAACCGAGCATCTCGAACCGGGTGCGGGTGTCGGTCGCGTCGGCCAGGACGCCGGTCAGCGACTCGTGGACTCGCGAGCGCAGGAACTGCTGGTTGAGGACCAGCCGCAGCTCGTAGCCATGGGGGTGGGCGCCGACGTTGACCGAGACCGAGCCTTCGGTTTCATGAATCAGCGTCCACAGCGTGCCGGGTGGCGGCGCGAGATGGCGCGGAACCGGTTCGAAGAAATGGTTGGCAAAAAACATCGACGGCTGGCCGACACAGTAGCGAAGGGTGTGCCAGCTCGACGTGATGCGGCCGATGCCGTGCTTTCCGGCCAAATGCAGGCCCTCGGCTCAGAGCAGCCGGGGATACTCTGCCCGCGGGGAACCTTTTTTCAACCTGGCAGATTCTGCCGTCGGCAGACCGTGAATGGGCGCGGGATCCGCACACGCGTGTGCGGGTGCGCTAGTGGTCGTCTTCGTCGTCGTCGTCCGGCCCCGGCAGCACGTCGATCGGCGAGCCGTCGCGCGAAGGCGGCAGGACGCGGATCGCGAGGTCAGGGGTATTGGGGAGGCATGCGTCGCTGCCACACGCCTGGACGACGAGCAGGTACTCGCCCTGCGGCAGGACCGGGAGTAGCGCCCGCCACTGGGTGCCTTCGCCCCGCCATGCTTCGAGCATCGAGCACTGGCCGTTGACGCACAGCTGGTAGTAACGCAGGCCATCGCCGTCGTGGTCCCACTCCAGCTGGAAGGGCCACGGCGTTGGCGCCGGTGTCTGCGTCTGCCCGGGCACCCTCGCCCCCGGGGCCCCGACCATCAAGGCGAGCGCCAGGGCCGTCACGGCGCCGCGCCTGCCCCGCTTTCCTGCGATCATGGCTTCACTTCCACTGTCTCACGGACTCCCACTATAGCAACGCCGCGTGGCAGCCGTGCGAACACTTGGGCGGACACGGGCAACGGCGCGGCATTCCGTACCTTCTCCCGTCGGCCCGCCGTGCCGATTCCCTGAACCAGGGGTCTCGTGTCGCGACTCGCGGCCGACCCCTGCCCTGATGAAGTCGCTCCCCCTCGTCGCCCGGGTCTATGTCCTCGCCATCGCGGCGGCAGGTGTCTGGCTGGCCGCCTCCGCGGCGGGCGGGCTGCAGTTCACCCAGCCGACGACGTTCGGGGCGCTGCTGATCCTCGCCGTCCTCACCTCGATCTTCAAGGTGTCGGTGCCGATGCCGGCGGCGCTGAACCACCAGCCGCTGACGATGTCGCTGGCCTTCGCGGCGAACTTCGCCTCGCTGATCATCCTGGACGGGCAGAGCGCCACCATCATCGCCATCGTGGCGGCCTGGAGCCAGACCACCTTCAATACCTTCCGGGCGCGCAATCCCTGGCATCGGACGGTGTTCAACATGGCGGCGCTGGCCGTCACGATGGCGTCGACCGACCTGGTGCTGCGCGTGGTCGCCGGCCACGTCGGCCCGTGGAACCTGCGCGCCGACGCGCTCGCGCTGAGCGCGGCGGCGGCAACCTACTACGTCGTCAACTCCGGCGTCGTCGCCGGGGCGATCGCCGCCGCTGGCAAGCAGCCGTTCTTCAGCCTGTGGATGCGCCACGTGCTGAGCGGCTGGATCGCGCACGTCTTCGGGGCGGCCGCGGCGGGGCTGGCCGTCGCCTCGGTCGAGCGATCCCTGATGTGGCTGGCGCCGTTCGGCGCCCTCTCGCTCGGGCTGGGATATCGCGCCTACCGCACCTACATCGAGCGGATGGATCAGCAGCAGCTGGCGGTGCAGCGTCTGTCCGACCTGCATCTCGCGACGGTCGAAGCGCTGGCCCTGGCCATCGACGCCGCCGACCAGGGGTCGCGCCTGCACCTGCGCCGGCTGCAGCGGCACGCCTCCATGCTCGCCCGGGCCTGCAGCCTGAACGACGCCGAAATCCAGGCGGTCGCCACGGCTGCGATGCTGCACGACATCGGCATGCTGGCCGTCCCCCAGCACATCCTCGCCAAGCGCGACGTCCTGACCGACGACGAACGGCGCAAGCTGTGGCTGCACCCGCAAGTCGGCGCCGACATCATCCACGCGGTGCCGTTCCCCTCGCCGGTGGCGCCGCTGATCCTCGGTCACCACGAGCGCTGGGACGGCGGCGGCTACCCCGCCGGCCTGATCGGCGAGACGATCCCGCTCGGCTCGCGGATCGTCGCGCTGGTCGATCGCTACGACGAGCTGCTGCGCGAAGCGTCGGCGACTCCGCAGTCGTCGCTGACGCGGCTCTCCGAAGACGCCGGGCGCAGCCTGGACCCCGACCTCGTCGAGCGCTTCCAGGGGCTCGGCGCGGCGATCCAGGCGATCGAAACCGAGCTGGCCCCGCCGCTCACGGTTGCCGACCTCGACCTTCGCGGTGGGGCCGACCGGCCGACGTCGCCGAACGCGGTCGCCCATATCGCGCACGCGCAGCGCGAGGTCTACGGCCTCTACGACCTGTCGCAGGCGCTCGGCGCCACGCTCACCGTCACCGATGCGATGCAGCAACTGCGCGAGCGGCTCGGTGGCCTGGTGCCGTTCTCGACCTGCGCGCTGTTCCTGCACGACGTCGAGTCGGCGAGGACGACCTGCCGCTGGATGGGCGCACGCGATGCCGCCGATCCGGCCACGACGATCGCCAGCGAGTTCGTGCAAGGCCCGGTCGCCTGGGTGCTCGAGCATGGCCGCTCGCTGGTGACGGCGCTGCCGGCCGGCGTGCCGGCCCGGCGCGGCGACGGCCTGCCGCCGCGGACCTCGGCCGTCGTCGAGGTCCTGATCTGCCCGCTGCGCGTCGACGACTGCACCTACGGCGCCCTCGCCGCGTACCACGAGCGGCGCGGCACCTATGCCGAGGATCAGCGGCGCATCTTCGAGCGCGTCGCCGAGATCGTCTCGTCGGCGATCCAGAACGCGCTGCGCTACGAACGGACGCACGAGGCGGCCCTCACCGACCGGCTGACCTCGCTGGCCAATTCCTGGGGCCTGGTCGCTGGGGCGGACCATGCGCTGGCCCGCGCCGCCCACGAGCAGGAACCGCTCGCCGTGCTGATGATCGACGTCGACAAGTTCAAGGACGTCAACGACACCTACGGCCACGAGGCCGGCGATCGCGCGCTCAAGGTCGTGGCGCGGGTGCTGTCGCAGGCCGTCCGTCCGAATGACGTGTGCGCGCGATACGGCGGCGACGAGTTCGTCGTGCTGCTGGCCAACTGCGACGTGCATCAGGCCGATCGCCGCGCCGCCGAGCTGAAACGCCAGGTGGCGGCGCTGCGCTTCGAGGCCGCGCCGGGCGAGGCCATGCCGCTGCGGATCAGCGTCGGCGCCGCGGTCTACCCGGCCGACGGCCGGGCCTTCGATGCGCTGCTCGCGGTGGCCGACCGCCGCATGTACCACGACAAGACGATGAGCCGGCGCGGGGCTGCGCGCTGGACCGAGCTGGCCGAATCGAACTCGCGCGAAGCCGCGCGGACCATCCTGCGCGACTGAGTGTCGCGGTCGACCGAGGAGAATCCCACATGAACGTGTCCGACATCACCGCATCGACCGCCGCCGCCCAGGAAGTGCAGCGCACCACGGCGGTCATGGCCAAGACGCTCCGCATCGAGCGGGAACAGGCCCAGGCCACCATCGCCCTGATCGAGCAGTCCGCCGCGCCGACCGGCCGGATCATCGACGTCCGCGCCTGACGCCCCGGCCGGCGACGGACCCTCGACACCGAGGGGGCAGGCGCGGCATCGTAGGCTCTTCGCGGGTCCGCCCCGCGTTCCGGAGGAGTCTTCGATGTCACGCACCCTGCTGTTCGCCGCCGCGGCCTGCTCGCTCGCTTCGGTCGTCGGCGCGCAGACCACCAAGGGGCCGGCAACCGCCGCCCCCACCCACAAGCACTACGAGGTATCGGAACAGGCCGCCCAGCCCGGTCCCAACGGCGAACTGGCCCCGCGCCTCCAGGCGCTCGGCGCGCACACCTTCCCGGTGTCGACGAAGAACCCCGACGCCCAGCGGTTCATGAACCAGGGCCTGAACCTGGCCTTCGCCTTCAACCACGCCGAGGCGCGGCGCGCCTTCCGCGAGGCGGCGCGGCTCGATCCGACCCTGGCGATGGCCTACTGGGGCCAGGCGCTCGTCCTCGGCCCCAACATCAACGCGATGATGGAGCCGAACGACGAACCGCACGCCGACGAGCTGATCAAGAAGGCGCTCGCGCTCGCCTCGACCGCGTCGCCTCGCGAACAGGCCCTGATCAAGGCGCTCGACGCCCGCTATTCGGGCAAGGCCGAGCACCGCGACGCCAACAACCAGGCCTACGCGGACGCCATGCGCGCCGTCCACACGCAGTTCCCCGACGACCTGGACATCGCGACGTTCTACGTCGAGTCGATGATGGACCTGCGGCCGTGGGGCTACTGGATGCGCGACGGCCGGCCGCACGCCGGCACCGCTGAGATCGTCGCCCTGACGGAAGACGTCATCCGTCGAAGTCCGAAGCACCCGGGCGCGCTGCACATGTACATCCACCTGATGGAGTCGGTCGCCGCGGAGAAAGCGGAGACCGCCGCCGACGCGCTGCAGCCGCTGATGCCCGACGCCGGCCACATGGTCCACATGCCCGGCCACATCTACCAGCGGGTCGGTCGCTATGCCGACGCGATGAAGAGCAACGAGCTGGCGATCGCGGCCGACGAGAGCTACATCACGCAGTGCCGGGCACAGGGCCTCTATCCGATGGCCTACTACCCGCACAACATCCACTTCCTGTGGTTCGCCGCGACCGCGGACGGGCAGAGCAAGGCGGCGCTCGATGCGGCGCGCAAGGTGGCGGCCAAGATCGACGACAAGGCCCTGGCCGAGATCCCGATCACCGCGGGCTTCCGCGTCGTCCCGTACTGGGCGCTGGCCCGGTTCGGCAAATGGGACGAGATCCTGAAGCAGCCGAAGCCGCCAGCTGGCAGCGCGTTCCTGCTCGGCGCGTGGCACTACGTGCGCGGCCTCGCCTTCGTCGCGAAGAACCAGCTCGCCGCTGCCGACAAGGAGCTCGTCGCGCTGCGGGCCCAGATGAAGCATCCGTCGCTCGACGGCCCGATGTTCTCGCCGAACAGCGGACGCGCCATCCTGGGTATCGCGCCGCACGTGCTGGCCGGCGAGATCGCTGCGGCGCGCGGCGCCTACGGCACGGCGATCTCCGCGCTCGAGCGGGCGGTGCGTCTCGACGACGCGCTGGTCTACACCGAGCCGAGCGAGTTCATGTTCCCGCCGCGCCTCGCACTCGGTGCCGTGCTGCTGCAGGCCGGTCGGCCGGAGGAAGCGGAGACGGTCTACTGGGAGGACCTGAGGCGCAACCGCGAGTCGGGCTGGTCGCTCTTCGGGCTGCATCAGGCGCTGGTCGCGCAGAAGAAGACGGCGGACGCCGCGCTCGTGAAGGCACGTCTCGACAAGGCATGGGCCCGCGCCGACGTGAAGCTGACCGCGTCCCGCTTCGGACGCCCTCCGAGCTCCACGAAGGTTGCCGCGGCGAACTAGGGCCGTTGCCGCGGGCGGCAACCTGGACCGTGTGCCGGCTGTAGCGGAAAGCGGCGTCCGTCGTTACAGTAGGCACGCCGGCGCCCCCTCGCCGTTCCCGGGAGTCGTCCATGGTTCGTCTCGCCTACGCCGCCCTGCTTGCGGCGATCGTCATCTCGCCGACGATCGCCGCGGCGCAGCCCGTTCCTCCCGTCCGGTTGAGCGTGTCGACCGCCGGCACCGAAGCCAACGGTTACAGCGCGACGCTGGCCGTCAGTCGCGACGGGCGCCATGTCCTGTTCAGCTCGACGGCGACAAACCTCGTCGCCGGCGACACCAACACCCACGACGACATTTTCATCCGCGATCGCGACACCGATCGCGACGGCATCTTCGACGAGGCCGGCGCGGCCGCGACGATCCGGGTCAACCAAGGACTGGCCGGCGAGCAATCACCGGACGGCTTCACCGCGTCGCAGATGTCGGCGGACGGGCGCTTCGTGTTGTGGGTCACCGCCGGCGCGCTCGTCCCCGAGGACACCAACGGCGTCGTCGATGTCTATCTTCGCGACCGCGACGCCGACGGGGACGGCATCTTCGACGAGCCAGGAGCGGTGATCGTCGAGCGCGTCAGCACCGGCACCGGCAACGCGCAGACCAATGCCGACAGCTTCACGCCATCGATGACGCCGGACGCTCGCTTCATCCTGTTCAGCTCGCGCGCCAGCAACCTCCACCCCATCGCCAGCGTGCCCGCGCAGTTCTACCGGAAGGATCGACTGACGACAGTCACCACCATCGTCACGGCCAGGCCCGACGGCACACCGGGGAACACCAACGCCTCGTCCGCCGTGCTCAGCGCAGACGGGCGCTACGCCGCCTTTGCCGGCGCGTTCGTCGACCCCGACCCGTTGCCGGCCGGCGCGCGCTGGGTCCTGCGCGATCTCACGCTGAACACCTTCGTGCCGATCGCGCAGCCGTCGACGGCCCCCTCCGCCCTGCCCGTGACCGAGCCGCGAGCGCCGCGCGTGGCCGATCCGTTGATCATTACCAACAGCAAGGTGATCGGGTTCTCGCCAGACGGCGTGAGGCTGCTGGTCGCGGCGACCACGACCGGTATCCTGGGCAGCTTCGTCAACCATTCCGGCGCCATCTACGATTACGACGTGGCCGCCAGCCAGATCGTCCGTTCCTTTCCGGGAATCGACGACACCCAATTCATGGCCGGGACCCGTGCCAACATCGATCGGAGCATCGGGATCGCCTACGCGGAAGCCGCCGGCACGCTCGGATCGTGCCCGCCGGAGGGTCGCGGCCGGTTCATCTACGACCGGCGCACCGGACGCGTGACGCAGCTGGTTGGCGGAGGCATCGGCCAGCCGGCGTCGAGCCTCGACGGCCGCCGACTGCTCTACTGGCATCAGGGGAACTGCGTGGGAGAGTTGCCGACGCCGAGCGGAACGTTCCTCTGGGACGCCGGCTACGACGTCCCGCTGCCGATGCCGGACCCGGTCCGGGCTGGCTGGATGGACGCGGCCGGCACGATGGCGATCTTCGACACGACCGAGGCCACGATTCTCACGGCCGGCGCCGACGCCAATGGCGTGTCGGACGTCTTCGCGGTGGATCTGGTGTCGCGGCTGGATCGCGACACCGACGGTCTCGACGATCGCTGGGAGGTGTCGATGGGTCTCGACTACACGAGCAGCGCCGGCGCCAACGGCGCGGCAGGCGATCCCGACACCGACGGGGTCACCAACCTGCAGGAGCTCGCCGCCGGAACGCATCCCCGCGGCACCGCCAGGCAGTTCCTGGCCGAGGGCGCGGACAACGCCTTCTTCAAGACGCGCCTCGCCATTGCCAACCCCGGGACGACGGCCGCCACGGCCGTCGTCCGACTCGATGGCGACGACGGCACCGCCAAGACCGTCAACGTCCACGTGCCCGCCGCCGCCCGCCGCACGGTGTTCGTCGACGAAGTGGGCGATCACGCCCCGTCCTTTGCCACCGTCGTCGATTCCAGTGCGCCGCTGGTCAGCGAGCGCACCATGAGCTGGGATGCGACCGAGTACGGCGCCCACGCCGAGCGGGCCAGCGCGGCGCCGGCGACGTCGTGGTTTCTGGCCGAGGGCGCGACCGGCTCCTTCTCGCTGTTCTACCTGCTCCAGAACCCCGGCAGCGCCGCCGCCATCGTCACCGTGCGCTACCTGCGGCCGGCGCCGCTCGCGCCGATCGAGCGCAGCTACTCCGTGGCGGCGCACGCGCGGGTGACGCTGCCGGTCAACGAGCAGGCGCCAGAGCTCGCCGCCACCGACGTCTCCGCGGCCATCACCTCCGACGTGCCGATCCTCGTCGAGCGGGCGATGTATCGCACCGTCGGCGGCCAGCCGTTCGCGGCCGGCCATGCCAGCGCCGGTGTCACGGCCGCGGCGACCAGCTGGTTCCTGGCCGAAGGCGCCACCGGCAATTTCTTCGACATGTTCGTGCTTCTCGCCAATCCGAACAGCACCGCCGCCGAGGTCGAAGTCCGTTATCTGCTGACCACCGGCGAGGTGCTGACCAAGACCTATACGGTGGCCCCGGAAAGCCGGCGCACGATCTACGTCGATGACGAGACGTTCCCCGGCGTCGGCCAGGCCCTGGTCAACACGACGTTGTCGTGCGCCATCACCTCGACCAACGCCGTGCCGATCGTCGTCGAGCGCTCGATGTGGTTCCCCGGCCCGGCCATCACGCCTGTCTTCTGGACGGAAGCGAACAACTCCGCCGGAACGACGGCGACGGCGACGCGGTGGGTGCTCGCCGATGGCGAGAGCGGAGGCACGCGCGACACGCAGACGTTCGTGCTGATCGCCAACACCTCTTCGACCCCCGGGCGGGTGCGCCTGACGCGGCTGCCGGACACGCCGGCGCCGTTCGACCCCTCGGTTGGCGTACCGCTCACGGTCACCGTCGACCTGCCGGCGAACAGCCGCACCACCGTGCCGCTCCACGCGACTGGAGGCTTCGGCAACGTCCGCTACGGCGTGATCGTGGAAAGCATCGAGACCGCGCCGCTGGCGCAGCTCGTCGTCGAGCGCGCCATGTACTGGAACGCAGGCGGGGTCGTCTGGGCGGCCGGGACCAACCTGCTGGCGACACCGGTGCCCTGACGGCCGGGGGGGCCGGGGGAGGATTCGCCGGGCGCGACAACTGTCCCCATCTGGCACGCCCGGTCGTTACACTGGACGGACCGGCGCGCCCCCCTTGCGCCGCACTGCTGGGAGGCTGTCCATGCTCCGTCACATTCGCCGCATCGCGCTGGCGGCGGTCCTCGTCCCGTCGACGATCGCCGCGCAGCCCGTCCCCGCGGTCCGCCTCAGTGTCTCCACTGGCGGCACGCAGGCGAACGCGCCCAGCCAGTTCGAGAAAGTGACGCCAGACGGTCGTACCGTCCTGTTCGTCTCGACCGCCACCAACCTCGTGGCTGGCACCGGCAATGGCGGCGCTCAGCTGTTCGTGCGCGACCGGGACACCGATCGCGACGGCGTCTTCGACGAGCCGGGCGCGGTCGGCACGGTGCGCGTCTCGTCGGGGCCCGAGAACCAGCAGAATGGCGACCTCTTCGAGGGCTCCGACATCTCGCCCGACGGGCGGTTCGTGCTGTTCACCACCGCCACGCCGATCATCGCCGGCGACACCAACGACACTTACGACGTCTACCTGCGCGACCGCGACGCCGATGGCGATGGCATCTTCGACGAAGCCGGCGCGTTCACGGTCACGCGGGTGAGCACGGGCACGGGCAACAGCCAGGCCAATGGCCTCAGCCGCGGCGTGCAGATCGCCGGCAACGGCCGCTACGTGCTGTTCTTCTCGGAGGCGACCAGCCTGCGCGGCGGTGCCGGCTTCCAGTTCCAGTACTACCGCAAAGACCTGCTGACGGGCGTCACCACGCTGGTCTCGGGGCGCCCCGATGGCACGCCGGCCGACGACGTCACCTGGGGGGCCGCGCTCAGCCCGGACGGCCATCTCGCCGTCATCGCCGGCGGCTTCAGCGACCTGGCCGCCGCCAGCACCTTCTGGGTGTTGCGTGACCTGGACGCCAACACCTTCGTCCCGATCATCGATGGAAATCCGCCCGCCTCGACCCTGCCGGCGCGCGCCCCGGTCACATCGGCTCCGCTCGACATCCAGAACGGCCGCCCGCTGGCCTCGATCGGCTTCACGCCGGATGCCCGGACGGTCTACCTCAACGTGCAGGAGAACGTCTTTCAGCCCGACGAGATTCGGGGGTCGGTGCTCGAATACGACATCGCCTCGGCGCGCGTCGTCCGCCGCTTCCCTGCCGTCGTCCCTTCTTCGCGGACGTTCCTTCGGCCGGCGTTCCGTGATGGCCGCACCCTGATCTACCCGTCGACGATCGCCTTCGGTTGCGTGGACACCGCCCGCCGCATCGACCGCTACGATCGGCTGACAGGACGGATCGTGCCGCTGCTCAGCGGGATGGTCGAATCGGTCGCGTCGGACGCCGCGGGCCGTCGCCTGGTCTACAGCCACACTGGCTGCACGACGCCGGCGCCGCCGACCGTGCACTATCTGCTGGACACCGCCTACGGCGTGCCGCTGCCGCTGCCGGACCCGCTCGTCGCCAGCCCGATGGACGACGCCGGCACGACTCTGTTCTTCGGCGCCGCCGACGGCGCCCTGCTGCCCAACGGGGCCGGCGACAACGGCATCGCCGACATCTACGCGGTCGATCTCCTCTCACGGCTCGACCGCGACAGCGACGGTCTCGATGATCGGTGGGAAGTGGCGATGGGGCTCGACTTCACGACCGCCTCCGGCAACAACGGTCCCACTGGCGATCCCGACGCCGACGGTCGCACCAATCTGCAGGAGCTCGCCGCCGGAACCCACCCGCGCGGCACCAGCCGGCAGTTCCTCGCCGAAGGCGCCGACAACGCGTTCTTCAAGACCCGGCTGGCCATCGCCAATCCGGGCCTCGCCGACGCGACCGCCGTCCTGCGCCTCGACGGCGACGACGGCACCGCCAGCGCCGTCTCGGTGAACGTGCCAGCCGGCGCCCGCCGCACGGTCTTCGTCGACGAGATCGCCGGGCACGCCCCGTCCTTCGCGACGGTGGTCGAGTCGAGCGCGCCGCTCATCAGCGAGCGGACCATGAGCTGGGACGCCACCGAGTATGGCGCCCACGCCGAGCGCGCCAGCCCGACACCGGCCACATCGTGGTTCCTCGCCGAGGGAGCCACCGGTTCGTTCTCGCTCTTCTACCTGCTGCAGAATCCCGGCGACGCAGCCGTCACGGCCACGGTCCGCTATCTGCGGCCGGCGCCGCTGGCGCCGATCGAGCGCGCCTACACGCTGCCGGCGCACTCGCGGGTCACCCTGCCGGTCAACGCACAGGCGCCCGAGCTCGCCGCCACCGATGTCTCCGCCGCCATCACCGCCACGCTGCCGATCCTGGTCGAACGCGCGATGTATCGCAGCGTGGGCGGCCAGCCGTTCGCCGCCGGTCATGCCAGCGCCGGCGTCACGGCGACGTCGACCCACTGGTTCCTGGCCGAAGGCGCCACCGGCGACTTCTTCGATCTCTTCATCCTGCTCGCCAATCCCACGACCACCGCTGCCGACGTCGAGGTGCGCTACCTGCGCACGGATGGCACGGTGCTGACCAAGACCTACGCCGTGGCGGCCGAGAGCCGGCGCACCATCTACGTCGACGGCGAGACCTTCCCGGGGCTCGGCCAAGCCCTGGCCAATGCCTCGGTGTCGTGCGCCATCACCTCGACCAACGCCGTGCCGATCGTCGTCGAGCGCTCCATGTGGTTCCCGGGACCGGCGGTGACCCCGGCCTTCTGGGCGGAAGCCCACAACTCGCCGGGGACCACCACGACCGCCACCCGCTGGATGCTGGCCGACGGCGAAGCCGGCGGCACCCGGCAGGCGCAGACGTTCGTGCTCATCGCCAACACCTCGGCGACGGCCGGCCGGGTCCGGGTCACGGCGCTGCGCGATCTGCCAACGACTCCGACGGAACTGCCCCTGCCGGCTCCGTCCGTGACGCTGGACCTGCCGGCGAACAGCCGGACTACGGTGCCGATGCACGCGATCGCCGCGCTCGCCGAGACACGCTTCGGCGTGCTCGTCGAGAGCATCGACACCGCGCCCCTGGCCCAGATCGTCGTCGAACGGGCGATGTACTGGAACGCCGGCGGCGCGATCTGGGCGGCCGGAACCAACCTGCTCGCCACGCCGCTGCCCTGAGCGTTCAAGGGGCGGCAGAGCCGCGACTCGCAGTAGACTCCGGGCCGACCCTGGAGCCCCCGATGCGCCCATTTCCGAAACTGCTGCTCGCCGCCACCTCCCTGATTCTCGTCTCGCTCGTCGCCACCACCGCGCCACAGGCCCAACAGGCGCCGGCCGCGCCCACGCCGCGGCCGTTCGACGGCATCACCACCGGCGTCGGCGATCTGCCGCGCCTGTCCAAAGCCAAGACCCGCTCGATCAGCCCGGAGAACTTCACCGGCGCCAAAGGCGAGGGCGGCAAGGCGACCGAAGGCACCGGCGCCAACGCGGCGCGCGAGCTGGGCCGCGGCTGGAAGCTGTCGCCGTCGGTGAAGATCGCCGCCGGTCAGACCTTCACCATGGCCGATATCCCCGGGCCGGGCGCCATTCAGCACATCTGGCTGACGCCGACCGGCAACTGGCGCTTCGCCATCCTGCGCGTCTACTGGGATGGCGAGACCACGCCGTCGATCGAGGTGCCGCTCGGCGACTTCTTCGCCTCGGGTTGGGGCAAGTACAGCCAGATCAACTCGCTGGCGGTGACTGTCAATCCCGGTAGCGCCTTCAACAGTTACTGGGTCATGCCGTTCCGCAAGTCGGCGCGGATGACCGTCGAGAACATCGACGCCAACGAGATGGTGCTCTACTACCAGGTCACTTACGCGCTTACCGACATCGCCGCGGACACGGCGTATTTCCACGCCCAGTTCCGGCGCACCAATCCGGTGCCATCGAAGCAGGTCTACACCATCCTCGACGGGCTCAAGGGCGAGGGCCACTACGTCGGCACGCACCTGTCGTGGGGCGTCAACAACAGTGGCTGGTGGGGCGAAGGCGAGATCAAGTTCTTCATGGACGGCGACACCGACTTCGCCACCATCGTCGGCACCGGCACCGAGGACTACTTCGGCGGCTCCTACAACTTCGAGAACCAGACCACGCATCGCTATCAGCCGTTCTCGACGCCCTACTCCGGGCTGAGCTACGTCAGCGCACCCGACGGGCTCTATCAGTCGCAGCAGCGTTTCGACCTGTATCGCTGGCACATCACCGATCCGATCCGCTTCGAGAAGGATCTGCGCGTGACGATCCAGGCGCTCGGCTGGCGAAGCGGCGGGCGCTACCTGCCGCTGCAGGACGACATCGCCTCGGTCGCCTACTGGTACCAGGCCGAGCCGCACGCCCCGTTCCCGGCGCTGCCGTCGCGCGACGTGCTCGAAATTCAGTGAGCGCGGAGGTTCCGGCGCAAACGCTGGCCCGAGCTCGCCGGCGCCGCCTTCGCGGTCGCCATGCTGACCAAGCCGCAAGGGATCCTGTGCTCGCGCCGATCCTTACGCTCGCGGCGTGGCGGACGGACGGTGTCCGCGCCGCGCTGTCGGCGGCCACCGGGTTCGCGGCTGCCACGGCGATCATCGTCCTGCCGTTCGCTTTGGCCGGCGCCCTGCCGAACATGTGGCTGGCCTTCGGGCTCGTTCTACGGCCGCCGCGACATCCTCTCGGGCAACGCCGCCAACGTCTGGTGGATGGTCACCTATGCGCTACGCGCCTGGTACCAGGTGCCGCGCGTCGGCCTCCTCGCCGCCTACCTGGCGCCGGTGCGTCGCATCCTGGCGCTGTCGACGCTCGAGGAGATTGGCTGGCCCAACCCGCGTCCCCTGGGGACGCTCGCCATCGCGGCGACGACTGACTGGGCGCTCTGGCGGCTTCGAGGCGCGCGCGACCTCGCCGTCCACGCGCTCGGCGCCGCCTTCATCGTCCACGCCTTCTTCGTGCTCGGTGTCGGCGTCCACGAGCACCACATGATGCTGGCGATACCGCTGCTGGCGCTGGCGGCGGCACTGCGACCGGGGCTGCGCCCGCTCTTCTACGCCATCAGCATCATCGTCGCGCTGAACATGAACGTGTTCTACGGCCTGGGCTACGGCATCGGCTGGGCCGTCCCGCGCCGGCTGACGGGCATCGACCTGAGCGTCCTGCTGGCGCTCGCCAACATCGCCGCGCTCGTCTGGCACGGCCGCGTCCTCGCCCGCGAGGTTGGCCGAGCCGATCCGGTGCCGGCGACGTCCTATCCGCCCGCTCCAAGTGGCCATTCGCGTCGGGGGCCGATCCTGCGGTAAAATCACCCGTTCGCCTTCGACGTCCCTATCGTCTAGAGGCCTAGGACACCGCCCTTTCACGGCGGCGACGCGGGTTCGAATCCCGCTGGGGACGCCAATTCCGCGATGCGGAATTGGCTACCCCCACCGGTCTCCCGGTTTGCGACTCAACGCCTCCGGCGCTGAGTCAGCGGCACCGAGTCCTCATGCGGCACGAACGCCCGATGGATCCACCACATCCTTCGGACGACGGCGTCGCTGGTCTCGCGGTCGAGTTCGCAACGCTCGCCGCCCTGGCGGTAGGCTACGACACTCGGCTCGACGCCCCCAGCCGCGCACGCGCGCGCTTCGCCAGGATTGCTCCAGGAATCGCAGAACCGACCAAGCGTCGCAACCAGTACGGATATCGCCGCTTCCGCGCAGGGGCGGTCGCACGACGTCTAATCTTCAGCCAATACTGGTCATGGCTGGTGTCTCGTCCTAGTGGCGACACCGATAGTTCTCTCAGTGCACATTCAGCCTTAATCCACGATAGACGATGGCGAATGCACCCCGGGACGTTCGATTCGTGACTCGTGCCGCGCCACGCGTCTTCAACGTAGTCTTGAAACCTCCATGACGCCGGCAAGAATGTCGTCAGGAACACAGCGTCATCCGTAGAACAGCGAAGGAACGAATCCAGCATCATGCGAATCTGTCGTTTCGATGCATGAGTCCAAAGCGAGTAGGCCAGGAAGAAATCGAATCGTTCGCGAAACACTGAAGCGTCGAATGTCGCGTTCGCGTCAAATCGAGGACGCTTGGCCTCACGTATATCCTGCTCGAGAATTGTCTCAAGGCCCATCTTCAGGCGTGCCGTGTGAGGTTCGATGCCACAGTAGCAGCCGGCGTCGAGGAAATGAATCAGCCAATAGCCCGCGCGAAGGACACCGCACCCCACGTCACAGACCTTCGAGTGTGGATTGAGGCCAGCCCGTAACAGATAAGTGAGCTGCTCTCTGCCGCCGCTTTCGAAATGCTCCAGCGGGACACCGAGGAACTGTGTCGCCCCAAGCATCGCGGCTCGCTGCTGGAGAGTGAGGGCTCCGGGAGGTGCATTCTCGACGGCACGTCCGCGCGTCGCGGCGAGATCCTTCGGTGTCTCGGCCGTTTCGGGCGTGACGTGCGCGTTCATGCCGCTACTGTAGAGCGTGGGAGCCTGACCGGCAAGTGCGCACGCCGCCTGACGCAGTGTCGATCCGCTTGAGCCGTCGTCGGTGTTGGCGACCTCTTCGTGCCTCACAGGCTACATGCGCATCCGGGCGAGCCGACACTTAGGCGACACGCTTGTCATTTACAATGACTGGCGCCCTGCGTTGGAGAGCGCTGCAACCTGACAACGGAACGGAGCGACATCGTGCGAACGTTTTTCTTCGGGGTGGCGGCGCTCTCGTGCCTGGGCACGGGAGCGGGGGTCGCCGCACAAGCCCCCTCCGGCTGCGAGCCGGTCCTTGCGGCGAACGACAAGCTGACCACCACCCCGCACCACATCTTCACGACGCAGGCCCTCGCCGGAAGGACGATCGCCAGTGAGACCGTGACCGTCGGCGACGTGTCCTACGTGCTGGTGCAAGGTCGCTGGAGTCGCAGCCCCACGACCCCGCGGGCGCGATTGCAAGAGGAACGGGAGAACCTCCGCAGGGCGAAGAGCTACTCCTGCCAGGTGGTGCGCGACGAATCGGTTGATGGTGTGGCTGCGACGATCTATCGCACGCGCAGCGAATCGTCTGACGCCGCCGTGTCCGATGTGCAGGTCTGGATCGCGAAGAGCGCCGGCTTGCCGCTGAAACGCGAGATCGACACTGGGCGTGAGGGCAGGCCCGCCACGATGCACCTCGCACAGCGATTCGAGTACGTCAACGTGCAGATCCCTCCGGGGGTGAAGTAGGCGACGCCAGCGCCTCAGGTGAATTGCAAGGGTTCGCTGCCTTGGGACGCCACTTTTGCGCATTCGTGAGGTCCAGATGCGCACGAACTTCGACATCGACGAACGCCTCATGCGGTATACGTTGCGCGCGAGCGGACGCACGACCAGCGAGGAGTGGTCGAGGAAACCTGATGCTGCGTACAGACGCGGTCCCAAGCGGGGATCCGCACGCTGCGTGGCCGAATCGTTGGGAAGGCGACCTCGAGGCTAGCCTGGCG